>CAYXZF010000074.1:0-12208 GCA_964469845.1 uncultured Phocaeicola sp.
AAGCGTGGAACTCACCGGAGTTGCACGCTTTTCTGCGTTTTTATTTGTTGTTTATCGATACACTTACTTCACCTCCTCGAAGTCCGCGTCCTGAATGTCCTCCTTGTGGTCGGAAGCACCTTGGTTAGGTTGCTGACCTGCGCCCGGGCTGGCTTGTGCGCCGTTTTGTGCGCCGCTTTGGGCATACATTTCTGCGCTGGCTGCCTGGAAGGCTGTGTTCAGTTCGGTCATGGTTGCGTCGATGGCGGCTACGTCTTGCGCCTTGTGAGCGTCCTTCAGCTTTTGGAGGGCGGCTTCAATCGGTGCCTTCTTGTCGGCGGGGAGCTTGTCGCCCAATTCCTTCAACTGGTTTTCGGTTTGGAAAATCATACTGTCGGCTTGGTTGAGCTTGTCAATCTTTTCGCGTTCTTTCTTGTCGGCTTCGGCGTTGGCTTCGGCTTCGGCTTTCATGCGTTCGATTTCGTCTTTGCTCAGGCCGCTGGAGGCTTCGATGCGGATGGCTTGTTCCTTGCCGGTAGCCTTGTCCTTGGCCGAAACTTTCAGTATGCCGTTGGCGTCGATGTCGAAGGTTACTTCGATTTGCGGTACGCCGCGGCGAGCCGGTGCGATGCCTGTGAGGTTGAACTGACCGATAGACTTGTTTTGTGCGGCCATCGGACGTTCGCCTTGCAGTACGTGGATGGTTACTTCTGTCTGATTGTCGGCTGCGGTAGAGAAGGTTTCGCTCTTCTTGCACGGGATGGTGGTGTTGGCGTCAATCAGCTTGGTCATTACGCCGCCCAGTGTTTCGATACCCATTGACAGCGGGGTTACGTCGAGCAATACCACGCCCTTGATCTCGTCGGTCAGCACGGCACCTTGTACGGCGGCGCCTACGGCCACTACTTCGTCGGGGTTTACGCCCTTTGACGGTACTTTGCCGAAGAAGTCTTCTACGAGCTTTTGTACGGCGGGGATACGGCTTGAACCGCCTACGAGGATTACTTCGTCAATGTCCGAGTTGCTCAAACCTGCATCGCTCATGGCTTTCTTGCACGGCTCCAGACAGGCTTGAATCAGTCCGTGGGCGAGGGCTTCGAACTTGGCGCGGCTCAGGGTTTTTACCAAGTGTTTGGGCACGCCGCCTACTGGCATGATGTACGGCAGGTTGATTTCGGTGGTGGTGGATGATGACAATTCAATCTTGGCTTTTTCGGCGGCTTCCTTCAGGCGTTGCATGGCCATCGGATCGGCGGTGAGGTCGGCGCCTTCATCGTTTTTGAATTCCTGTACCAGCCAGTCGATGATTACCTGGTCGAAGTCGTCGCCGCCGAGGTGGGTGTCGCCGTTGGTGGAAAGCACTTCGAACACGCCGCCGCCGAATTCAAGGATGGAGATATCGAATGTACCTCCGCCAAGGTCGAACACGGCGATTTTCATGTCTTTGTGCGCCTTGTCGATGCCGTAGGCGAGGGCGGCCGCGGTCGGTTCGTTGACGATACGCTTTACTTCGAGACCGGCGATTTGACCAGCTTCCTTGGTGGCCTGACGCTGTGAGTCGGAGAAGTAGGCGGGCACGGTGATAACGGCTTCGGTCACTTCCTGACCCAAGTAGTCTTCGGCTGTTTTCTTCATTTTTTGCAGAATCATGGCCGAGATTTCCTGCGGGGTGTAGAGTCGTCCATCGATTTCCACGCGGGGTGTGTTGTTGTCGCCCTTTACCACTTTATAGGGTACGCGTGAGATTTCTTTTTGTACTTGATCCCAATTTTCGCCCATGAAGCGTTTGATTGAGAAGATGGTGCGTTGCGGGTTGGTGATGGCCTGACGCTTGGCGGGGTCGCCCACTTTGCGTTCGCCGCCGTCTACGAACGCTACGATAGACGGAGTGGTGCGCTTGCCTTCGGCGTTGGTGATTACCACCGGTTCATTACCTTCGAATACGGATACACAAGAGTTTGTTGTTCCTAAGTCAATACCAATAATCTTTCCCATAATAGTATGTTTTTTATTTGTTTTCTTATTTTGTTGATTTCATTCTCGGTGTGCGGCCGTCCGTTTCTTTTTTCGGTGCGCCGCACGTCTATCTGAAAGCAAAGTCCGTGCCAAAGGATGATTTTCGGCGCGGACTGACATTTTGTCTGAAAAGAGTGACAGGTGTGTGGGGAGGAGCGGGGAGGGGAGGAAATCTTGGCAGGAAAGTTCTTGTCGGAAAGAATGCTTCCGCGGCTTTTTCAGAAGCTCCACTTCAATGCCAGCGTGGGGTTCCAATACCATCCGTCGAGCAAGGCGAAGTTGGAAGACACCTCCCATTCGGTGCCGACGCTCAGGTTGAACGCTTCGTTCACTCCGCGGAATTTGTTCAGGTTCACCCAAAATTGCGGTTCGGCCAGGAATACGTAATCGTGTCCGCCGCCCTTGGCGTCCGTGTGTTTTTCGCGCCAAAAGTCGGCGAAGCCCGAAAAGGAGAAGCGTCCGCCGCCGAAGTGCGCGTACCACGTGGCGGTGAGCTGGAAGTTGTTCGGCTTGTCGTTTCCGCAGATGTACTTGTACATGGCCGACAGGGTGAAGCCTTTCGTGAAGTTCCGGTTGTTATGGGTGTAGGTCGCACCTGCCAGCCACGCGTCTTTGATGAAGTTCAGCCCGCCGTCGTATTCGGCGTGGATGGAGAGGGGGCCGTCCCAAAACTTCAGCTCGCGGGCTATTTCCCAATAGGCGGATTTCACTTCGTTGTCTCCGTAATCCATGTCGATGAAGAAGAAGGTGCTTCCCCATTGGTCGGGCTTGAACATTTCGACGGTGGTGGTGATTTTCGGGCGGCTGTCTTTCAGCTCGTCGTAGATGGAGTGACCGAAGTCGTAGTGAAGTTGCACGTTTTGTGCGAAACCGCAGGCCGCGCCCAGCATGGCGATGACGGCCGATAAAAAGATTTTTCTCATTTTGTTTTTGAATAATGTTTTTAGGGTTTGTCTGTTCTTTTATCACGCAGTGGTGAATCTTTTTGCAAAAATAAGTAAAAACCGCCATACCTTGTGCGGGTTCGGAGGGAAAATTGTACTTTTGCGGCGTTTTTAACCCCAAAAGAGTTTGCGATATGAACGATTTACCCCAAGACCCGATGATGCTGTTCAGCTTCATCAACATGAAGTTGCGCGACCGGTACCCCTCGCTCGATGCCTTGTGCGAGGATATGCGAATCAGCCGCGCCGAGTTGGAAACCAAACTTGCCGCCGCCGGCTTTGAGTACAGCGCGGAGGCGAACAAGTTCTGGTAATTATCAGCCTAAGGCTATTTTTCGCGCCTCCGCCCGGTCGGGCTTCCCCGTACCCGTCAGGGGCAGGACGCCGACGGCCAGATAGCGGCGAGGCACCCGGTAGGGCGGGAGTATTTCCTTGCAAATTCGTTGGAGGGAAGCGGCCTGTTCGGGGCTGCCTTCGTAGAGCATCGCCACCGTTTCGCCAAGTCGGGCGTCGGGTGCGGCTGTGATTTGAAAGGGCACTTCAAGGTGCTCTTTCAGCACGGCTTCCACCTGCTCGATTTGTATCTTCACACCGCCGCTGTTGATGATGTTGTCTTTTCTGCCGAGGATGCGGAACCGTCCGTCGGCATTGATTTCGGCCATGTCGTTGGTGGTCAGTTCTTCTGCGCACACTTCGGGGGCGCGGACGATGAGCGTCCCTTCCTCGCTCAGACGGACGGATACGTTGTCGAAAGGCGTGTACCACTTGGATGCTTCGGAGCCGTTTATCCGGCGCAGGGCAATGTGCGAAAGCGTTTCGGTCATCCCGTAAGTGCTCCATACGGGGTTGGGGAAATCCTGCAACGCCTGTTCCAATGCCGTGTCGATGGCACCTCCTCCGATAATCAGCCGGCGGATGCGCGTCAGTGTCTCTTTTTCTTCCGCCGCTTGAAGCGAGTTGTACACCTGCATCGGTATCATGGCCGCGAAGTCGGGTGCTTCCTTCAGGTGCTTCAGCGGGTGGCCGCACGGAGCTACGGGAATCAGTTTCAGTCCTGCCACTTGCGCCCGTACAGCTATCATCTTGCCCGCGATGTATTGCAGCGGCATGCAGAGCAGGGCGGTATCGCCTTCTTTCAACCCTAAAAACCGGCAAGTGACGCGTGCGCTTGCGCGCATCCGTTCTTTCTCCACCCGCATGGCTTTGGGCGTGCCCGTGGATCCGGAGGTTTGAACCCATACGGTGGGGCTGTCGTCCTCCCACTCGCGTAGGAAAGTGTCAAGGGATTGCAGGTATTCGTCTTGCGCCATTCGCGCGGCAATCGCGTCGGATGTGTTTATTTCGGGGTGATAGAACAGGCAATCTCCCTCGATGCGGAGCGGCAGGTCGATGTTGTCCGTGAAGAGCATCCCCGTGCCCAGTCCTTGCGGCAGCGCGGGGTTGAGCGTGGCCGTCCATTGGGCGATGGCGTTCAGCCCGATGTTCGATTCTAAGGCGGAGGTTATCCACCGGCCGATATTTCGTTCGGCGGCCAGCCTTATCCATTCTTCCGAGCCGGCGATGCCTCCGTGCAGCGAGGGCTTGAGGATGATGTATTGCGGGCGGATGGTGTCCAGCAACTCTTTTTTTCCGGCGAGGGTGTTGATGCCTATCAGCTCTTCGTCGAGGGCGATGGGCAGGGGCGTGTCGGCGCATAGTTTCGCCATTTCCTGCCATTGTCCGGCGCGGATGGGCTGCTCGATGCTGTGCAGCCGAAATTCGCTCAGCTGTTTCAGCCTCTCTGTCGCTTCGGCGGGCGAAAACGCCCCGTTGGCGTCTACCCGAAGCTCGATTTGTTCGGGCGAAAAACGGCGGCGGATGTGTGCCAGCAACGCCAGTTCTTGGTCGAAATCTATCGCACCGATTTTCAGTTTGATGCACCGGAATCCTTGCGACATTTTCTCCTCGATGCGTCGATACATTTCATCGAAGTTTCCCATCCAGATAAGTCCGTTGATGGGGATGCCTTGTTTTCCCTCGCTGAAAGGTGTTTGCCAAAGGCGGAAACTTCGCGTCTCGTAGTGCCGCAGGGCGGTTTCCAGCCCGAACAGGATGGAGGGGTAGGGGCGCAACGCTTCGCGGTCGATGAAGCCGTCGGCCTCCAACGCCCGGCACGCTTTGCGGAGAATGTCTTCGTAGTCGGGCAGGTCGTCGCAACTCAGGTGGGGCAGGGGGGCGCATTCGCCTATGCCGCGGTGATTCGGGTCGTTCTCATCGGTGAGTACGATGTACCATACCTTTCGCACGGTATAGATGCCGCGCGAAGTGCCTGCCGGTTGCTTGAAGTGAAGCTGCTTTTTCAGTACGGTTGCTTTCATGGGAACTTCGGATAATCCTGAAATCTCGGCTTGCGTTTTTCGAGGAACGCCTTGCCGCCTTCTTGCGCTTCGTCCGTCATGTAATAAAGCATGGTGGCGTCGCCCGCCAACTCCTGAATGCCTGCCAGACCGTCCAGCTCGGCGTTGAGTCCTGCCTTAATCATGCGCAGCGCCAAGGGGCTGTGAAGCATCATTTGTTCCGCCCACTCCACTACTTCGTCTTCCAGCCGGTCGAAAGGTACGACTTTGTTTACCAGTCCCATGTCGAGGGCTTCCTGTGCGTTGTATTGGCGGCAGAGGAACCAAATTTCGCGCGCCTTTTTCTGACCGACGCAACGGGCGAGGTAGGAGGAGCCGAAGCCGGCGTCGAAGCTGCCCACCTTGGGACCCGTCTGTCCGAAGATGGCATTCTCGGAGGCGATGGAGAGGTCGCACACCACGTGAAGCACGTGTCCGCCGCCGATGGCGTAGCCGTTCACCATCGCGATGACGGGCTTGGGAAGCGAGCGGATTTGTTTTTGCACATCGAGCACGTTCAGGCGGGGCACGCCATCGGTGCCTACATAGCCTCCGCGACCCTTTACGTTCATGTCGCCTCCGCTGCAAAAGGCTTTGTCGCCTGCGCCGGTTAGCACCACCACATTGATGTCACGGCACTCGCGGCAGTAATAAAGCGCGTCGCTGATTTCGGCGGTGGTGGTAGGAGTAAAGGCGTTGCGGTAACGCGGGCGGTTGATGGTTATCTTGGCAATGCCGTTGTAAAACTCAAACAGGATGTCCTGATATTCTTTAAGGGTTTTCCACTCTCTTTTTTCCATATAAGTGTTTTTGGGGGGTTAGTCTTTATTTTTTAAGCTCTTATAGTACTCTCGAAGCAGTCGGGTGTCCTTGTCTTTGTCGGTGAAGACCTCTGTCAGCATGGGGCGAGGATGCGCTTGGGGCGACGTGAAAACGGGCAGTGCCTCCAGCCACTCCTCGGCGTTGCTTACCTTGGTGTACAGAAAGCCTTGTTCCTCTGCCCATCCGCGCGCCGAGGTGTGATGCTCGGCGGTGATGAAGCCTCGCGAGATTTCTCCCGCTTTGTCCATGCCCGGCAGGGTGTGGAAAATCTCGCCTCCCTCGTTGTTCAGAAGAAGGATGCGCAGGTTGTTATGAAAGTGCGGACACCACAGGGCGTTCATGTCGTAAAAGAAACTCAGGTCGCCGATGACGACAAAGTTCAGCTTGTCCGATGTGCTTGCGTAGCCGATGGCGGTGGACAGCGACCCTTCGATGCCGTTCACCCCTCGGTTGCAACACACCTCCACTTCGGGCGAGAGGGGGAAGAGCTGTGCGTAGCGAACCGTCGAGCTGTTGGCCAGATGCAAGGCGCAAGGCGCGGGGAGCGCTTGAAGCAAGTCGCCCGTGACGCTGATTTGCGAGTAGGGCAATGCGGGCGCGGGATGAATTTTGCACCAATTTTCCCACATCATCGGGTAGGCGGTCGGTTTGTTGTCGAGCATGAACGCAATCTTTTCGAGGAACTCGAACGGATCCATCTCGATGACCGTGGTGAGGCATCCGAAGAGGTCGGCCGCTTTTCCGTCGGGGGTGATGTGCCAATGTTCGCGAGGCGGATGTTCGCGCAGGTATTTCTTCAGTTGTTTAGACACGATGTGTCCGCCGCAGGTGATGAGCAGTTCTGGGGTCATTTGCGCCTGTCTCGTTTCGTCCATCGGTGGAATGGCGACATCGAAGTTTTTGATGGCGAATCCCGGCGCGGTGCGATTGCCCAAGTGTTCGGTGAGCCAGACGAAATTCTTCACCAACGGTTTCACGTACTTCTTGTCGAACTCATAAATCAGGTTCATCTGCCCCATTATCACCATGCGCTTGTGGTAAGCGTTCATGCGGGCTATCAGTTCTTTATAGTCGCGGTCGTACACGTTTAATCCTTGATAGCGGGTGATGACGCGTACGTCGGGAAGCTCTTTGGCAGTGAACCGGTAGATGGGTTCGGAGATGGGCACGTTGATGTGTACGGGGCCCCGTCCGTGATGCGCGGTGGCAAGGATGGCTTCGTTTATCAGACGGTTGCAGTACCATTCGTCTTCGTCCGTCCGCACTTCGGGCAGATTGACCGACATCTTCACCAACGAGCCGAACACGTTTGGTTGCGGCAGGGTTTGTCCGTCCATTTGCCCTATCCAAGCGGCGGGGCGGTCGGCCGAGAGGATGATGAGCGGCACTTGCTGATAGCAGGCTTCGGCCACGGCCGGATGCAGGTTGAGCAACGCCGAGCCGGAGGTGCAGCACACGGCCGCGGGGCCTCCGCCTTGCAGTGACAGCCCGATGGCGAAAAATCCCGCGCTTCGTTCATCGGTGACGGAGTAGCAGGTGAAGTCCTCGATTTGGGCGAGGGTGTGTACGATGGGCGCGTTTCGGCTGCCGGGGCAAAGCACTATTTTCCGTACGTCGTGCGCCCTGAGCAAGGCAACCAGTTGCAGTATGTTTCTTTTGTCTGAGTACATAGTCTTTTTTTAGATTAAACTTTTCATGGTCTTCATCTTTTCGCCCGTCTCTGTCCACTCCGAACGGACGTCCGACGAGGGCAGGAGGCCTCCGCCCGCATAGAGCTTGGCTTCCGTCGAACGGATTTCCATGCAGCGCAGGTTCACGTACAGGTCGGTTTGCCCGTCGGGGTCAAGCCACCCCGCGAAGCCCGAATAATAGCGTCGGTCGTATCCTTCCTGTTCGTTGATGAAGCGATAGGCTTCGGCCTTGGGAAGCCCGCACACGGCAGGGGTGGGGTGAAGCTCTTTCAGCAAGTCGCCCAAGAAATCCGTATCCTTCAGTCGGAATTGGAAATCGGTCTTCAGATGGATGAGCTGTCCGGCGCGGGCGTTGTAAGGCCCTTTTTCTGTCACCTCGTCGCCGAACTTACGGACGATGCGGTGAATGTATTGTGCGACCAGTGCCTGCTCTTCCTTGTTCTTGTCACTCCACGAGGGCGTTTCCGCTCCCTCTTCAAAGGGGACGGTGCCCGCCAACGCCACGGTATGCCATCGGCTGGCGCGGCCGCTCAACAGAATTTCGGGCGTGCTGCCTATCCAAGTGCCCGTAACGGGCGTGTGGCAAAGGTAAATCATCATTCTCGGATAAGCGTTGCAGGCCTTGACAAAGGTTTCGAGGGGCGAGAAATCTTCGCCGATGGGGCAGAAAGCCGGGCGCGAGAGCACCAGCTTTTGAAACGTCTTCGCCTTGAGCGGCTTGATGAAACGTTCGAAAGTCGCCGCATATCGGCTGTATCGCTCCTCCTCGCTCAAAGTCGGACGGGGGACGGCCGGGATTCTTCGGCAGGCTGGCAGCGCGTCGGCGTAGGTCGATGCGGCGAGCGAACGGGAGATTTCAGGCCAGTCGAAAGCCGTGATTTCGGGATGGATAAGCACCGGCGGATGTTGCTCCGTCCGGCGGAAAGGAGCCATGACAAAACCTCTTTTCTTGTTCAGTTCGGCGATGTCGTTCAGCCTTTGCGGTTCTTCCGAAGTTTGCAGGACGAAGCGGCACTCGTCCGTCCACGGAAGGCGGTAGAGCGCAAAGCTGAATCGGCTGCGGGTGAGGCCGTCTATCAGCCGATGGGTGTGTGCGTCCGGTAATCTCATTTCTTCTTTACGATATAATTGACGACTCGGATGTCGGCTGCCAACTTTCCTTCGGGCGTGCGGATGGTGATGTCCCAAATGTGGGTGGTGCTGCCTTTGTGTATCAGTTTGCCGTCGGCCAACACCTTGCCGCCTGCCTTGACCGGCGCGATGTGGTTGCCGTTCACCTGCATCCCGACGGGAATTTCATGGGGGGCGCAATGCGCCAGCGAGCCGTGTCCCGCCAATGACTCGGCGAGGGCGAGCGAGGCTCCGCCGTGCAGAGTGCCGTAAGGTTGGCAGGTGCGGTGATTTACCGGCATTTCGGCGTGAATGATGCCGTCGGTGCCGGCAGGCAGAAAAACAATGCCCAAATGGTCTTCCATCGAATGCCCGAAAAAGGGCTGATTGATAGCTGATTCTTTCATCGTAATTGCTTATTCTTTTTAAAACTCTACAAAAATAGTGCTTTTTTTACTTGAAGCGGTAGAAATGAACTTTATTTTCTTTATTTTTGTTCCCCGAAATTAAAATACCTAATTATATATGTGGATAACGATAGCTATACTTCTGATTTCGGCCGTCATGTTCGCCCGCGGCAAGGTTCGTTCGGACATTGTCGCTCTTTGCGCGTTGGCGGCTTTGCTTGTGTTTCAGATTTTGACACCGAACGAGGCCTTGTCGGGCTTCTCCAATTCGGTGGTGATAATGATGGTCGGCTTGTTTGTGGTGGGAGGAGCCATCTTCCAGACGGGCCTTGCCAAGATGATAAGTTCGCGCATCTTGAAGCTGGCGGGCAAGAGCGAGCTTCGCCTTTTCTTGCTCGTGATGCTGGTTACGGCGGGCATCGGCGCCTTTGTCAGCAACACGGGAACGGTGGCGTTGATGCTGCCCATCGTGGTGAGCTTGGCGGCCAGTGCCAACATGAACGCGAGCCGATTGCTCATGCCGTTGGCCTTTGCCAGCAGCATGGGCGGCATGATGACCCTTATCGGTACGCCGCCCAACTTGGTGATACAGGACGTGCTGGTTTCGGCGGGCTTCCCCGAATTGTCCTTTTTCTCATTTCTTCCCGTGGGTATCGTCTGCGTGACGGTGGGCACATTGGTGCTGATGCCTCTCAGCAAGTGGGTGTTGGCGAAGCGAGGCGGCCGCGACAGCGATGGAAACGGTTCGGGCAAGTCGCTCAAGCAGCTGGTGGCGGAATATGGCTTGTCCAGCAATCTTTTCCGTTTGAAGGTGGTGTCGACTTCGCTCTTGAAGGGGAAAACCATCGTCGAACTGGATGTGCGCCGTAAGTATGGCTTGAACATATTGGAAGTGCGTCGGAGCGATGCCGCGCAGCACCGCTTTCTGAAAACCGTGACGCAGAAGTTGGCCGAACCCGACACCCGCCTTCAGCCCGACGATGTGCTTTACGTGACGGGTAAGCCCGATATGTTGGAGCGGTTCGTCGTCGATTATCAATTGGAGATGCAGGACGGACATGCCAGCGAGGAAGCCGGAAAATCCGCCGGCAATTCGTTGGACTTCTACGACATCGGTATCGCCGAAATCGTTTTGATGGCTTCGTCCAAGCTTATCAATCAAACCATCAAGGAGGTGGGCTTCCGCGACAAGTATAACGTGAACGTGCTCGGCATCCGCCGCAAGAACGATTATCTGTTGCAGGAGCTGGGAAGCGAACGCATCCTGAGCGGCGATGTGCTCTTGGTGCAGGGCACGTGGGAGAACATCGGCCGTTTGAGCAAGGAAGACACCGAATGGGTGGTGCTGGGTCAGCCTTTGGCCGAGGCTGCCAAGGTGACGCTCGACTATAAGGCTCCCGTGGCGGCTGTCATCATGCTCTTCATGATTGGCATGATGGTGTTCGACTTCATCCCCGTGGCTCCCGTTACGGCGGTTATCATCGCCGGCCTGCTCATGGTGCTGACGGGGTGTTTCCGCAACGTGGAGGCTGCTTACAAGACCATCAATTGGGAAAGCATCGTGCTGATAGCCGCCATGATGCCCATGTCGTTGGCACTCGAAAAGACCGGTGCTTCGGAGTACATCTCCAACTCGTTGGTGAGCGGATTGGGTGTGTACGGGCCGTTCGCGCTGATGGCGGGCATCTATTTCACCACTTCGCTGATGACCATGTTCATCAGCAATACGGCCACGGCGGTGCTGCTCGCGCCGATTGCCCTGCACAGCGCGCAACAGATTGGCGTCAATCCAGCGCCTTTCCTCTTTGCCGTGGCGGTGGCGGCCAGCATGTGCTTTGCTTCGCCGTTCTCTACGCCGCCTAACGCGCTGGTGATGCCTGCCGGTCAATACACCTTCATGGATTATGTCAAGGTGGGCTTGCCGTTGCAGATTATTATGGGTATCGTGATGGTATTTGTTTTGCCGCTGTTGTTTCCGTTCTGATGAAAAAGGATAAAAATCAATTGGAAGTTCCCGGAGGAGCCGACCGTGTGCTCCTCCATACTTGTTGCGCCCCTTGCTCGTCGGCCATCATCGAGTGCTTGATGCAGCACGGCGTGACTCCCGTCGTTTACTATTGCAACCCCAACATCTACCCGCGGGAAGAGTACCTCATCCGCAAGGACGAGTGTACCCGATACGCCCGTTCGCTGGGTTTGGAGATTGTGGAAGCTGATTATGACCACGAGGGTTGGCTCGACTGCGTCAAGGGGATGGAGCGGGAGCTTGAGCGGGGAGGCCGATGCCTCCGTTGCTTCAAGATGCGTCTGGCGGACACGGCCCGCTATGCCCATGAGCATGGATTCGGCGTCATCACCACGACTCTGGCCTCCAGCCGTTGGAAAAGTCTGGAGCAAATCAATGAAGCGGGGCGCCATGCCGTGGCGGATTATCCCGATGTGGCGTGGTGGGATCGGAATTGGCGGAAAGGCGGCTTGAGCGAACGCCGTATCGCCATCATCAAGGAGTATGATTTTTACAATCAGCGGTATTGCGGATGCGAATTCAGTCGAAGGGAAGAAGAATAAAAGAAAGAGAGAGAGATTATCAAGCGATAACCTCTCTCTTTCTTTTTTGTAGTCCGTGGGGGAATCGAACCCCCCTTGCAAGAATGAAAATCTTGAGTACTAACCGATATACGAACGGACCCACTCTGTTTGCACCTGATGGTTTCCCTCTCATTTGCGAGTGCAAAGGTAGATGTTTTTTTTGAATCCTGCAAATGTCCGGCTGATTATTTTACGTTTTTTTTTTTCAATTCAGTCCTTGATTGTAACTATTCAGCGATAGGGCATGACGGGTCATCAAGCCCCGAATAAGGCTT
>CAYXZF010000075.1:0-11886 GCA_964469845.1 uncultured Phocaeicola sp.
GCAGTATATTTCAGTCGTGGATTAAGGGCACTATACTATCGCTGAATAGTTACTTCCTTTAAATCATTGGTTAATAATTCAGAATAAAATGTATATTGGTATTTCCAAATCCTTTCGAATTCAGCCTGCAAATCAGACGCATAGAAATCTGGCAAAAATCGTTTACCTTCACTTAACAAATCAAAGCATAATTCACCGGGTGTCAATTCTTCATCATAAAGTTTGCGTGCAATCTCCATTCCGTCAATCAATACACCTTCTTCATTTCCTTTTATTTTTCTATTACTTTTATATCCCCTTTTCTTATTTATCATCAAAAATACACGTGCCAATTGTTCAAGAGTGATTTCCTCTTTAGCTGCTTTCGCTCGTAAACGATATGTTTCAAAAGTAGTACAATTGCCATTTTCAGATAAACAAGACTCATTCGTTATAAATCCTGCCTCCTTCATTAGTCTTATAAGTTGATCCTTACGCAACTTATAACGTTGTAAATTTCGTCTTGTTCCTCTTTTTTGAGTACGTCCAGCATTAGGCGATACTCCCTTACCTGCTTTAAAGAAATCAGACGGTTCACCTTTAAATTCTTTTCCCGTTTCCGAATTTACAAAAGTATCAAAATGAATCACGCGTACTCCAAGTTTTATTATAGAAAATTTTTCTTCATTGTTTTCTGCTTCATTTACAATTGCCCAACCAATGCTATTGGTACCCAAATCTAAACCTAATATTCTTTTCATAGCAACTAAATATTTTTATACGACAAATTTATTTAATATTTATTGCATATCCAAATTATTGTGTCTATATTTGCAGAACTAAAAAGAAGCAAATCACAATAAGGATTATTCCGTTGTGAAAACATTAGGTTCCCTCGTCCTTTAACGGGGGATTTTTTATTCCATTCAAACGAGCGATAAAAATCACGAACAGGCGAAAACTTGCCAAAATTCACAAGTCTTTGCAAGTTTATCTGTATAAAAAAACGTCCTATTTTTCAAGCAACCGGACACATCAGAAAAGGCAACCCGCTGCAAAGGGCGATGCAACCCGTTGAAGAAGCCTACGTAACCCGTTACATGCGGCAACGTAGCCCGTTGCATTTTTCATAATGTTTTTTTCTGTGTCTCGTCACGAATATTTCTTCGGCCATCGCATTAGAATACTCAGCAAAGCTGTCACACCGATGGCAAGCGGATAATACAGATATCCCATGATGGAAAGCGGCGAGAGTGAAGCCAACTTGGCCGCAATCAGCATCTGCGCTCCATAAGGGATGATGCCCTGCACCATACACGAAAAGGTATCGAGGATGCTGGCACTCTTACGCTTATCCACCCGATAACGAGTCGCAATGTCGCGCGCTAACGGACCGACGGTAATTATGGCGATGGTGTTATTGGCCGTACATACATTAGCGATGCTCACCAGTGCGGCAATACAGAGTTCGGCCCCCCGTTTGCCCTTCACTCGCCGAGTAAGCGAAGCGATAACGTAGTCTACCCCGCCATTGAAACGAATCAGTTCCAACATGCCACCCGCCAACAAGGTGACAATAATGAGTTCGCCCATGCTCGTGATGCCGACGCTCATCGAGCCAAACCATTCAAAAAGACCGAGGCTGCCTGTCAACAGTCCCACGACACCCGTCATCACGAGCCCCAACAGTAATACTAAAGCCACGTTTATGCCCAAGAAAGCCGTGAGAAGCACCACCAGATAAGGAAGAACTTTAAGCCATTCCACATCCTCCACATCGGATACCACATGCATGCCTATTCCACGGTAAACATAGAAAGCCAATACCAGTAAAGCCGCCGGGAAGACTATGTGAAAATTCGCCCGAAACTTATCGCGCATGGAACATCCCTGCGTGCGAGTTGCCGCGATGGTCGTATCGGAGATAAACGACAAATTGTCGCCAAAGAAAGCACCGCCCACCACGACGGCTGTTAGAAAGCTCAAATCCGTTCCCGTCTTTTCGGCCATGCCTGCCACCACCGGAACAAGAGCGACAATCGTCCCCACCGATGTCCCGATGGAAAGCGAAACAAAACAGGCAGCCAGAAAGAATCCCGCCATAAGGAGATGACCGGGCAGTAACCAAAAAGTGAGAGTGACTGTAGCATCAATGGCACCTATATCTTTGGCGCTTTGCGCAAAAGCACCGGCAAGGACAAATATCCATATCATCAACATCACATTTTTATTGGCCGCACCCGCGGAAAACTGCAGAATGCGTTCGTTCAACGGAAGTCCGCGCGTTATCGCCACCGCATAGACGGACGACACGAGAAAAGCCACCGTAATGGGCACTTTGTAAAAATCGTTCACAACAAGAGAAGTGACCAGATAGAGACACAAAAAGACGAGCAAAGGACTTAACGCCCAAAAGCCGGACTTATTTTTAACAGAAGACATCTTTGTTTTTTCCATTTTTATGCTTGTTCGGGGTGCAAAATTACAAATACTTAACAATATAGAAAAACATCCGCGCAAAAAAAGAAGTGGCAAAAGTTTCCTGCTATTCATTTTTCTTGTAACTTTGCGCCTTAAAAATAAAGAGGATGCGATGAGGCATCCGGTTTCGTCGCATCATCTTCGAAACCAGAACGAATTGCTGAAAACAAAGAAAGTAAAAAAGAAAAATAATATAGCATTATGAGTAAGAAATTTGCAGAACTCTCTCAACTCAACCTTTCGCAAACAAACAAGGAAGTGTTGGCTCAATGGGATAAAAATGATGTATTCTCAAAAAGTATGACAGAACGCGAAGGATGTCCCTCTTTTGTATTCTATGAAGGTCCTCCTTCCGCCAACGGCATGCCGGGTATCCACCATGTGATGGCTCGTACCATCAAAGATACTTTCTGCCGATATAAAACCATGAAGGGCTTCCAAGTAAAGCGCAAAGCCGGTTGGGACACACATGGACTTCCGGTAGAACTGGGTGTGGAAAAGGCTCTCGGCATTACCAAAGAAGATATTGGCAAAACCATCTCCGTGGCCGACTACAACGCCGCCTGCCGAAAGGATGTGATGAAGTTCACCAAGGAATGGACCGACTTGACTCATAAGATGGGTTACTGGGTGGATTTGGACAACCCCTACATTACCTACGACAACCGTTACATCGAAACCCTGTGGTGGCTTCTGAAGCAACTTTACAACAAAGGACTGCTTTATAAGGGATATACCATCCAACCTTATTCGCCGGCTGCGGGTACGGGGCTAAGTTCACACGAGCTGAACCAACCGGGATGCTACCGCGATGTGAAAGACACCACCGTAGTGGGTCAGTTCAAGATGAAAAACCCCAAACCCGAAATGGCCGAATGGGGTACGCCATACTTCATCGCATGGACTACCACTCCGTGGACTTTGCCATCGAACACCGCCCTTTGCGTAGGCCCGAAAATCGACTATGTAGCCGTACAAACCTACAACGCTTATACGGGTGAAAAGATGACCGTTGTATTGGCAAAGCCCCTACTCTACACCCACTTCAACAAGAAAGCGGAAGAAATGGCGCTTGAAGACTACAAGCCCGGCGACAAACTCGTTCCGTTCAAGGTGGTGGGCGAATACAAAGGTATCGACCTCGTGGGCATGGAATACGAGCAACTTCTTCCTTGGGTAAAACCCGTCAGCATGGACGAAAACGGCAATTGGCAGGATGCTTCGGACAAAGCGTTCCGTGTTATCCCCGGCGACTACGTGACTACCGAAGACGGTACGGGTATCGTACACATTGCTCCTACATTCGGTGCAGACGATGCTTTCGTGGCCAAAGCTGCCGGCATCCCCTCGCTTTTCATGATTAACAAGAAAGGTGAAACACGCCCGATGGTAGACCTTACCGGCAAATTCTACATGATGGAGGAACTCGATGAAAACTTTGTGAATACCTGCATAGACAAGGAAGTGTACAAAGAATACGAAGGCCGTTGGGTAAAGAACGCTTACGACCCGCAATTTACCGTCAATGGTAAGTATGACGAAAAGGCCGCTCAGGCCGCCGAGTCGCTCGACATCTACATCTGCTTGAACATGAAGGCCGCCAACAAGGCATTTAAGATAGAAAAGCATGTACACAACTATCCGCACTGCTGGCGTACGGACAAGCCGGTATTGTACTATCCGCTTGACTCTTGGTTTATCCGTTCTACCGCCGCAAAGGAACGAATGATGGAACTGAACAAATCCATCAACTGGAAACCCGAGTCTACCGGTACCGGCCGCTTCGGCAAGTGGCTCGAAAACCTGAACGACTGGAATCTGAGCCGTTCGCGCTATTGGGGCACTCCACTCCCTATCTGGAGAAGTGAAGAAGGAGAAGAACGCTGCATCGGTTCGGTGGAAGAACTCTACAACGAAATTGAAAAATCAATCGCCGCAGGCTTCATGACAACCAACCCGTACAAAGAAACGGGATTTGAACCGGGTGTATATAATAAGGAGAACTACGATAAGATAGACCTTCATCGCCCGTACGTGGACGACATTATCTTGGTGTCTGCATCCGGCAAGCCCATGAAGCGCGAACTCGACCTTATCGATGTATGGTTCGACTCGGGTGCAATGCCCTATGCCCAACTCCACTATCCGTTTGAAAACAAGGAAATCGTAGACAACCGCTCCTACTACCCTGCCGACTTCATTGCCGAAGGCGTGGATCAGACACGCGGTTGGTTCTTTACCCTCCACGCCATCGCCACGATGGTGTTCGACAGCGTAGCCTACAAGAATGTCATCTCGAATGGTCTTGTGCTCGATAAGAACGGAAACAAAATGTCGAAGCGTTTGGGTAATGCCGTAGACCCCTTCGGTGCCATCGAGCAATTCGGTTCCGACCCCTTGCGCTGGTACATGATAACCAACGCATCACCTTGGGACAACCTGAAATTTGATACGGAGGGAGTAATAGAAGTAACGCGTAAGTTCTTCGGCACGCTTCACAACACGTATAAGTTCTTTGCGCCCTATGCCAATCTTGACGGCTTTACTTACGCCGAAGCCGAAGTGCCGGTATGTGAACGTCCTGAAATTGACCGTTGGATTCTCTCGGAACTCAACTCACTGATTCAGAACGTAGATGCTTGCTATGCCGACTACGAACCGACCAAAGCAGGCCGCTTGATTAACGACTTCGTGAACGACAACCTTTCTAATTGGTATGTCCGTCTCTGTCGCAAGCGTTTCTGGGGTACAGGCTATTCACAAGACAAACTCGCTGCCTATCAAACACTTTACGTTTGTTTGGAAACCGTCGCTAAATTGATGGCACCCATTTCTCCGTTCTATGCCGACCAGCTTTACATGAATCTGGTTTCGACAACGGGTCGGGACAACGTGGTTTCCGTACACCTCGCCAAATTCCCCGTCTGCGATGAAAGCATCATCGACAAGGAACTTGAAAACCGCATGGAAATGGCGCAGAAAGTGTCGTCTATGGGTTTGGCACTCCGCAAGAAAGTGAACATCATCGTGAAGCAACCGCTCCAAAAACTGATGATTCCCGTAGATGCCGTAACCAAAGAACGCCTTGAAGCCGTAAAATCGCTCATCATGAACGAAGTGAACGTGAAAGAGATTGACTTCGTGGAAGGAGCGTCAGACATCCTCGTAAAGAAAGTAAAGTGCAACTTCAAAATTTTGGGCAAGAAGTTCGGTCCGCTGATGAAGCAGGTAGCCGCTGCCGTCACCGCACTGAGCCAAGCACAAATCAGCGAACTGGAGACCAACGGCACGCTCACTCTCGATTTGAACGGAACCACCGCCGAAATCGAGGCCGGCGAAGTGGAAATCTTCAGCGAAGACATCCCCGGATGGGTAGTGGCTAACGAAGGAACACTGACCGTAGCCCTCGATATCGTTGTGAGCGATGAGCTCCGACGCGAAGGCATTGCCCGCGAATTGGTCAGCAAGATTCAGAACATCCGAAAGAGCAGCGGTTTTGAAATCACAGATAAAATCAATGTTGTGGTTTCGAAAAACGAACATACGGATGAGGCTATCACCGAATATAATGATTATATTTGCAACCAAGTATTGGCTCAATCACTGCAAATAGTCAATGAAGTAGCCGATGCCAACGAATTGGAATTTGACGGATTTACCTTGCAGGTAAATATCGTAAAAGCATAAACAGTGATTATATAAACACCTTAAAACCTAAAGTTATGGCAGAAAAAAACAGATACTCAGACGCGGAACTTGAAGAATTTCGTGCCATCATCATGGAAAAACTTGAACTCGCTCAACGCGACTATGATAGACTGATCAGTTCTCTCATGAACAAGGACGGAAACGATGTAGACGATACATCACCCACCTACAAGGTATTGGAAGAAGGGGCAAACACCCTTTCGAAAGAGGAGACAACCCGTTTGGCCGCACGCCAGATGAAGTTCATCCAAAACCTGCGGGCCGCCCTCGTACGCATCGAGAACAAAACCTACGGCATCTGTCGGGAAACAGGCAAACTGATTCCCGCAGGCCGACTTCGTGCCGTGCCTCATGCGACACTCAGCATTGAAGCCAAGCAGGGAGGAAGCAAGTAATTGAAACTTATGGAGGCTGTATCGAAATGGGAAATCCCTGTCACACGATTCTGAGCATCGTTCTGAATGACACAACAAGATGATGGCGTATTTTCATTTCGATACATCCCCTTTATCGTAACGAAAACGGAATGAACAAATATCTTACCAAAGGACAACTTTCGGCACTTATCGTGATAGCCGTACTCATCATCGACCAACTCATCAAAATATGGGTCAAGACCCACATGTATTGGCATGAGAGCATTCGCGTCACCGATTGGTTCTACATTTATTTTACGGAAAACAACGGCATGGCTTTCGGTATGGAATTCTTCGACAAGATTTTCCTTACCATCTTCCGAATCATCGCTTCGGCAGGCATAGCCTATCTGATTTACAAGTATGTAAAGCAGAACCTTAAAACGGGATTCATCGTCTGCTTGTCGTTAATCCTGGCCGGAGCGATGGGCAACATCATTGATTGTGTCCTCTATGGCGGGATATTCAGCGAAAGCACCCATCACACGCTGGCCACGTTCGTACCCGCCGGCGAAGGATATGCCGACTGGTTTTACGGCAAAGTGGTAGATATGTTCTATTTTCCTCTTATCGAAACAAATTGGCCTCAATGGATGCCTTTTGTAGGGGGAGAGCATTTTATCTTCTTCAGTCCGATATTCAACTTTGCTGATGCAGCCATCAGTTGCGGAATCATCGCCTTGATTCTGTTTTACGGTAAGTATCTGAACAACCTCATGGAAACATCCGAGGTCAAATAACCGGAGGAGTCACAAGATGAAAAAACTATGGACATGGGTCGCTATGCTGGCACTGCTGACCGCATGCGGTCAGGATACGCCCGACGACATTCTTTCGTCCAATCGGATGGAGGATGTTCTTTACGACTATCATTTGGCAATGGGGCTGTCGGGAAATGACTTCAACCGAAGCTACGAAAAGGAGGCTTTTAGAAAATTTGTACTCAGCAAGCATGGCATCACGGAAGCGGACTTCGACTCATCAATGGTATGGTACACCCGACATTCGGAACAATTGGCTGCTATCTACGAAAATCTCGCTCAACGTTTCGGCAAGGAACACGAACGGATTGACATGCTGGTGGAAGGACAGAAGGAGGATACCCGATTCGCTTCGGGCGACACCGTAGATATTTGGAAGAAGAAAAGACTTTACCGGCTGGCAGAGGCTCCGCTCACCAATCAATTGATTGTTCAGGTCAAGCCCGACACGACTTTCCATCCAAAGGATGCTTTCCTTTGGGAAATGGACTATCGTTTCCTTTCACCGGGAAAAGCCGTCATGGGGCTGAATGTTGTCTACGATAATGATTCGGTGGTGGGACAGACGCAAACCATCACCCGTTCAGGTCACTATGCCATCCGTCTGCATAGCGATTCCGCTTATACCATCAAGAATCTGAACGGTTTTATTCAAATGATGGACGATTCTACTTCACAAAAATCCCATCTGTTGGTACATGGAATCTCGCTGACCCGTTATCATGCGAAGAACGACTCTACGGCAACCTCTACGCTTGCCGATCCACAATCGGTCATAAGCAATGAAAACGGCACCAAATAACGACACGAGTACCTGTAGAAAATACGCTTGTCATCGGATATACGATGCCGCGAATCATTATTTCTCACAATCGGTAGTAAGCATCGATGGAGAAGGAAAAGTCCTTTCCATTCGCCCACTGACCGAAGAAATTTCAGAGACCGAATGGTTGGGAGGCATCATCATCCTGTCACCGTTCAAGTCTATCAGCGAAAAGGGAGAAGCCTTGACCGACTTACTGACGATTCTGCCGGCAACCACGTCTCAATCGCTTTATGCGTGGCACTTATCCGCATTCGATTTTGAGCACGAAAAACAAACCCGGACAAGCCTCTTGCGAAGATTATAGAAACCTGCGACGGAATTCGGAACAAATCACCGCCGTAGCAACGGCTACGTTCAGGGATTCGGAAGTTTCACGCTGAGGAGGATAATTAGGAATGTACAAGCGTTTATTGACCAGACTCGCCACCTCTCGGCTCACTCCGCTTCCTTCATTCCCCATCACTATCAGCCCGTTTTCCGTCAAGGTCTCGGTATACATATTGTCTCCGTCCAAAAAAGTTCCGTAAACGGGTACATCTTTCAACGAAGCTATCAGCGAAGGTAAATCAACATAATGCAACTTTACCCGGGCCAAAGCACCCATCGTCGCCTGAACCGTCTTCGGATTATAGACATCCACCGTTCCCTGCGAACAAAAGATATGCTCAATGCCAAACCAATCGGCCAAGCGGATGATGGTGCCCAAATTACCGGGATCCTGAATGTCGTCCAACGCGAGACACAAAGAACGGCTCACCACTTCGGGACACAGTTCATACCGGGGCTGTACAAATATCGCCAATACCTCTTGCGGTGTCTTTTGAAGACTGGCACGGGTCAATTCCTCCCGGGTTACTTCTATGACTTCGTCTGCCGCGACTTGAGGATGCTCCTCCAGCCACGAGCGCATAGCCACCAACAAACGACAGGGAAAATGTCCCAGCAAATCGCCCACTAACTTATGCCCTTCGGCTACAAATACTTGTTCTTCTTTCCGGTTCTTCTTCAATTCAAGCGAACGGATATACTTGATTTTACTCTTGCTCAACATAAAAATTCATTAATTCTCGGCAAAGCTAAAAAGATATTTTTAATTTATGCTATATTTGCACCATAATTTATGAAGATGAAGAAAAACAAAAGACCTTATATATATATTGTCGCCCTTTCATTACTCAGTTCGTGTTCTGTCGGGAAGTTCATTCCCGAAGGAGATTACCTGTTGGACGAAGTGAGCATCGTTTCGGACACCAAAGAAGTGCGTCCCTCCCAACTGAACACCTATGTGCGGCAGAACCCTAATGCCAAGTGGTTCAATTTGGTGAAAGTGCCCATGCGCATTTATTGCGTATCGGGCAAAGACTCCGCCCGTTGGTTCAACCGCTTCTTCCGAAAGTTGGGTGACGAACCGGTCATCTACGATGCTGCCGTCACAAACAAGTCCCGGCAGGAAATGGAAAAGGCGGTCAGAAACATGGGGTACATGAGAGCCGTTGTCCATTTGGACACTATCATCAAAAAAAACAAGCTGAAATTAAGCTATCGGATTGAAGCCGGAAAGGCGTATAACATCCGCCACATCGCATACGATATAGACGACCTCCGCATCTACGATTACATAGAAGCCGATTCGGCACAATCTTATCTCCGCCCGGGTATGCCCTTTGATGTTGTGGTACTCGACAACGAACGCCAACGCATCACCAAACTTTTGCAAAACAAAGGATATTACAAGTTCAACAAGGATTTTCTGGTGTATCAAGCCGACACCATGCGGAACTCCGGCCTCATCGACCTCACCATGAGGCTGCTCCCCTATCAGCAAAAGAAGGAAGACATGCCCGAACGGCATCGCCAATACACCGTGCGAAACGTCAATTACCTGACTTGCGACGATGGCATGAGATTGACCGAAGACTTTACGAAACTCGACTCCTTGCACTACAAGGGATTGAACATTTATTACGAAGATAAAGTGTATCTGCGCCCCGGCACATTGGCCAACTTCAACTACATCCGCCCGAATGAATGGTATAGCGAACAAGACGTACAAAACACCTATGCTTCGATGGGACGTCTGCGTGCTTTGAAGTACACCAACATCCGTTTCAACAAAGTAGAAAAAGACAGCACCCTACTGGATGCCAATGTCTTGCTGACGCCGGGA
This sequence comes from uncultured Phocaeicola sp., assembly GCA_964469845.1. Classification (GTDB taxonomy): domain Bacteria; phylum Bacteroidota; class Bacteroidia; order Bacteroidales; family Bacteroidaceae; genus Phocaeicola. Next base: position 10,339 of record CAYXZF010000075.1, read on the forward strand.
AAGAACAAATCTGTTTCCTTTGAAATCGAGGGAACTAATTCGGCAGGCGACTTGGGCGCAGCCGCCTCCATGACTTTCCGTCATCACAACGTATTCAAAGGCTCGGAAATCTTCACGCTCAAAGTGCGCGGCGCTTACGAAGCCATTACCGGATTACAAGAAGGATACGAAAGCGACGACTACAAAGAGTATGGCATAGAGAGCAGTTTCAACTTTCCTGAATTTAAGTTCCCTTTCCTGTCTTCTGAATTCAAACGGAGGATACGCGCCACTTCCGAAGTGGGCATCAGTTTCAATTCGCAACTTCGACCCGAATTTACCCGTACCTTGGCCTCCGCTTCGTGGAGTTACCGATGGGTGGACAGGCGATACTCCCGGCATCACTTCGAGCTGCTGGATGTGAACTATGTCTATGTACCGTGGAAGTCGGACAATTTTCGGAAGTATCTGGAAAATCTGACCGACCGCAGTTCCATCCTCATCAAGAGTTACGAAGACCAATTGATTGTCCGCATGGGATACAGCTACATCTACAACAGCGCCAACCATCGAGCCAAGACTTCCCGCAAACGCAATTCACACTCCATCCGTATCAGCGTGGAGGAGGCGGGCAACCTGCTTTACACGGCGTCAAAGGCCATCCACCGAAGTCCCAAGGCAGACAAGGGATATGTGATGGCAAACATTCCGTTCGCCCAATACATCAAAGGAGATTTTGACTTTGCCAAAAACTGGAACATCGACAATCGAAACTCGCTGGTCTTCCACATCGGCGCGGGAATAGCCTATCCTTATGGCAATTCTCAAATTCTTCCGTTTGAAAAACGCTACTTTGCGGGAGGAGCCAACAGCGTGCGCGGTTGGTCGGTACGCTCATTGGGACCGGGAAATTACAAAGGGAAAGACGGTAACATGAACTACATCAACCATACGGGCGACATCAAGCTCGACTTGAACATCGAATATCGCACTCATTTATTCTGGAAGCTGAACGGAGCCGCCTTTATCGACGCGGGAAACATTTGGAACATTCGCGATTACGAAGGACAAGAGGAAGGAACGTTCCGGTTCAATCGTTTCCATGAGCAGTTGGCCGTGGCTTACGGGTTGGGCATCCGCTTCGATTTGGACTACCTCATCGTGCGTTTCGACGGAGGTATGAAAGCCATCAATCCGCAAGAAAAAGGAAAAGACAAGTATCCTTTCATTCATCCGCAAATGAGCCGCGACTTCGCTTTCCACTTCGCCGTGGGTTATCCCTTTTAATGTATCGACATCAATTAACCAAACAAATTCATATCATGCCCAAAGAAACGATTAAACATACGCCGGAAGAAATCGGCAAATTGAAACTCTGGTTTAACGAACATGCGGACAAGCTGCCGAAAGAAATGCAAATCGACGAAAGCACTTACACCCCCGACTTGCAGCTAACCCTCTCCGCCTTGTTGGAACAAGCGGAAATCTGTTGCGAAAACCCCAAGATGCAGGGAAGTATTTTCATTTTGGAGAAAATCAAGAAGAAACTGGAAGCAGACGGGTTGTCTT
>CAYXZF010000076.1:0-5848 GCA_964469845.1 uncultured Phocaeicola sp.
TTTTTTGTTTTTATCCTATTGAACCAATATTACACTTTGCTTGTTTAATTTATACAAATCAAACAAATGCTTAACTTAACTAAAATGAATTATGGAAGCTGTACAAGAATTGAAACAAGCAAAGACTGCTACAACAATGGTAGGCATTAAGAATGCAGGTTGGGTAATTATCGGCTGTTTTATTGTGGCCGTTTGTATCTATTATTTTCTTTTGGGAAATCCGGCAAACTTTGTGAACAATGATCCTAACAATCATCCTTTGCCGGGTAATTTCTTGGGGACCATTTACAAAGGTGGAGTGGTAGTACCCATCATCCAAACGTTGCTACTTACGGTGATAGCCTTGAGTATCGAACGGTATTTCGCACTCCGTTCTGCTTTCGGTAAAGGGTCGCTGGTGAAGTTTGTGTCGAATATTAAGAAAGCTTTGGCTAACGGTGACATGGAACGGGCGCAAGAACTCTGCGACAAGCAAGGCGGTTCGGTAGCTAATGTCGTGACCTCTACTTTGAAGAAATATGCGGAGGTAGAGAAGGACACCCATTTGTCGAAGGACCAGAAAGTACTTGCCATACAAAAGGAGTTGGAGGAAGCGACCGCTTTGGAACTTCCGATGATGGAACAGAATCTTCCGGTGCTGGCTACAATCACTACGCTGGGTACGTTGATGGGGCTTCTCGGAACGGTGATTGGTATGATTCGTTCGTTCGCGGCTCTTTCTTCGGGGGGTGGAACAGACTCTATGGCTTTGTCGCAGGGTATTTCCGAAGCTTTGATAAATACCGCTTTCGGTATCTTGACCGGTGCATTAGCGGTCATTGCCTACAATTATTATACCAATAAGATTGATAAGTTGACTTACAGCCTTGACGAAGTAGGCTTCTCTATTGTGCAAACTTTTGCCGCGACACATAAGTAATAATATCTTTTCCAAATGCAAGAACTATGGGCAGAGCTAAAATCAAAAAGAAAAGCACGTTCATAGACATGACTGCTATGAGCGATGTGACCGTATTGTTGCTCACTTTTTTCATGCTGACTTCTACTTTCATAAAAAAGGAACCGGTGACGGTTTATCCGCCGGCTTCGGTCTCCGAGATTAAAATACCCGAAACGGATATTCTGCAGATTCTGGTTGAGCCGGGCGGAAAGATTTTCATGAGCCTCGACAAACAACCGGATATGAAGGCGGTGCTTGCGAAAATGGGTGAGGAATACGGAGTGACTTTCAACTCCGAACAGGAGAAGAAGTTTATGATTGCTTCTACTTTCGGCGTGCCGATGCAGCGTATGCAACGTTACTTGAATCTTTCGCCGGAAGAGCAAGACCGGATTCTGAAGAGCGAGGGAATCCCTTGCGATAGTACCGATAACCAGTTGAAGGCATGGGTACGCAATGCCCGCTCGGTGAATCCTGATTTACGGATTGCCATCAAGGCTGATTCGGACACTCCCTATGAGATTATTAAAGTAGTGATGAATTCCCTTCAGGACTTGAGGGAGAACAGATATAATCTGATTACCTCCTTGAAGTCGGGCAGTGAAGGATAAATGTTATGCGGATATGAGTGCGGAAATACAGGAAAGCGGCAAGAAAGGCAAGCGAAGCAAGCAGAAGAAGATGACAGTCCGTGTGGACTTCACCCCGATGGTGGATATGAACATGCTGTTGATAACTTTCTTCATGCTGTGTACGACACTGATTAAGCCACAAACAATGGAAATCAGTATGCCGAGCAATGACAAGAACCTGACCGACGACCAAAAGACGAAGGTAAAAGCTTCGCAAGCCATCACCCTGCTGTTGGGACCGGACGACAAGTTGTATTACTATGAGGGCGAACCCGATTACAAGGATTATACTTCGCTGAAGGAAACGACTTACGAAGCCGATGGTCTGCGAGCCATGTTGTTGAATAAGAATGCCGATGCGGTTCAAGACGTATATGAACTGAAAAAGCAGAAGGCTGACTTGAGCATTTCGGACGATGAATATACCCGGAAGCTGGCTGAGATTAAGGGGGGAAAGAATACTCCGACCGTCATCATCAAGGCGACAGACGATTCATCGTATGAAAATCTGATTAACGCGCTTGACGAAATGCAGATATGCAGCATCGGCAAGTACGTGATAACCGAGCTGGCGGATGCCGACCGTTTCTTGATGGAGAACTTCCGGACGCAAGGCAATCTTTCCCGGCAGATAGCAGACAGTAATACCCCATAAAGCAAGGAGGAAGACTTATGGCAAACATTGATTTGACTTCGCGCGAATGGTGCGAACTGGTGTTTCAGAATAAGAATCGGGCTTACGGTGCATACCGGATGCGTGCCGAGTCGGGCAAACGGCATACTTGGGCGATGGTGCTGGTCATTGTACTGGTTGCGTTCGCTTGCCTTATCCCGACATTGGTCAAGTTGGCTGCTCCCGACCGGGTGGTGGAGAAAATGGTGGAAGTGACGGTGCTCTCCCAACTGGAAGAGCCGGAGGTAAAACAGGAAGAGTTCAAGCGTGTGGAACCGGTAGCCCCGCCGCCGGCGTTGAAAAGCTCCATCAAGTTCACCGCTCCGGTCATTAAAAAGGATGAAGAAGTGGCGGAAGAAGACGAAATCAAGGATCAGGCGGAGCTGACAACCAGCAAAGTCGCCATATCCATCGCCGATGTAAAGGGAAATGACGAGATACACGGCAAGGACATTGCCGAGTTGAAGGAAGTCATTGTCCAAGAACCGGTGGAAGAAACGAAACCTTATACGATGGTGGAGCAGATGCCTCAGTTTCCGGGCGGTGACAAGGAACTGCTTTCTTACATTGCCCGTAACCTGAGATACCCGCCGATGGCGGCCGAGAACGGTACACAGGGAAAGGTGTATATCCGCTTTGTGGTTTCCGCCACCGGACAGGTGAAGGAAGTGACGGTAATCCGTTCGCTTGACCCCCATTGCGATAAGGAAGCCTTGCGGGTGGTGGCATCATTGCCCGACTGGATTCCCGGCAAGCAGAACGGTCGGAACGTGCCGGTGTACTACACGGTTCCCATCACATTCAAGTTACAATAAAATTTTAAAGCTATGAAACGTACAAATATCCTGATATTGAGTTTGTTCCTTGCCGCCATCGCGGCGATGGCGCAAACACCCTCGGAAGATGAATGGAAGCGACAGGTGGAATTGATTGCTCCTCTCATCAAGAGTAATCCCGAAGCGGCTTCCGATGCTTTCGATGACTTGTTGAAAGGTAAGAACAAGAAGAACATCGCTTTGCTGTTGAAAATAGGCCGTGCTTATCTGGATGCCGGCAAGGCGGATAGGGCGGTTCACTATGCCAATCGGGTCAAAGAGGTCGACGGGAAGTGTGCCGAAGCCTATCTGTTGAGTGGCGATGCGGCACTTGCGCAGAAGAATGTAAATCAGGCGAGCAGTGATTTCAATCAAGCCATCTATCTGGACGAGGACTGCAACGATGCTTACCTGAAGTATGCGGAAGTCTATCAAGGAGTGAATCCGCAACTTTCCATCGAAATGCTGGAGCGGTTGCAGGCCAAGGAGGCCAAAGACAGTCGCATCAACAAGCGGTTGGGTGACATTTATTACGGGATGGGCGAATATGGAAAGGCGATAACCGCCTACGATACTTACATGACCGCCGGTTCGCCTTCCGCGGCGGATTATGCCCGTTATGCCACGTTGCTCTATTTGAACAAAGAATACGAGCAGTCGTTGGACAATGTCCGAAAGGGGCTGTCGCTGGATGCCGACAATCTGGTGCTGAAGCGTTTGGCCATGTACGACGATTATGAGTTGGGCAACCACGAAGCGGGAATAAAGGATGCCATCGTTCTTTTCGCCGACCTGGATCATCCCGATTTGGTGTATTTGGATTATCTCTATTGGGGGAACCTGCTTTCGGCTTTGAAGCAATATCCGGAGGCCATCGTGCAATATGAAAAAGCCCTTTCGCTGGACGGGAAGCAGGCGGACATCCATCGCGAGATGGCCGAAGCCTACGAAAAGATTCCCGATTATCCCAAAGCCATTGCCGCTTTTCGCCGATACATGGATGCCTTGAAGACGCCTTCGGACATCGGCGACCTCTTCCTTTACGGGCGGTTGAATTATTTTGCCGCTTCCGATTCGGCTCGGGAAGAACCGCATCCCCAATATCTGGAAGCGGCCGATTCGGCTTTCGCGCAAGTCATCGAGTATGCGCCGGACAATTACTTGGGAAATTTTTGGCGGGCACGCACCAACTCTTTGCTCGACCCGGAAACTACCGAGGGGCTGGCCAAACCTTATTACGAGGCGGCGCTTGTCTTGCTCGAACAGAAGCCCGACGCTTCGAAGGACTTGGTGAAGGAGTGTTTGAGTTACTTGGGTTATTATTATTTTCTGAAGCAGGATTATCCGCAGTCCAAAGAATACTGGAACCGTATCTTGGAGATTGACCCGGAGAATGAAACCGCCAAGTTGGCGTTGGAAGGAATCAAGTGAGTGCTTTTTATTGTAAACAGACAGGCTGAGCCGCGTGCGTTTTTCTATAAATACGCTGTGGCTCAGCTTTTTTATGGAAATGCCGCATGGTTGGCGGTGTGTTAATGGAGGTTAAATCGGCACATATCCCTTGTTCGTTCAAAGAATCTCTTTATATTTGCGGTGTACTAATTAACTAATACACTAATAAAATAACAAAACATGAGCACTATGATGATAGAAGTTCGAGGGCTGACATTCAGCTACGGAAAGAGAAAGACGAAAATCTTTGATGATTTTTCGTTGAATTTAGGCAAGGGAGCCGTATATGGGCTTTTGGGTAAGAACGGTACGGGGAAGTCTACGTTGCTTTACCTTCTGTCGGGATTGCTTCGTCCGCAGGCGGGCAAGATACATTACAAAGGTTTGGACGTGTCGCTTCGTTATCCGCTGACGCTTCAGGAAATGTTTTTGGTGCCGGAGGAGTTCTCGTTTCCGGATATCAGCTTGAAGCAGTATGTCAAAGTCAATGCGCCGTTTTATCCCCGCTTCAGTCGGGAGATATTGACCGCTTGTCTTTGCGACTTCGACATGAGCGAGGACATTCATTTGGGCGAGCTTTCGATGGGACAGAAGAAGAAGGCTTTCATGTGCTTTGCCTTGGCTGCCAACACGTCGCTGCTGATGATGGACGAACCCAGCAATGGGTTGGACATCCCTTCGAAGAGTCAGTTCCGCAAGGTGATTGCTTCGGGAATGAGCGATGACAAGACGGTGATTATTTCCACGCATCAGGTGAGGGACATCGACAGTTTGCTCGACCATGTGGTCATCATGGATGATTCGAAGGTGCTGCTGGACGAGCCGGTGAGCGAAATCTGCCGGAAACTTTACTTCGCGGAACTGGGGATGAACGAACCGACGGACGGGGCGCTCTATGTACAGCCTTCGGTGCAGGGCAACAGTGTGATATTCGCCAACGAGTACGGTGAGGAGACAAACCTCAATTTGGAGGTCTTGTTCAATGCCGTGTTGGCGGAGAAGATGAGGATGCAAACGATATTCGATAAGTAACACAAACATTTCAGATAGATATGGATACCAATAATTATTTTAGCTTCGCGCGCATCCGGATGGTGATGAAGCGCGATTGGGTGGAGAACCGGAAGACCCATCTGTATCAGTTTTTGGCGTTTTACGGCGGTTGTCTCATTTTGATTTTGCCGAATTTGGGCAGATATTCGGGCGAAACGCAAACGTGGGACGCTCCCGATAGTTGTTTTGACGGCTTTTTCGCCGCCGTGTGGGGAGGCGTAACATTGATGACCCTCATCGGAGGAGTGCTGTCGGCTTCCTTAATCATGGATTGCATGGGCAG
>CAYXZF010000076.1:5948-11829 GCA_964469845.1 uncultured Phocaeicola sp.
TGCCGTTGTTCGACCTTCCCGACGCTTTCCATCGTTCGTTGCTGTCCGTCGGTCGGATTCGCATGAACGGACCGGAGAATATGGCGGACGTGCTGGGAGGTTTGAACGGGGTGCTGTTTGGAGTGGCCCACTATTCGCTCTTCATTTTTGGGGGCAACTATTGGTACAAGCATGCCTTTCTTAAAACATTGTCTGCGCTGGTGGGCGTTTCGTTGGCGGGGCTGCTTTTGATTGGTCAGGCGATTCTGTGGGTGGGCGAGGCCAACTTCGAACGCTTGGGCGAGTGGGTGGAAGCCAATGTTTCTTGGATTTGTTCCATCCCGTTGGAAGGCGTTTTGGGAGTGATGGCCACCTTGCAGACGCTTTTCATCCTGTTCTTGTGGTGGCTGAGCTATCGTCTGTTCATCCGTGCGCAGGTTGTCAAACCTAAATTCCGACTGTTATGAAGTTTAAGGAGAGCAAATCCATTTACTTGCAGATAGCCGATCGCATTTGCGATGAGATTTTGCGGGGGCAATACAAGGAAGAGGAGCGCATTCCTTCCGTCCGCGAGTATGCGGCCACGGTGGAGGTGAACGCCAATACGGTGGTGCGCACGTTCGATTATCTTCAGAGTCGGGAAATCGTTTACAACAAGCGGGGCTTGGGATACTTTGTGTCGCCCGGCGCGCGCGAGGTGATTCTGTCTCTCCGGCGGAAGGTGTTTCTTCAAGAGGAACTGCCCGAATTTTTCCGCCGCTTGCAGACGCTCGACATCTCTTTGGAGGAAATCGAGAAGATGTATCGGGATTTTTAAACAAGCATTTCGGCGTTTTTCAAAAACGCCGAGGCGGATTTTGAAAACTTCGAGGTGTTTTTCAAAAACATCTCGAAGTTTTTTTGTCGGCTCTCGGCAACTTTCCTTTTCTATTTGTGATGAATATGAAAAAAAAGGCTTAACTTTGCGCACTGATAATTATCCAGATAAATTTAGAATACATTTATGGAGCTCGATTTGCTAACGGCCATCTCTCCCATTGACGGCCGGTACAGGGGAAAAGCGGGAGCTTTAGCCTCTTATTTTTCAGAATTTGCACTTATCAAGTACCGTGTGCAAGTAGAAATTGAATACTTCATTACTTTGTGCGAACTTCCGTTGCCGCAGCTGAAGTCGTTCGACCGCGACCGCTTCGACGCTTTGCGCGACATCTATCGGAACTTTTCGGAAGCCGACGCACGGCGCGTCAAGGAAATTGAGAGCGTGACCAACCACGACGTGAAAGCGGTGGAATACTTCATCAAGGAGGAATTCGACAAGTTGGGCGGGCTGGAAGAGTATAAGGAGTTCATTCACTTCGGCTTGACCTCACAGGACATCAACAATACATCCATCCCCCTTTCCATCAAGGAAGCCCTCGCGCAGGTGTACTATCCGTTGATAGAGGAATTGATAGACCGGCTTACCGCATACGCCGAGGAATGGGCGGACATCCCCATGCTGGCCAAGACGCACGGACAGCCCGCTTCGCCCACCCGTCTGGGCAAGGAGGTGATGGTGTTCGCCTATCGTCTGAACCGTCAGTTGGCGGTGCTGAAGGCTTGCCCCGTCACCGCCAAGTTCGGTGGTGCCACCGGCAATTACAACGCTCACCGAGTGGCCTATCCCGCATACGACTGGAAAGCGTTCGGCAGCCGTTTCGTGGCCGAAAAACTCGGATTGGAACGCGAGGAATACACCACACAGATTTCCAATTACGACAACTTGGGAGCCATCTTCGACGCCATGAAGCGCATCAACACCATCTTGATTGACATGAACCGCGACTTCTGGCAGTACATCTCCATGGAGTACTTCAAGCAGAAAATCAAGGCGGGCGAGGTAGGTTCCAGCGCCATGCCGCACAAGGTGAACCCCATCGACTTTGAAAACGCCGAAGGCAATCTGGGCATGGCCAACGCCATCCTCGAACACTTGTCGGGCAAGTTGCCGGTGTCACGCCTTCAGCGCGACCTGACCGACTCCACCGTGCTGCGCAACGTGGGCGTGCCTTTCGGACACATCGTCATCGCCATCCAAAGCTCGCTCAAGGGACTCGGCAAACTCCTGCTCAACGAGGCGAAGATTGCCGAAGACTTGGACAACTGCTGGAGCGTAGTGGCGGAAGCCATCCAGACCATTCTCCGTCGCGAAGCCTATCCGCATCCCTACGAAGCCTTGAAAGCCTTGACCCGCACCAATCAGACCATTACGGAAGCGTCCATCAAGGAATTCATTGAAACGCTGGAAGTGGGAGAGGACATCAAGAAGGAATTGCGCGCCATCACGCCGCACAATTACACCGGAATGTAATCGGACTTAAAACAACAAAGCCCGAGAGGGCGTTATATAATAAAAAACATATATTAATAAAGGTATCATTATGAATAACGAAAACGAATACAGACCCGAAGGCTCTGCAAATGGAAATGACACCCGTGAGGGAGGCTACAAGTCGTATAACAGAGAATATAACAACAACCGATATAACAACGATGGCGAACAGCGTCCGTACCGTCCCCGTTTCAATCGCGAAGGCGGATACGGCGAACAGCGTCCGTACCGTCCGCGCATGAACAACTACAACCGCGAAGGCGGTTACAACGCCGACCGTCCGCAGCGTCCCCGCTTCAATCCCAACGGAGGCGAAGGCGGCGAGCAGCGTCCGTATCGTCCGCGCGTGAACAACTACAATCGCGAAGGCGGTTACAACGCCGACCGTCCGCAGCGTCCGTACCGTCCGCGCATGAACGGCTACGGCGGCGAAAACGGTTTCAATGCCGACCGTCCGCAGCGTCCCCGCTTCAACCCCAACGGCGGCGAAGGCGGCGAACAGCGTCCGTATCGTCCGCACGTGAACAACTACAATCGCGAAGGCGGTTACAATGCCGACCGTCCGCAGCGTCCCCGCTTCAACGGCGGCGCTCCCCGCCCGTTCGGCAGACAGCAACGTCCGCATACCGGAAACTACAATCCGAACGCCAAGTACAGCATGAAGAAGCAGATTGAATACAAAGACCTGCTCACCGACCCGAACGAACCGATTCGTCTGAACAAGTTCCTCGCCAACGCCGGCATCTGCTCGCGCCGCGAAGCCGATGAGTTCATTACCGCGGGAGTGGTTTCGGTCAACGGCGAGGTAGTGACCGAGTTGGGTACCAAAATCAAGCGTACCGACGAAGTGAAGTTCCACGACGAACCGATAAGCATCGAGCGCAAGGCATACGTGTTGCTCAACAAGCCCAAGGATTGTGTCACTACTTCGGACGACCCGCAGGCACGCAAAACCGTGATGGACTATGTGAAGGACGCTTGCAAGGAACGCATCTATCCCGTGGGCCGTCTCGACCGAAACACCACCGGTGTGCTTCTGCTCACCAACGATGGCGACCTGGCCTCCAAGCTGACCCATCCCAAGTACTTGAAGAAGAAAATCTATCATGTGTATTGCGACAAGAATGTGACCAAGGCCGACATCGACCGGATTGCGGAAGGCATCACGCTCGACGACGGGGAAATACATGCCGACTCCATCAGCTATGCCTCCGAAACCGACAAGAAGCAGGTGGGCATCGAAATCCATTCGGGCAAGAACCGCATCGTGCGCCGCATCTTCGAATCGCTCGGCTATAAGGTGGTGAAGCTCGACCGCGTGTATTTTGCCGGACTCACCAAGAAGGGCTTGAAGCGCGGCGACTGGCGTTACTTGACCGAACAAGAAGTGAACATGCTCCGCATGGGTTCTTTCGAATAAAAAAACAAGGGTATGCGATGTGTCCCGCAAGGGGCAGGTCGCATCCGTTTATCATACAACTCCCGGTAGGGAAACATAAATTCAATAAAACAAAGAAGATAGAATTAAACATGGAAACAATTCGTAGAACAAAAGTAGTTGACCTCCTTCGCCGCGACGACTGGGGAGCGACGGTCAATGTGAAAGGCTGGGTACGCACCCGCCGTGGTAGCAAACAGGTGAGCTTCGTGGCTCTGAACGACGGTTCTACAATAAATAATGTACAGGTCGTTATCGACCTGACCGATTTCGACGAGAATCTCATCAAGCAGATAACCACCGGCTCGTGTCTGAGCGTGAACGGGGTGTTGGTGGAATCGGTAGGTGCCGGTCAGGCCGGTGAAATTCAGGCGCGCGAGATTGAAATCCTCGGCACTTGCGACAACACGTACCCCCTTCAGAAGAAAGGCTGCTCGATGGAGTTCCTGCGCGAAATCGCCCACTTGCGTCCGCGTACCAACACTTTCGGCGCGGTGTTCCGCATCCGTCACCACATGGCGATGGCCATTCACCGCTTCTTCCACGAACACGGATTCTTCTATTTCCATACCCCCATCATCACGGCTTCCGATTGCGAAGGTGCCGGACAGATGTTCCAAGTAACCACCAAGAACCTCTACGACCTGAAGAAAGACGAGAACGGTTCCATCATCTACGATGACGATTTCTTCGGCAAGCAGGCAAGCCTCACCGTTTCCGGACAGTTGGAAGGCGAGTTGGCGGCTACCGCTTTGGGTTCCATCTATACGTTCGGTCCCACTTTCCGTGCCGAAAACTCCAACACTCCGCGCCATTTGGCCGAGTTCTGGATGGTAGAGCCGGAAGTAGCCTTTGCCGACCTCAACGACTTGATGGATTTGGAAGAAGAATTCATCAAGTATTGTGTGCGGTGGGCGCTCGATAACTGCAAGGACGACCTTGAGTTCTTGAACAAGATGATAGACAAGGGCTTGATAGAACGTCTGCAAAATGTAGTGAATACGGAATTCATCCGCTTGCCTTACACGGAAGGTATCCGGATTCTTGAAGAAGCTGTCGCCAAAGGCAAGAAGTTCGAGTTCCCCGTCTATTGGGGTTGCGACCTCGCCAGCGAACACGAACGCTTCCTCGTGGAAGAACATTTCCAAAAGCCTGTCATCATGACCGACTATCCCAAGGAAATCAAAGCCTTCTATATGAAGCAGAATGCCGACGGAAAGACGGTTCAGGGCACCGACGTGCTGTTCCCGCAGATTGGTGAAATCATCGGCGGCAGCGTGCGTGAAGAAGGCTACGACAAGCTGATGGCCCGCATTCAGGAACTCAACATCCCGATGAAGGACATGTGGTGGTATCTCGACACCCGTAAGTACGGCACCTGTCCGCACGCCGGCTTCGGTCTTGGCTTTGAACGCCTCCTGCTCTTCGTCACCGGCATGGCGAACATTCGCGACGTCATTCCTTTCCCGCGTACCCCGCATAACGCGGAGTTCTAAAGCGGCGAAACCGGCGTTCGCTTATTTTTAGGCACGGATGATACGGATAACATGATTTACGTGCGGCTGTAAAGCCTCGTAAAATCGATGCCGTATCATCCGTGCCTTATCTATGTTTTTCAAGCATCCGGGCACATCGGGAAAGGCAGCCCGTTGCAAAGGGCGATGCAACCCGCCGGAGAAGCCTGCGCAACCTGTTGCAGGTGGCAACGCAACCCGTTGCATTTTGTAGCGGCTCAGCCTGTGCGGTTCTCTTTGTTTTAATTGCTTAATAATAAGGATGTTATTTTAAAAAAACGTAGAGGCCTTGGGAAAAAGTCCCTTTCTTCGGACGTCTGCCGGTAACGGAGGTCTTGCTCACATCCCTCGCGCGTATATATAATAAGGTGTATTTGCGGAGGCAATAAAACTTTGAAAAGACGGGATTGGCGTAAAATGACTATTTTTTAAGTAAAAAGTATTCTTGAAGTACATTGTTGAACGTTTTTTTTAAATAAAAAGAGAAAATTCTTTAATTTTTTTCTTCAAGATAGGTTGTATATTTGAGAAAAAGCTGTACCTTTGTCCGTTGTTATAATCCTCCTTATCGGAAGTTGG
>CAYXZF010000077.1:0-11597 GCA_964469845.1 uncultured Phocaeicola sp.
GCCCGCTCCTCCCAAGGAAAAAACCGAAGCCGAGAAGCGTGCCGAAGCCGAACGGCTGGCGGCCGAAAAGAAAGCCGCTGCCGAAAAAGCCGCTGCCGAAGCCGCGTCCAAACGCATTGCCGGAGCTTTCGGCAAGGGAACGCAGATGGGAAGCAAGGGTACGGCCGACACCGGAACGGGTTGGCAAGGAAGTCCGGCCGGCAATGCCCCAGAAGGAAAATCAACCGGTGTGGGAGGCTATGGCACATTCGACTTGAACGGACGTTCGCTGGGAATCGGCGGCCTGCCGATGCCGGTGTATAACGTGCAGGACGAAGGACGTGTGGTCGTGACCATCACCGTCAATCCCGCCGGACAAGTGATAAGTACAAGCATAAACAAACGTACCAATACGGCGAACGCCACCCTCCGGAAATCCGCCGAAGAAGCGGCTCGAAAGGCACGCTTTAACGCTGTGGACGGGGTGAATAACCAGACGGGTACGATAACCTATTATTTTAAATTGAAGTAATTTATGAAAACCGTTTTTGTGTTTTTGGCGACAGGTTTCGAGGAAATGGAAGCCCTGACTCCGATGGATGTGTTAAGACGTGCCGGACTGAATGTGAAGACGGTATCGGTCATGGACGAACGCACCGTGACCGGTGCGCACGGTATACCTGTGGTGGCCGACCTGATGTTCGCGGACATCAATCCGGAAGATGCGGAAATGATTTTGCTTCCCGGCGGTATGCCCGGTGCCACTAATCTGGACGCTCATCGGGGATTGGGCGAACTGGTGGAGACTTTTGCTGCCGAAGGCAAGCCGTTGGCGGCTATCTGCGCCGCTCCGCTGGTATTTGGTAATCGGGGGTTGCTTCGCGGAAAGAAAGCAACCTGTTATCCGGGTTTTGAATCTTACTTGAAAGGCGCCGAATATACCGCGGCTTTGGTGGAAGTGGACGGTAACTTCATTACCGGAAAGGGACCGGGTGCAGCCTTGGCGTTTTCTTTTGCCATCGTAGAAAAGTATGTTGGCGCAGCCAAGGTGCAGGAACTGAAACAGGGCATGATGGTGGAAGGCTGAGTCATGAAGAAACACGTCATTATCGTTGCGGGAGGCAAAGGCTTGCGGATGGGCGGAGATATTCCTAAACAGTTTCTGCCGGTCTGTGGAAAACCAGTGCTGATGCGTACCATCGAAGCTTTTTATGCTTTCGATAAAGAAATGCACATTGTATTGGTACTTCCGGTAAGTCAGCAAGACTATTGGAAGAAACTCTGTGCGGAGTACCGGTTTGATGTGCCGCATGATGTTGCCGATGGAGGTGAAACCCGTTTTCATTCGGTGAAGAACGGCTTGGCGCAGGTAGCAGGTGAAGGATTGGTCGGGGTGCACGACGGCGTGCGGCCGTTTGTGTCGCAAGCGGTGATGAATCGTTGTTATGCCGAGGCGAAAATGAAACGGGCGGTCATCCCTGTGATTGGCGTGGTGGAAACAGTCCGCCATCTGACGGGAGAGGGGAGCGAAACGGTTCCTCGCAACCGATACAAACTGGTGCAGACACCACAGGTGTTTGAGGCGGATTTGCTCCGAAAGGCTTACCGGCAGGAGTTTTCCGACCGATTTACCGATGACGCTTCCGTGGTGGAGGCGTTGGGCGAAAAAGTGTATCTGGTGGAAGGCAATCGGGAGAACATCAAACTAACGACCCCTTTCGACTTGAAGCTGGCTGAGTGGATATGTTCGACCTGAGAACACGTGACATAAAGTATTTGCAAGGAGTAGGTCCCCAGCGGGCTGAAATGTTGAGTAAGGAATTGAATATCCGTTCTTTATACGACCTGTTGTATTATTTCCCATATAAATATGTAGATAGAAGCCGTCTTTATTACATTTGCGAGATAGACGGCAATATGCCCTACATCCAGTTGAAAGGGCAGATTCTCAGTCTGGAGGAAGTAGGCGAGGGCAGGCAGCGACGCTTAGTGGCTCATTTCTCGGACGGAACGGGAGTGATTGATTTGGTATGGTTTCAAGGAATCAAGTTCCTGAAAGGAAAATACAAGGCGCACGAAGAGTATGTCGTATTCGGCAAACCGACCGTGTTCAATGGACGCGTCAACGTGGCGCATCCCGACATCGACCCGGCGCAAGAACTGACGCTCTCCGCGATGGGACTTCAACCTTATTATAACACGACCGAACGGATGAAGCGAAGCGGTCTCAATTCGCATGCCATCGAAAAACTGATGCGCAATGCTTTTGACTTAATTCGCAATCCTTTCCCGGAGACGTTAAGCCCGAATCTGGTGGCGGAACATCACCTGATGTCGATTGACGAAGCCCTTCACAACATCCATTTCCCTCAAAATCCCGAACGGCTTCGCAAAGCGCAGTATCGGTTGAAGTTTGAAGAACTTTTCTATGTTCAATTGAATATTCTTCGCTACTCGAATGATCGCCGGCGGAAATTTCGCGGATTGGTGTTCGGAAGGGTAGGGGAAGTATTCAATACTTTCTATTCGCAGAATCTTCCTTTTCAACTGACCGGAGCGCAAAAGCGTGTCATCAAAGAAATCCGCAAGGACATGGGAAGCGGGCGGCAGATGAACCGCCTGTTGCAAGGCGATGTGGGAAGCGGGAAAACCTTGGTGGCGCTGATGTCGATGTTGATGGCACTGGACAATGGTTATCAAGCATGTATGATGGCTCCGACCGAAATTCTGGCGGCGCAACATTACGATACCATTACCCGACTGCTCTTCGGAATGAATGTGCGGGTGGAGCTTCTGATGGGGTCGGTAAAGGGAAAGAAGCGGGAGGAAATTCTGAAAGGACTGCTGACCGGAGATATACATATATTAATAGGTACGCACGCGATATTGGAGGATACGGTGAACTTTGCTTCGCTCGGAATGGTTGTGATAGACGAACAGCATCGTTTCGGCGTGGCTCAGCGTGCCAAACTTTGGAATAAGAATGTCTGTCCGCCTCATGTCTTGGTGATGACGGCTACCCCCATCCCCCGAACGCTTGCCATGACCTTGTATGGTGATTTGGATGTGTCGGTGATTGACGAACTCCCTCCGGGGCGAAAACCCATTCAGACTATCCATCAGTTTGACAATCGTCGTCCGTCGCTCTATGCGGGCATTCGTAAGCAAATAGCCGAGGGACGGCAGATTTACATTGTCTATCCGCTAATCAAGGAAAGTGAAAAGATAGACATCAAGAATTTGGAAGAGGGATACGAACATATTTGTGCCGAATTTCCCGATTGTCGGGTGAGCAAGGTGCATGGCAAGATGAAACCGGCAGAGAAGGATGCCGAGATGCAACGCTTTGTGAACGGTGAAACTCAGATTATGGTGGCCACAACGGTCATTGAAGTCGGGGTGAACGTTCCCAACGCTTCGGTGATGGTCATCGAAAATGCCGAACGCTTCGGCTTGTCGCAACTTCACCAGCTTCGCGGACGGGTGGGGCGCGGCGCCGACCAGTCTTATTGCATTTTGGTGACCGGTTATAAGTTGGCTGAGGATACCCGGAAACGATTGGAAATTATGGTGCAGACTTGCGATGGCTTTGAAATAGCCGAAGCCGACCTCAAACTTCGGGGACCCGGTGATTTGGAAGGAACCCGACAAAGCGGTGTGGCTTTCGATTTGAAGATAGCCGACATCGCCCGTGATGGACAGTTGTTGCAATATGTCCGTGAAGTGGCTGCCCGCATAGTAGATGAAGACCCGGGCGGAATCTTGCCCGAACACGCTGTGTTATGGCAACAGCTGCAAGCATTGAGAAAAACGAATGTAAACTGGGCGGCAATCTCTTAAAGCCCTTAAACGTGTTAATTCTTAAAAATGTGTTGTAGAACATATTTTTAAGAAAAAATGCCGCCAGACAATGCTGAAAGCTCATATTCTTCTTTACTCTTGTCGGACGGATGAATAAAAAAAGTTAATAGCAGACGGATTATTCCAAATAAAAAGACTATCTTTGGGAGATTTTTTGAAGAAAGTACTTCTGAACCTTAATTTGAAACCTGTTATGTTAGAAAAGACGCTTGTAATTTTGAAGCCTTGTGCCATTCAACGAGCTTTGATTGGTGAAGTGATTAACCGATTTGAACGTAAGGGATTGCGCCTTGCCGGTATGAAAATGGTTCAATTAACCGATGAAGTACTGAGTGAACATTATGCACATCTTAGTGAAAAGCCTTTCTTCCGGCGTGTGAAAGACTCAATGATGGTTTGTCCGGTCATTGTCTGTTGTTTTGAAGGAGTGGGTGCTATTGAAGCGGTCAGAATGATTACCGGTTCGACAACGGGACGCAAGGCTTCGGCCGGTACCATTCGCGGTGATTATAGCATGAGTTTCCAAGAAAACATCGTTCATGCTTCTGATTCACCCGAGGCGGCGGAAGCCGAATTGAAACGCTTCTTCAAGCCGGAAGAGATTTTCGATTACAGATTGTCCACCTTCGACCATCTGTATGCTAGCGATGAGTTTTGATTGAAGGAAAAAGTAAGGAGAAACCAATGATTTTAAAATGTATGAAAGTAGTCGCGGCGGCAGCCTTTGCGCTGATAAGCTTGAACGTATCGGGTCAGGACTTGTTGGCACGTCAGGCGCCTATCGACAGAAAGTTGAAAGCAATAGATTCGGTAGCGTTGATTCGTCAGCTCAATGCGGAAAAGGCGGCTTATGCTGCTTACGACCTCTATCCGGAATGGAGCAATGAATATGCTCATCGGTATAAGAATGTCGTGTTGCCGGATTCTTTCAGAATCGACTTGTCGGGTTTCTGTATGCCTACCGATAATACGAAAATAACTTCTAAGTTCGGACCTCGCCGTCGTCGCATGCATTATGGCATTGACGTGAAAGTTTACATAGGCGACACCATTCGCGCTGCGTTTGACGGCAAGGTGCGGGTAGTGAAGAATCAGGGACGCCGCGTGGGATATGGAAAATATGTCATTATTCGTCATGGCAATGGCTTGGAAACGGTTTACGGTCACTTATCCAAATGGCTGGTGAGTGAAAATGAGGAAGTCAAGGCCGGCGATGTCATCGGTTTGGGTGGTAACACGGGACGTTCCACGGGTTCTCACTTGCATTTTGAAACGCGCTTTTTGGGACAGGCTATTAATCCTGCTTTGATGTTTGATTTTGAAAAACAGGATATTGTCGCTGATAGTTATCTGTTCCGGAATGGCAAAAACGGAAGTAACTGGAAAAGTACGAAATTGGCTGCCGGCGGCTCTTCTCAATACTACAAAGTCCGCAGTGGCGATTCGTTGAGCCGTATCTCCAAAAAGACCGGTGTCTCCATCGACCGGTTGTGCAAATTAAACGGCATCAGTCGCCGGACAACTCTTCGTATCGGGCAGGTCTTGAAGTGTTCTTGATGATTTGAGATGTGAATAAAGATAAAATAGGGCGGAAAAGTATTCTTTTCCGCCTTTTTCTATTTCAGATAAACGGAAAAGTCGTAACTTTGTTGCCTATTCAGTGAAGAAAATGAAAGAAACGAAAGAACAGTTTGAACATGTGATAGCCGTTTGTCGGGATTTGTTTGCCAAGAAATTGCATGACTACGGTGCGGCATGGCGCATCATGCGCCCTTCATCGGTTACCGATCAGATATTCATCAAGACCAATCGTATCCGTAGCATCGAAATTAAAGGGGTTACGATGGTAGACGAAGGCATCCGTCCGGAATTTATCGGTATTGTGAACTATGGTATCATCGGGTTGATTCAATTGGAATTAGGATATGCCGATAAGGACGATTTGACCGAAGAGCAGGCGTTGGCCAAATATGACCAATATGCCCAAAAGGCTTTGGAACTGATGTTGGCGAAGAATCATGACTACGATGAGGCTTGGCGAAGTATGCGTATCAGTTCGTACACGGATTTGATATTGATGAAAATCTATCGTACCAAACAGATAGAAGGACACGATGGACACACTTTGGTGTCGGAAGGTATTGACGCCAATTACATGGATATGATTAATTACTCCGTTTTTGGACTGATTAAGTTAGACTTTGGAGAATAGTAGGCAACATAGAATCGTAGGACTTGTCACCACCGTTTGCCGTTATGTGTTGGCTGTGGTGTTTGTCTTTTCGGGCTTTGTAAAAGCGATAGACCCTTTGGGTACTCAGTATAAGATTCAAGAATACCTGATAGCTTTTGGCTGGACGGATGTTTTCCCGGATTTCGTGCCTTTTTTGGCTGCTGTCTTGTTGGGCATCTTGGAGTTTTGCTTGGGAGTCTATTTATTTTTCGGAATCCGCAGACGTATCGCCCCCCGAACGGTTGTCGGATGCTTGGGCATAATGACACCGTTGACTTTTTGGTTGGCGCTGACCAATCCTGTTACGGATTGCGGTTGTTTTGGTGATGCGGTTGTCTTGACCAATTGGGAAACCTTTTGGAAAAATGTGTTGCTCCTTTCAATGGCTGTCGTGTTGCTGAAATGGCGTAAACGGATTTCTCCGTTGGTAACAGTACGGTTGGATTGGTTGATTGCGCTTTATGCTTTTGTGTATATACTCGTTGTGATTGTCTATTCCTATCGGGATCTTCCTCTGTTTGATTTCCGACCGTTTCATGTAGGGGCGGATATTCGTCAAAGCATGGAGGTTCCGGATGGCGAGAAACCGATGGTATTTGAAACTCGTTTTATTCTGCAAAAAGATGGAGTGAAGAAAGAGTTTACACTGGATGATTATCCGGACAGTACTTGGACTTTTGTCGATTCGCGTCTTGTCGTGAAAGAAAAGGGATACGTACCTCCCATTCAGGATTTTTCGATTGTGGCGCAAGAAGATGGTGAGGATATAACGGAGCAGATTTTGTCAGACGATAATTATACCTTTCTGTTGGTGTCGCATCAGTTGTCGTTGGCGGACGAAAGTGCCATTGATTTGATTAATGAACTATACGATTATAGTTTGGAATACGGTTACGCTTTCTATTGTCTGACAGCTTCCTCGGATGAAGCCGTTCAACAGTGGAAAGAGAATACCGGAGCGGAATATCCGTTTTGTGTGGTGGACGACATTACGCTGAAAACCATCATCCGCTCCAATCCGGGATTGGTGTTGTTGAAGAAAGGGGTGGTTGTCAATAAATGGAGTGTCAATAATTTGCCGGATGAATATGAACTGACGGCATCGTTGGAAGAATTGCCGATAGGTCGTCCTGATTTTCATTCTTTTATCCAAAGGACGGTGCAAGCCGTGGCTTGGTTTGTCTTTCCGCTCTTCTTTATCTGTATGGTGGATTTGGTGTGGGAACGTAGTCGTTCTCGCAAAGTGCGGAAAGACTTTATGTGATTGAGATTTTATTAACCTTTTAATAGAAAAAAAGAAAATGAGAAAGAACATTGTTGCAGGAAACTGGAAAATGAACAAAAACCTTCAAGAAGGTATTGCTCTTGCGAAAGAATTGAACGAAGCATTGGCTGCTGACAAGCCCAATTGCGATGTAGTAATCTGTACTCCGTTTATTCACTTGGCTTCTGTTACTCCTATCGTTGATAGCGCTGTAATCGGAGTAGGTGCGGAAAACTGTGCGGACAAGGTGTCCGGCGCATACACAGGTGAAGTTTCGGCTGAAATGGTTGCCTCTACCGGTGCTCAATATGTTATCTTGGGTCACTCGGAACGTCGTTCTTACTATGGCGAAACAGTAGAAATCCTTGAAGAAAAGGTGAAATTGGCTTTGGCTAACAACTTGAAGCCTATCTTCTGTATCGGTGAAGTATTGGAAGAACGTCAGGCAGAAAAGCAGAATGAAGTGGTTGCTGCTCAGTTGGCTTCTGTATTCACTTTGTCTGCTGAAGATTTCGGTAAGATTATTTTGGCTTACGAACCGGTTTGGGCTATCGGTACCGGTTTGACTGCTACTCCGGAACAGGCTCAGGACATTCATGCTTACATCCGTTCTTTGATTGCAGAAAAGTATGGTCAGGAAGTGGCCGACAATACTTCTATCCTCTACGGTGGCAGCTGCAAACCTTCTAATGCGAAGGAATTGTTCGCTAAGCCGGATGTGGATGGCGGTTTGATTGGTGGTGCTGCTTTGAAGGTTGCTGACTTCAAGGGCATTATCGATGCTTTCAAATAAAATGGTATATTATATGGTATAACCCTCAAAAGAGGGTTGTACCTTTTTAGGATAAAACGACATGAGATACTTGTTATTATGGATTTGTTTGGGATTTTCCCTCTCTCTCTCTGCGCAGAGAAACATTGTCGATGAATTGCAGACCGAGCGTGCCGGACAGGGTACCGTCATTATTCATCAAGATGCTAAAATTTCGGCGTTGTTAGGAACGGCATTCGTAAAGAGTGACAATGAAAAGGAAACGAAAGTGTTGAAAGCCAGAGGCTACCGAGTGCAGGTTTATGCCGGAAACAACTCGCGTATAGCCCGTCAGGAGGCTAACGAGGTGGCGGATAAGGTAAGGTCGGAGTTTCCCGAATTGCCTGTTTATGCTTTCTTTCAACCACCTCGCTGGTTGTGTCGTGTCGGTGACTATCGGAGCATAGAAGAGGCCGACGCGGTGATGCGTCGCTTGAAAGCTACCGGTAAATTTAAAGAAGTATCCATAGTTCGCGAACAAATAAATATCCCCTTGAATTGATGATGGAAGAATTGTTGCATCCCGAATGGTCGGCTGAGAAAATCGAACAGTTGAAAACTCATTATGAAGCTATCATTTCCTTGTTGGGCGAAGATGTCCGAAGAGAAGGATTGTTGAAGACTCCGGAACGTGTGGCGAAGGCCATGCTGACATTGACTAAAGGTTATGAACAGGATCCTCATGCAATTTTGCAAGGAGCCAAGTTCAAGGAAGCGTATAGTCAGATGGTGATAGTCAAGGACATTGATTTCTTTTCGTTGTGTGAGCATCACATGCTGCCTTTCTATGGTAAAGTGCATGTTGCCTATATTCCTAACGGGTATATTACGGGGTTGAGCAAGATCGCTCGTGTGGTGGATGTCTTTTCGCACCGTTTGCAAGTGCAGGAACGGATGACGCTTCAAATCAAAGAGTGCATTCAGCAAACATTAAATCCTTTGGGTGTGATGGTTGTAGTCGAAGCCAAGCACATGTGTATGCAGATGCGCGGAGTGGAAAAGCAGAACGCCATTACAACGACTTCCGATTTTACCGGAGCTTTCAATCAAGCCAAGACTCGTGAAGAATTTATGAATTTGATACAGCATAACTGATTCGTGGTCAGTTATGCTTTTAATATGACACGGTCGCCGGCTCTTTTGGCCATTCCTTTTAAAGTTTCTGTCAATTCTTTGTAGTGTTTCATGACGTTCATGGCGCGTAGTGCGTCTTTGGCCACTTCCGGTTGGTGGAGTTGTTGGATGGTTTGCTTCATGTCTTCTTCCAAAATGGATAGCTTGAAGTCTATCAACAGATGCGGAATGAGTTCGTGCAGTCTGTCTTCATCCTTCGTCATTGCTTCTTCGTTGCTTTTACTCAGGCGATAACGGTCGCTAATCAAGTCAGCGGCCATTCGGCTGATAGCGGGATTCGGATGCGCGAGGAAATATCGTTCCGCGCAAAAGTTAGTATCCGATAAATGGGTTTCTGCTTCAGTCAGCAACTTGCGGTGTATAGGGTTGTGAAACTCCAAATGGTCTTGTCTCAAGTCCATTGAAATGTATTCGATGACGCTGATTGGTGTTTCCCGGCCATTTTCTCCTTCTATATAACATACGATTTTTTCTCCATATCGTACAAGCATTTTTATCAAATGAAGTTCTTTGATGTAGAAAGGCAATTTCTCCCATCCCGTTTGGGGAAGATAGCTCTCTTTCTGAACTTCTGTCGGTGTCTCTTCTGTAGGAAAAGGAGGAGGTGGAAAATTATTGTCCGGCTGTTGCTCTGTCGAAGCGGGAGCAGCTTGCAGGGCATTTATTTTTTCGACTTCTTCTTTTTCTTTTTTTCTTTGTACGAGGTATTCGTCCTTACGCTGTTTAACAATCTTCTTGATTTCGTTCAAGATGATTTGCTCATCTACATTTAAAATAGATGCACACTCCTTCAGGCAAGAGTAGCGGATGATTTCATTCGGTATCAATCCGATGCTCCGTGCCATATCGGCTATCAGTCCGGCGCGTTTGATGGGATCGTTTTGAGTATCTTTCAGCAGAAGATTCGTCTTAAAACGGATGAAGTTTTCCTCATGGTCGGCAATGTATTGTTTGAATTCGGTTGCGTTGTGTTTGCGGGAAAAACTGTCCGGGTCGTCTCCGTCGGGTAATAGGAGCACTTTGATGTTCATGCCTTCGGACAGTAACATGTCAATACCTCGGATACTGGCTTTGATTCCGGCCGCATCGCCATCATATAATAAGGTGATGTTTGACGTAAATCGGTGTAGCAGGCGGATTTGTTCTTCGCTCAGTGCGGTTCCGGAGTTGGCCACTACGTTTTCCAATCCGCATTGGTGCATGGCGATGACATCTGTATACCCTTCCACCATGTAGACATTGTCGTTTTTGACAATGGCACTTTTCGCTTGGTAGATGCCGTACAGTTCGCGTCGTTTGCTGTAAATTTCCGATTCGGGTGAATTGACGTATTTTTGTGCGACTCCTTTCGTGCGGCTGTCGAGTACGCGTCCGCCGAATCCAAGCACCTTTCCGCTGATGTTGAACCACGGAAAAATGACACGTCCCCAAAAACGGTCGCGCAGGCTTCCGTCTTCTTCCTTCTCGTAGCAGAGTCCTGTCTTTATCAGAAACTCTTTTTGGTATCCTTTGCGAAGCGCTTCTTTAGCCAATCCGTCCCTGTCGGAGGTGCTGTATCCCAGTTGGAACTTTTTGACAATGTCATCGCGGATGCCACGTTGCCGAAAGTAAGTCATGCCGATACTTTTCCCGTCTACGTGGTTATAGAGGATGTTTTGAAAGTAGTCACGGGCAAATTCATTGACAACGAATAAACTTTCGCGCACGCTTTGCGCCTCTTTTTCTTCGTTGGTCAGTTCGCGCTCCTTGATTTCGATGTGGTATTTTCGGGCCAGCCAATGAAGGGCTTCCGGATAGTTCATCTGTTCATGTTCCATGATGAAATGAACTACGTTTCCGCCTTTGCCGCAGGCAAAGCATTTGCAAAGTCCTTTGGAAGGGGAGACGTAGAAAGACGGAGTTTTGTCATCGTGGAAAGGGCATAATCCCACATAGCTCGTTCCCCGTTTGCGAAGAGTTACAAATTCCGATACCACATCAACAATTTGAGCGGCATCCAATATCCTGTCTATGGTGGCTTGATCTATCATTGCGGGTGCGAAGATACAAAAAAAAGAGAAGACGTCATTAACATCTTCTCTTTTTCTTGAGCCTCTTGTCGGATTCGAACCAACGACCCCGAGATTACAAATCACGTGCTCTGGCCAACTGAGCTAAAGAGGCAATACTGTTTTTGGAGTGGAGCGGAAAACGAGACTCGAACTCGCGACCCCAACCTTGGCAAGGTTGTGCTCTACCAACTGAGCTATTTCCGCAGGAGAGTAGTCCGTGGGGGAATCGAACCCCCCTTGCAAGAATGAAAATCTTGAGTACTA
>CAYXZF010000078.1:0-10779 GCA_964469845.1 uncultured Phocaeicola sp.
TGCCGGCGGACGCGATGTGTACCTCATCTTCGAACCGATGGCGGCCGCCATCGGTATCGGCATTGATGTGGAAGCACCCGAAGGAAACATGATAGTGGACATCGGTGGCGGTTCGACGGAAATTGCCGTGATTTCGTTGGGTGGCATCGTGTCGAACAACTCCATTCGCATTGCCGGCGATGATCTCACCGCAGACATTCAGGAATATATGAGCCGTCAGCACAATGTACGGGTGAGTGAACGAATGGCGGAACGAATCAAGATAGCCGTAGGCGCCGCTCTGACCGACCTCGGTGACGATGCTCCCGAAGATTACGTGGTACGCGGTCCTAACCGTATCACCGCTCTGCCGATGGAAGTACCCGTAAACTATCAGGAAATAGCCCACTGCCTGGAGAAAAGCATCGCCAAGATTGAAACAGCCATTCTCAGCGCATTGGAGCAAACCCCGCCCGAACTGTATGCGGACATCGTGGTGAATGGCATCTATTTGGCCGGTGGAGGAGCTTTGCTTCGCGGATTGGACAAGCGATTGACCGACAAAATCAATATCCCTTTCCACATTGCGGAAGATCCGTTGCTCAGCGTAGCCAAGGGAACGGGCATTGCTCTCAAAAACGTAGACCGATTTACGTTCTTGATGCGATGAAACCGACAGAAACCCTTTTTCGTGAATAAAATGATAAGCACGCAGCCGGCGCAGATTAAGTGCCGACTGCGTGCTGTTAAAAATAGAGAATCATATAAGTCAATAAAGTGCGCGATCTCCTTACATTCCTTCTTAAGTATAACTCCCGGTTTCTTTTTGTGTTGCTGGAACTGGTGAGCTTCGCTCTGCTGTTTCGGTTTAACCACTATCAAGGAAGTGTGTTCTTTACATCCTCCAATTGGTTGGCCGGTTCGGTATACGAGGCTGCCGGCAATGTGACCGGTTACTTCCACCTGAAGTCCATCAATAACGATTTGGTACAGAAAAACGTCGAATTGGAACTGCAACTCGAATCGCTTCGGGAGGAATTGGTTCGCCTCACGAGCGACACTTCCGCAATCGAACGTATGAAAGAGGAAGCCTTGCAGGGCTATGACATCCGCCGTGCCAAGGTTATCAACAATACATTGACTCATGCAGACAATTACATAACCCTCGACAAGGGGGAGGCCGATGGGATTCGCAGCGAGATGGGAGTGGTGAACGGAAGCGGTGTGGTGGGAATCGTCTACCACACCTCGGAACACTATTCGCTCGTGATTCCCATTCTGAACTCGAAGAGTAGCATCAGTTGTAAAATCAAGCGGAGTGACTATTTCGGCTTTCTGAAGTGGGATGGAGGCTCATCGCAATATGCCACGCTGAAGGATATGCCCCGACACTCACTCTTCTCGCCGGGAGATACCATCGTGACCAGCGGACACAGTGCGGTCTTTCCCGCAGGCATCCTCGTGGGCACTGTGGAGGATATGCAAGACAGTCACGACGGACTTTCTTATCTGCTGAAAGTGAAGCTTTTCACGGATTTCGGAAAATTGAACGATGTACGCGTCATTGCTGAAAAGGATCAAGGAGAACAACTGACTTTGGAACAACAAGTAAAGACCAACAGAAAATGATAAAGATAATTCATCGATTGGAATGGTTCGTGGGGTTGGCGCTTTTTCAGGTGTTGATACTCAATCAGATGCATATCAATGGATATGCCACTCCCTTTCTGTTCATCTACTTCATTCTCAAGTATAATTCGGCGGTTGGAAAAAACGAACTGATGCTTTGGGCTTTTGCGCTCGGACTGATGGTGGATATGTTTTCTAATACGCCGGGCATGAATGCGGCGGCAGCGACCTTGTTGGCCTTTCTGCGCACACCGATACTGCAATTGGTTACGCTGCGCGACAGGAGTGAGGCGTATCGTCCCGGTATTCGTGCTTTGGGACTTTCGGCTTATTTCCGCTACGTGCTGTTGTGTAGCACCTTGTTTTGCGTCTCGTTATTGGCCATTGATGCGTTTTCATTCTTTAACTTCCCGATGTTGCTGTTGAAAATGATAAGCAGTATCTTTGCCACCCTAATTTGTATCTTCTGTGCCGAACTGATAGAGAGGGATAATAAATGAAAAGAGACTTCAATCTGGAGAAACGGAAATATATAATAGGTATATCGGTCGTGCTGGTCGTGCTGATATATCTTGTCCGGCTTTTCACGCTTCAGATTATGAGCGAAGACTACAAGAAAAACGCAGACAGTAATGCTTTCCTAAACAAAACCCAATATCCCAGTCGGGGAGTGATGTATGACCGGAACGGCAAATTGTTGGTTTATAATCAGGCGGCCTACGATGTAACAATGGTCATGAAAGAAGTGGAGCGGCTCGATACAATCGACCTTTGTCGGACGCTCGGCATTACGCCCGATTATTTTCGTCGGCGCATTCGCGAAATGAAAGACCGCCGTTCCAATCCCGGCTATTCTCCCTATACGCATCAGGTGTTCATGACCCAACTCTCGGCCGAAGAATGTGGTGTGTTTCAAGAAAAGTTGTTCAAATTTCCGGGTTTCTACATTCAGCGGCGCACCATTCGTCAATATACTTATAACTCTGCTGCCCACGTATTGGGCGACATTGCCGAAGTGTCAAAGAAAGATATTGAGGCGGATGACTATTATGTGCGTGGCGACTTTATCGGCAAGCAGGGCATTGAACGTTCTTACGAAAAGCAGCTTCGCGGCGAGAAAGGTGTGGAGATTTTACTCCGCGATGCCCGCGGACGCATTCAAGGGCGATACATGGACGGAGCGTTAGACAAAACGCCTGTGCCCGGTAAGAACTTGAAACTGGGCATCGACATTGAATTGCAGCAGTTGGCGGAACGCTTGTTGGAAGGGAAAATCGGCAGTGTGGTAGCTATTGAACCTTCCACCGGTGAAATTCTTTGTATGGCTTCGGCTCCCACATTCGATCCTCGGCTGATGGTGGGCCGACAACGGGGAAAGAATCATTTGGAACTGGCACGAGATTCTTGGAAACCGTTGTTGAACCGTTCTATCATGGGACAGTTTCCACCCGGTTCCACCTTCAAAACGACTCAAGGCTTAACCTTTTTGGAAGAGGGCATCATAACGGCGAGTACACCTTATCCATGTTATGGAGGCTTTGTACATTCCGGATTGCGGGTGGGATGTCACGGACATCCTTCACCTTTGTCTTTGGTTCCTGCCATTGCCACTTCGTGCAACGGTTACTTCTGCTGGGGGCTTTATCACATGATTGGCGCGCGGAAGAAGTACGGCTCGGTTCAAAAGGCGATGGCTACTTGGAGAGACTACATGACTTCGATGGGATT
This sequence comes from uncultured Phocaeicola sp., assembly GCA_964469845.1. GTDB lineage: Bacteria > Bacteroidota > Bacteroidia > Bacteroidales > Bacteroidaceae > Phocaeicola. The sequence goes on from CAYXZF010000078.1 coordinate 3,337, forward strand.
TGGTTATCAGTTGGGAGTAGACCTGCCGGGCGAAAAGCGAGGAATGATTCCGAATGATAAGTATTATGACAAGAATTATCGCGGTTCGTGGAATGGGCTGACCATCATCTCCATCGCTATCGGACAAGGAGAAGTGACCGCCACTCCGCTACAGATAGCCAATCTGGGAGCGACCATCGCCAACCGAGGTTATTTTATTACCCCTCATGTGGTGAAAGAAGTGGAGGATGAACAGTTGGATACCCTCTATACAAACCGCCGATATACGAAAGTACGCCGGGAACATTATGAAACCGTGGTGCAAGGAATGCGGGCGGCCGTAACCGGAGGTACGTGTCGGACGGCAAACATCCCCGGACTGGACATTTGCGGAAAGACGGGAACGGCTCAGAACAGGGGAAAGGACCATTCCGCTTTCATGGGGTTCGCTCCGATGAACAATCCGCGGATTGCCGTGGCCGTTTATGTGGAAAATGGCGGTTGGGGAGCCACCTATGGCGTTCCCATCGGTGCCTTGATTATGGAAAAGTATTTGAAAGGAGAACTGTCTCCGGAGAGTGAAATGAAAGCGAATGACATACAGATGAGGAGGATTGATTATGGGGTACACGAACGGTAGCATGGTGCGGTCGGTAGATTGGTTGACGATAGTTTTATATTTGGCTTTGGTCGCTTTGGGCTGGGTCAGCATTTGCGGTGCCAGTTACGATTTTGGAGAAATGAACTTCTTCAGTATGGAGTCTCGTGCGGGGAAGCAGTTGCTTTGGATTGCTTGTTCCTGCGGACTGGGATTCGTTCTGCTCATGCTGGAAGACAAACTCTACGATTGGTTTGCCTACTTTCTTTATGCAGCCATGATGTTGCTACTGTTGGTAACTCCTTTGCTGGCAAATGACATCAAAGGTTCTTACTCATGGATAAAGTTTGGTTCGGTAAGCCTGCAACCGGCGGAATTTGCCAAGTTCGCCACGGCATTGGCTTTGGCTAAATTTATGAACACCTATGGATTTACGATGAATCAAAGGAAGTACTGGCTGCCGGCGGTATGTATGATTCTCTTGCCGATGGGGTTGATTATCAATCAGAAGGAAACAGGTTCCGCACTGGTCTACTTGTCGTTCTTTTTGATGCTGTATCGCGAGGGGATGCCCGGTTCCATCTTGTTTACAGGGATATGTGCCATACTTTATTTTGTGGTGGGAATTCGTTTTTCTCACGAACTGATGCCCGATGAACTCACCTCCATCGGTGAGTTTTCGGTGTTGTCGTTGATAACGGTTTTGGCTGCGCTGTTGGTTCATGTTTATTGTCAACGGGATAAGGTGGTGCGTCACATTTTGCTTTTTGGTGGCGGAAGCATTTTGGCGGCGATGCTTTTTTCTTTTTATGTCATTCCTTTTAATGTGATAGGGTTTCTCTATTTAGAGTGTTCGGCTGTGATAGGTTATCTGCTTTATCTTGCTTTTCGCGAACGGTTGAACAACTATTTCTATATCGTATTGTTTATGCTTGGCTCTGTGGGATTCTTTTATTCGGCGGACTATGTGTTTGAAGAAGTGCTGAAGGAACATCAGCGAAGTCGTATTGAAGTGCTCTTGGGGATGAAGGAAGACTTAGCCGGTGCGGGCTATAATGTCAATCAGAGTAAGATTGCGATTGGTTCGGGCGGCTTGTTGGGAAAGGGTTTTTTGAATGGGACACAGACAAAACTGAAATATGTTCCCGAACAGGATACAGACTTTATCTTTTGTACGGTGGGTGAGGAGCAAGGGTTTCTTGGGTCGGCGGTGGTACTTTTACTCTTCATGACTCTTATTCTCCGTTTGCTTGTCCTTTCCGAGCGTCAGTGTTCGTGCTTTGGGCGTGTATATGGCTACAGTGTGTTGAGTATTCTTTTTTTTCACCTGTTCATTAATGTCGGAATGGTGTTGGGACTGACTCCCGTTATCGGCATTCCGCTTCCGTTGTTCAGTTACGGCGGCTCTTCGCTGTGGGGATTTACCATTTTGCTTTTTGTATTCCTTCGGATTGACGCCGGTCGGAGTACCCGTTAAGAACTTGTTGAGTATTAAAACAGGCTCTAAGGAAGCTTGCCGATATGGATGCCGATGTTGCAGATGCCCGGCAGGGGATTGTGTTGCATCAGGTGAGTGATTTTGATTTGCCGTATGCTGTCCATACCGGTGATTGAGGCAGGAAGGGAAATCTCTTGATAAAACTGCCGGATTCCGCCCATGCCGTCGCCAAGCCATTTCCCTCCTTTGTCGGTGAGCATCAGATGCACGGTGTCACCGTCAATGTCCAGCCAAATGTCTTGATAGGGATAGGAGTCTTTGTGGCGGATGCCTATCTGCCAACTTTTGCCCTCAGTGGTGGAAAGACTTTTCGGAGGTACGAAGTGTAACGTGTCGCCCTTGTCCCAACCTGTGCTTTTCACAGGTTGATAGACATGGTACAACGTATTTTCTTGACATCCGGTCATGCTTATTATCCAGAGCAAGGTCATTCCCCACTTACTGAACTGCTGCAGGCGGTGTTTGCGGTTTTTCATTGGCGTTTCCTTTGCTTTGTTTTTCCGATGCCTTTTCTTGTTGTTTGGCATTTCTCGGAGCATTGTTGTTGGGTTGCCGTCTGCTGGCATTTCCTTTTTTGTTTCGCGGGCGGTCTTCCTTGGGTTTCCGTTCTGTCGGTGTGGTGCCGTTTTCTTCCCGCACAGGGGGTATCGCTTCATTTCTCGGCTTGCCGTTGATGGGTGCTGCCGGTTGTTTGTTTTTTTTCTTCTTGCGATTTCCTTGTCCTTTTTTACGGTCAAAGCGGGTAAGGCTTTCTTGTTCTACCAAGTCGATAGGGCGTTCGTTGTCGGATGGTGCTCTTCCGTCGGTGAGACTTTCCGGCTTTTCTCCTCGCTTATTCATGGCGATGATTTCAAAGGCACGCCGTGCGCTGATGGTTTCTGCGTTGGACAGGAAGTTTTTGTCGCTGGAGTAAGTGACTTTTCCTTTCAAGATGTCGGCTTTGAAGAAATAATAAGTTCCTTCGATGGTTTCCAGAGTTATTTCTTTGCTGGGCAGACGCTTCTGTGCTTCTACGTAGGCGTCCACTTCGTAATTGAGGCAACATTTCAACTTGGCGCATTGTCCGGCCAGTTTTTGCGGGTTGAGTGAAATGTCTTGAAAACGGGCGGCACCGGTCGAAACAGATACGAAGTTGGTCATCCAAGTGGCGCAGCACAACTCGCGTCCGCAAGGGCCTATTCCGCCGATGCGTCCCGCTTCCTGGCGTGCGCCGATTTGTTTCATCTCGATACGTACGCGAAAAGCTTCGGCCAGTACTTTGATGAGTTGTCGAAAGTCTACTCGCTCGTCGGCAATGTAATAGAAAATGGCTTTGTTTCCATCACCTTGATACTCTACATCGCCGATTTTCATGTTTAGTCTCAAGTCGAGAGCGATTTGTCTGGAACGAATCATGGTGTCGTGTTCCCGCGCCTTGGCTTCGGCGTATTTTTCCATATCCACCGGTTTGGCTTTGCGGTAGATACGCTTGAACTCTGTATCGGGCTTCAGATTGGCTTTTTTTATTTGCAGATTCACCAATCTTCCGGTAAGGGTAACGATTCCGATGTCGTGTCCCGGACTTGCTTCTACGGCCACGATGTCGCCTTTTTCCAGTTTCAGGTGGTTGCTGTTGCGGAAATAGCCTTTTCTGGTGTTTTTGAATTGTACTTCCACCAGTTCTTGTTCTTCGTCATTCATCGGAATGTCGGCCAGCCAGTCGTAAGTATTCAACTGTTTGTACTGTCGACCGCATCCTTTGCAGCAGAGGAAGCCGCTTCCGTTTTTTTGTTTGAAGTTATTATTGTCCATATCTTTCTTCGTTCTTAATTTTTTAATAGCATGATAATCTTCAGTGTAAAGTCGAAGAATACCATGCGTGCGTTTACGTTTTGTTCAATGTGCCGTTGCGCTTCGCTTAGTTCATCCATGATTCCGAAGATGTTTCGTTCGTTTATAAAAGGGGCGAAGCGTACGGCAAACTGTTGTTCTTCGGTGTTTAAACGAACTAAATCAGGATCGTGGAAGTTCGTCATGAAGTTCTCGCGCACCATTCGTTGGCAGTAAATCAGGAAGTGCTTCTGTCGTTCTCTTCCCAGGGCGGCGACGGTTTCGCTCCATTGGCGCAGGTCTTTCAGTTTCCGTTGGTAGGTCAGGCGCATCAAGTTGACGAACAATTCGAAGAATCGTTTGTTCTCTTCGCTCAGGTGGATGGCTTCGAGTGCTTTCAGCCAGTTTCCTTCGCTACGGCGGGCGATGTCGGCGGCATCCGTCGGTTGCAGCCCATAGTGGGCGATGAGGTGCTCTTTTACCTTGTCTTCATCAATGGCTTTCAGCTCAAATCGTTGTGTGCGGCTCAAGATGGTGGGAAGCAGAAGATCCGGTGCTTCACTTACGAGCAGAAATACGGTTTCTTCCGGTGGTTCTTCCAGCAGTTTCAGCAGTTTGTTGGCACACTCGGTGTTCATTTTTTCGGGCAGCCAGATAATCATTACTTTTCGTCCGCCTTGGCTTGACTTCAGACTTAGTTTGCGAAGAATTTCGGATGCTTCCTTTACGAAAATCTGTGCTTGCTGGTTTTCGGCTTCCATCTCTTGCAACCAAATAGGAAGGTTGAAGTATGGAGTTTTCTGTAGGAGGTTTCGCCATTGAGTGAGATAATCATCGCTAACGGTGTCTTTGCCTCCTTTCTTTTTTACAACGGGAAAGACGAAATGAAGATCCGGGTGAGCCAACTTGTCAATTTTTATACAGTTGGTGCATTGTCCGCAGGCATCTTCGTCCGTCGGGTGTTGGCAGAGAAGGTAGCGGGCATAAGCGATGGCCAAAGGTAGTTTTCCAACTCCTTCGGAGCCGCCAAAAAGACGTGCATGTGCTATCCGTCCTTCGTTAGCCTCGCGTATGAGGCGTCTTTTGGCTTCTTCTTGTCCGATGATTTGTCTGAAGTACAATTCCGATTGATTTATGTTAATAGATGGCTTTCGCCACTTGTTTTACACTCTCTGTAGCTCCTACTGTGTAGAAATGGATGCTGGGCACTCCGTGCTCCATGAGTTCTTGGCATTGGTGAATACACCATTCGGTTCCCAAGGCTTCGGCTTCGGCATCGTTTTGGCATTTCAGTGCCTCTGCGGCCAATTCTTGCGGAATATCCACTTTAAAAGTCTTAGGTACAACAGACAACTGTGACAGTTTTCTGAATGGCTTGATTCCGGGGATGATGGGAATATCGATACCTGCCTGACGTACCTTTTCTACAAAGTGAAAGAATTTCTTGTTGTCGTAGAAAAGCTGTGTTACAGCGTATTCAGCTCCGGCTTCCACTTTCTTTTTCAGCCAGTAGATGTCCTGCTCCATATTGGGCGCTTCTTCATGTTTTTCGGGGTAACAGGCTACTCCGTAGCTGAAAGGCGTATTGGTGACTTTTACCGGCGAACCGTCGACGAAGACGCCTCGGTTAAAGTCGTTGATTTGTTGTTGTAATTCGATGGCATGAGTCGGTCCGTTGGGTTCGGGAGTAAAAACAGACTGATGCTTGGCTTTGTCGCCTCGCAGTACCAAAAGGTCTGTAATGCCAAGGAATTGGAGGTCGAGCAATTCGTATTCGATGTCCTCGCAGGTGTATCCGCTACACAAGATGTGCGGTACGGTAGTAATTTGGTACTTGTTGTGCAGTGCCGCTGCCACAGCCACTGTACCGGGGCGTCTGCGTAGCCGGTTGCGCTGAAACATACCGTTCCCTACTTCTTTATATACATATTCACTACGGTGGGTAGTGATGTTGATGTATTGCGGGTCGAAGTCCATCAGGGCTTCAACGGTCTCGAATATCTTTTCGATACCCGTACCTTTAATCGGGGGTAGCACTTCGAACGAGAAGGCGGTACGGTTTGTTTTCTTGATTAAATCTATTGCTCTCATCTTTCTCTGCCGATGTTGTCTTTAGTGACAATTTGCATCGCAGGGCAAATGTAGGAAAAATATTGTAGTTTTTGATGCTGTTGGGGCATTAATTTTTTACGGATGTCCTAAAAGAGTTTGCCGACTCTTATAGAAAAGGTGTAAACAGATGTGCGAACCAACCTACGAATCTCTTCCAAGGTGTCCGCTGTTTGTACACTTCTGTTGTCATCAGTGTACTGTTCGCCTGATCTTCCTTGAACATATCCATTAGTTCGGCTGTCGTTTCCGTATCAAAAGCGAAAGCATTCACTTCATAATCGTAACGTAGGCTTCGGCTGTTCAGATTGGTGCTTCCTACCGTGCAATACAGACTGTCCACCATCATGATTTTAGAATGATGAAATCCTCCGTTGTAGATATAGATGTCTGCTCCTTTCTTGCGCAGTTTGTTGGCAATGTAGAAAGCGGCATCCGGAGTGAAAGGAATATCAGATTTGCCTGGAATCATGATTTCTATTTTTACTCCTTTCTTCAAAGCCGTCTTGATGGCTTTCTTGATAATTCGGGTAGGAGTGAAGTAGGGATTGATTATTTGTACTTTCTTCTCTGCTGTTTCTATCGCCTTGGCATAGGCGCGTCGCATCAACTTCGGACTTTTGCGTGGATAACGATCCAATATCGCCACTTCCTTATTCTGTTGATCGGCATAGTCAAGTCCATGCTTGTATGGATAGTAAGAAGCTCCTCCGATTTCCTGTTTGGTACATTTGTTCCACATGTCCAAAAAGATGTCTTGTAAATGGTTGACGGCGTCTCCTTTGATGCGGATGTGCATATCCCTCCATTCTCCGATTTCCGGAAGTCCCTCAATGTAATAGTCCGCAATGTTCATTCCGCCTGTATACCCGGTTTTTCCGTCAATGACGACTATCTTGCGGTGGTCACGATGAAATACGTGGTTAATCCAAGGAAAGCGTAAAGGGTCGAATTTGACGATTTCAATTCCGTCCTTACGGATTTCCTCCAGATGTTTCTTCTTTAAAGGCTGATTGTTTGAACTGTTACCGAAAGCATCGAAAAGGGCGCGAACTTGTACTCCCTCTTTCGCTTTCTTTTCAAGCAATTCAAATAGAAGATTGGCTATAGAGTCGTTGCGAAAGTTAAAATACTCCAAGTGAATGTGGTGTTTGGCTTTTTCAATCTCTTGAAACAAGTCAGTGAATTTCTCTTCCCCGCTTTTCAGAAGTTTCAGTTCATTGTGCAACGTGGTTTCTATTCCGTATTGCCTCAGATAGCTGATAAGGATAGAGTTGCTTTGCACCCGGGTAGGCTGACAGTCTTTGGCACAAAGGATATTATTGCTTGCAAATAGAATGAAAATAGTTATCAGTGATTTTTTTATCCAATTTTTTTTTTGTATTGTCATTGTCTTTGTTTTTTTATGAGTTTGCAAAGGTAGGGATTATTCTTTGAATGTTCAAATCTC
>CAYXZF010000079.1:0-4387 GCA_964469845.1 uncultured Phocaeicola sp.
ACCGATGGCGGCCGCCATCGGTTCGAAGATGAGGTACACATCGCGTCCGCCGGCATGTTCCGCACTGTCGCGCACGGCACGCAGTTCCACTTCGGTACTTCCCGACGGAACGCCGATAACCATTCGCAACGAAGGCGAGAAAAAGCGGTTACCCATGTTCACCTTTTTGATTAGCCCGCGCATCATTTGCTCACAAGCATTGAAGTCGGCTATCACTCCGTCCTTCAGCGGGCGTACGGTGCGAATGTTGGGGTTTTCCTTTTCATACATCATTTTGGCCTTGTCGCCCACGGCTATCATCTTGTCCGTGCGTTTGTCCAATGCCACCACGGACGGTTCATCCACCACAATCTTTCCGTTGTTGATGATGATGGTGTTGGCCGTACCGAGGTCCATCGCTATGTCTTGCGTAAATGAAAACAATCCCATTCCTTTATTAATGTTTAAAGTGACGAATGCCGGTCAGCATCATAGCTACGCCATGTTCATTGCAATACTGGAAAGTCAAGTCATCGCGCACGGAACCACCCGGTTGGATAACGGCTTTCACACCTTCCTTGTCTGCTATTTCCACACAGTCGGGGAAAGGGAAGAAGGCATCACTCGCCATCACAGCACCATGAAGGTCGAAACCGAAAGACTTAGCCTTTTCGATGGCCTGTTTCAAGGCATCCACACGACTGGTCTGACCCACACCGCTGGCCAACAATTGCTTGTCGCGAGCCAATACGATGGCATTGCTCTTGCTGTTCTTCACGATTTTGTTGGCAAAGAGCATGTCTTCCACTTCTTGTTCGGTCGGTGCCTTTTCGCTTGCCTGTTTCAAGTCGGCGGCTGTTTCCACGTTCAGGTCCTTGTCCTGCACCAGTACACCGTTCAACGCCGAACGAATCTGCACTTTCGGCATCTTCACTTCCTTGCGCACCAAAATAATGCGATTCTTCTTCTGAGTCAGAATCTGAAGGGCATCCACGTCATAGTCCGGAGCGATGATGACTTCGAAGAACAATTGGTTGATTTCTTCCGCAGTGGCCTTGTCTACTACCGCATTGGTTACCAACACACCGCCAAAGGCCGACACGGGGTCGCCTGCCAGCGCACACTTCCATGCTTCCAACAAGGTGGGACGTGAGGCCAAACCACAGGCGTTGTTATGCTTCAAGATGGCAAAGGTCGTTTCTTTAAACTCGTCGATGAGGTCTACCGCAGCATGAATGTCGAGCAGATTGTTGTAAGAGATTTCCTTGCCGTGAATTTGATCGAACATAGCGTTCAAGTCACCGTAGAACACACCTTTTTGATGCGGGTTCTCGCCGTAACGGAGGGGCTTGGCATTTTCCAATGCGACACGAAGCGCCGAGCCTTCGCCGCCATCAAACCAATTGAAGATGGCCGAATCGTAGTGTGACGAAACGGCAAAGGCCTCCTTGGCGAACCATTTGCGTTCTTCAAGAGTGGTCTGCGCGCCATGTTCCATCAACATATCGCGGAACGGCTGGTATTGTGCCTGACTGGCAATGATGACTACATCATTGAAATTCTTGGCAGCCGCACGAATCAGCGAGATGCCGCCTATATCTATTTTTTCGATAATGGCCTGTTCTTCCGCTCCGCCGGCCACGGTGGCTTCAAACGGATAGAGATCGACCATCACGAGGTCTATTTCCGGAATTTCGTATTGTTCAGTCTGTTGTCTGTCCTGTTCCAACGAACGCCGACACAGAATGCCGCCAAATACTTTGGGATGCAGTGTCTTTACTCGTCCGCCCAAGATGGAAGGATAAGAAGTCAGGTCTTCCACCGCCCGACAGGGATAACCCAATGACTCGATGAACTGACGGGTACCTCCGGTAGAAAGGAATTGCACCCCTTCTTCATGCAGTTTGGTGATGATTTCATCCAAACCGTCCTTGTGATAGACCGATACTAATGCGGTCTTGATTCTTTTTGCCTCTGACATTTTCCTATTTATTAAGTATTTGTGGACAAAGGTACGAATTTTCATTCTAACTATTCCAAAGAAAACACTAAAATATTGTATTCGCTTCCACTTTTCCCGCCCGCCCGATAATGTAACACAAATGTAACATGTATTATTCTTCCGCATTGATAAAAAGGCTTTAACTTTGCGCACGTAAAAAAATAGCAAACAATTAAAACTATTTATGGAAACAATGTTTTTAGGAATCGTCGTATTCATTTTCCTGCTGGCCATCTTCGACTTGGTGGTAGGAGTCAGTAACGACGCTGTGAACTTTCTCAACTCGGCCATCGGTTCTAAAGCCGCCCCTTTCAAAGTGGTCATCTCGGTTGCCGCCATCGGCGTATTCGTAGGAGCCGCCCTCAGCAACGGCATGATGGATATCGCCCGACACGGCATCTTCCAACCGGAGTATTTCTCTTTCGAAGAGTTGATGTGTATCTTCTTGGCCGTCATGGTAACCGATGTCATTCTGCTGGATATTTTCAACACGTTGGGAATGCCGACATCAACCACCGTGTCTATGGTATTCGAGCTGTTGGGCGGTACTTTCGTGCTTGCCATCCTCAAGATTGCAGCCGATGAGACCGGCCTTTTGGGTTTCGGCGACTTACTGAATACAGAAAAAGCATTGTCCGTCATCATCGCCATCTTCCTTTCGGTGGCCATTGCCTTTACTTTCGGCATCATCGTGCAGTATGTTTCCCGCTTGATTTTTACCTTTAATTATATCGGCCGTTTAAAGTACACCATCGGTTTGTTTGGCGGTGTGGCCGCTACAGCCATCGTCTACTTCATGCTTATCAAGGGATTGAAAGATTCTTCGTTCATGACCGCCGAAAACAAGCAATGGGTACAAGAGAACACATGGACGCTCACCACCTACTGTTTCATCGGCTTTACCATACTGATGCAGATTCTGCACTGGTGCAAAGTCAATGTATTCAAAGTGATTGTACTGATGGGCACTTTCGCATTGTCGACAGCCTTTGCCGGCAACGACTTGGTGAACTTCATCGGCGTACCTTTGGCCGGTCTTTCGGCTTATCAGGATTTTGCGACCAATGCCGGCGGAGCCTCGGCGGACAGCTACCTGATGGGAGCGCTAAACGGTCCCTCCACCACTCCCGCCATCTTCTTGCTCGGTGCCGGCCTCATCATGGTCATTGCCTTGATGACCTCCAAGAAAGCCAAGAATGTCATCAAGACATCCGTAGACTTGTCACGCCAAGACGAAGGAGATGAAATGTTCGGTTCATCGGCGGCAGCCCGCAGCATTGTCCGTTCGACCATGAACGCGGCTCAAGGCATCGCCAAATTCATCCCCGACAGCGTGAAGGCATGGACAGACAAGCGTTTCTGCAAGGACGTGATGATTATGGAGAACGGTGCCGCTTTCGACTTGGTGCGCGCTTCGGTCAATCTGGTACTTGCCGGTCTGCTGATTGCATTGGGCACTTCGCTGAAGTTGCCGCTGTCTACCACTTATGTCACTTTCATGGTGGCTATGGGTTCTTCACTAGCCGACCGTGCATGGGGACGCGAAACGGCCGTTTACCGCATCACCGGCGTACTTTCGGTCATCGGCGGCTGGTTCATCACCGCCGGTGCGGCGTTCACCATCGCTTCCATCGTGACTTTGGTGATGTTCTACGGCGGATTCATCGCCATGATTGTCCTGATTGTCCTGACCCTCTTCCTGCTTTTCCGCAGCGAACACCTGTACACCAAAAAGCAGAAGACCGAAAAGGCCAACGATGAAATCTTTAAACAGCTCATGATGAGCAAGGATGCCAAAGAACGCTGGGAGTTGCTGCGCCAACATGTAAACAACAGCCACATAGACATGATGAACTTCATCATGAGTACCTATACCAACATCACCAACGGCTTCATCAACGAAGACTTGAGAAGCCTGCGCAAGGCCATGACACAGGCAAGCGAAGAGAAGCAGACCTTGAAAAAGACCCGACGCAAGGAAATTATCGGTCTGAGACGCATCGAAAAGTTCGCCGCCATCGAAAAGAATACATGGTTCCATCTGGGCAGCAACAGTTGCGAACAGATGATTTACTGCATGAAGCGTATCTGCGAACCGTGCAAAGAACATGTGGACAACAACTTCAAACCGCTGTCCGAACGAGCACGGAACGAATTCATCCCTGTCCGCGATGAAATGATCAGCCTGATGACCCGGGCACGCAATGTGATGATAACGGGCAACTACGACCAAGCGGATGAAATCTTGAAGGAAGGTGACGGACTGAAAAACAAAATCTCCGCGCTGCGCCGTCACCAGATGAACCGCATCCACGATGAAAGCGTGAACGTGAAGACCGCGCTGGTTTATCTGAACATCCTGCAAGAGTCGCAAGAATTGGTGAGCAACTGGCGTCACCTGCTCCG
>CAYXZF010000079.1:4487-10633 GCA_964469845.1 uncultured Phocaeicola sp.
GACGCTCGGCGGGGCATTTATTTTCACATATCTTTCTTTATTCTTCCCGAAAAGAATTATCTTTGCACCATCATTACTTAAATCAAAAAAAGACTATGACAGATTTGAAACCCATCATCAAACAATTTCCCGAAGTGGGAGAAGTACAGGAAATCAAGGCATTGACCTCCGGCCTCATCAATCAGACTTACTTGGTCAAGACGGTAGGCGAAAAAACTCCCGACTATGTTTTGCAACGCATCAACAATCATATTTTCTGCGATGTGGACATGCTCCAACACAACATCGAAGTGGTGACCGCGCACATCCGCCGGAAGCTGGAAGAGGCTCACGAAGACGACATCGAGCGCAAAGTGCTCCGCTTCGTCCCCGCCACCGACGGCAAGACCTACTATCACGACGCATCGGGCTACTGGCGCGTATCGGTGTTCATCCCCGAATCGCAAACGCTGGAAGCCGTCACTCCGGATTCATCTTATCTGGCCGGTCTGAAGTTCGGCGAATTTCAAGCCATGCTGGCCGACGTACCCGAACAACTCGGTGAAATCATTCCCAACTTCCACAACATGGAGTTCCGTCTGCAGCAGCTCCGCGAAGCCGTAGCCGAAAACAAAGCGGGCCGACTGACCGAAGTGCAGGACATTGTGGACGCCATCGAGAAGGACGCCGAAAAGATGTGCGCCGCCGAACGCCTGCATCGCGAAGGAAAACTGCCGAAACGCATCTGCCACTGCGACACGAAAGTGAGCAACATGATGTTCGACCTCGACGGCAAGGTGCTCTGCGTCATCGACCTCGACACCATCATGCCGAGCTTCATCTTCTCGGACTTCGGCGACTTCCTCCGCTCCGCCGCCAACACCGGCAAGGAAGACGACGCCGACCTGAACAACGTACGGTTTAACATGGAAATCTTCAAAGCATTCGCCAAAGGATACATCGAATCGGCCCGCGTGTTCCTCACTCCGCTCGAAATCGAGATGTTGCCCTACGCCGCGCAACTCTTCCCCTACATGCAGGCCGTACGCTTCCTGGCCGACTACATCAACGGCGACACATACTATCAGACCAAGTACGCCGACCACAACTTGGTGCGTACTAAGGCACAGTACAAACTCTACCGGGAAGCCTGCAAGGCCGAACCTGCCATGAAAGAATACATCGACAGCCTGATGGCGTAAATCCTAACGAAACACCGCAGAGACACGGAAAGCCCATGCCTCTGCGGTGTTTCTTCTTTTAATAATGAACAACATGAAGAAACTTTTCACTTTCCTTATCCTGCTTTCCGCACTGACCGCTTGCGGGCCGAAAGAAAAAGAATTTACCGTACTTCAATGGAACATTTGGCAAGAAGGTACGGTGATACCCGGAGGCTATGAAGCCATCGTAAACGAAATCGTGCGCCTTCGGCCGGACTTTGTAACCCTGAGCGAAGTGCGCAATTATCAAAACACCGACTTCACCGCCCGGCTGGTACAATCCTTGCAAGAAAAAGGAGAAACCTATTACTCTTTCTACAGCTACGACACCGGCTTGCTGAGCCGTTATCCCATTACCGACTCGCTGACCGTCTTTCCCGAAAACAACGACCACGGAAGCATCTACCGCCTCACAGCCGACATGAACGGTCGCAAAGTGGCTGTCTACACGGCGCACCTCGACTATCTGGACGATGCCTATTACAACGTTCGAGGCTACGACGGCTCTACTTGGAAAGAAATTCCCATCCCCACCCGGGTGGAGGAGGTTTTGGAAAGAAACGCGGCTTCCCGGCGAGACGATGCCATCCGGCTGTTCATCGCCCAAGCGGAAAAAGACCGTGCCGCCGGCTATACCGTGATACTGGGAGGCGACTTCAACGAACCGTCGCACAGGGATTGGACGGAGGAAACCAAAGACTTGTATGACCATCACGGCTTGGTCATCCCATGGACGGTAACGGTTTTGCTGGAAGAAGCCGGATGGAAAGATGCCTATCGCGAACATTACCCCGATGTGCTGAAGTATCCGGGTTTCACCTATCCGTCGGACAACCCCGCCAAACCCGCAGAAGACATCACTTGGGCGCCGAAAGCCGACGAGCGCGACCGCATTGACTACATCTGGTATTACCCCGAAAAGGGACTGAAAGTTAAAGACGCCGCCGTGTTCGGTCCGAAAGGTTCCATCGTCCGTTCACAACGTGTGCAAAAAACATCGCAAGACAAGTTCATAGAACCGATGAACGTCTGGCCAACCGACCATAAAGGGGTATGGGTTACTTTTACATATACAGCGGATTAATCCGCGACGCCTCCTACCCTGCTTTTTCTCCTCACAACGCTTCATAGCCTCCGGCTATCACCGTGTTTTCTTGCCAAATGTTTCATAGAAGTGCGTTTTTTCCTTTCAAAACGCAGGCTCTTTTTACCCCTAAAAACACAAAAAAAGTTCTCTTTCTTAGTAAGAAAGAGAACTTCATCGCAAAGATATAAAAAAATCCTGATTTGCAAGCATTTGGAAAAAATATTTTTTTGCGTTTGTTCCATTTTGGTAACAAACCCCTTGACAAATGAGTTTTCGTCCCTTTCTATTTAGTTGATTATCATGTGCTTATAAAAAAAGTTCTCTTTCTTACTAAGAAAGAGAACAAAAAACGGACTAAAAAAGACTAAAATAAGGTTCATATGCACATGAGAGGATTAATAGTATCAGTGTTCCTGTTGCTCGGATGCATCCGCTTGTCCGGGCAGGAAAGCCGGAAGGAATTCTGTATCGGATTTCCGGTCGGCCGCTCGGTGCCGGACATGGCTTACGGCGACAATGCCGCCCGCCTGTCCGAAGCGGTATCGTTTTTGGAACAGGTGAAAAAAGACAGCACGCTTGAACTGGTCGAGGTGTCGTTCTGCGGTTTCGCTTCCCCGGAGGGAGGATTCGCCATCAATCGGGAATTGGCGCAAAAGCGGCGGAACTCCCTGGAGCGGTATATTCGCGAACGCGTATCGATTCCCGACAGTATCATTATACATTGTGAGGGATTCATCGCATGGGAACACCTTGCCGAACTCGTCGAGGCATCCGACATGCCCCACAAGGAAGAGGCGTTGAACGTGCTGCGCAACGTACCCGAATTTACCTATAATTATAAAGGTGTGCTGACAGACAGCCGGAAGAAGCAATTGATGGAACTGCAATACGGACGCACGTGGCGTTATATGCACAAACATTTCTTCGACCAAATCCGAAACGCCGGTGTCATTCTCATGACCGTCCGCCGAAAGCCGGCGGCAAGAGAAACGCCGGTCGTGACACTCCCCGCTCCGACCGACACGACAGCCGCGGCGGAGCATACAGACACGGTGGCATCGGTCGCTCCGGAAAGACACAAGCCTTTCCGCATGGCGGTCAAGACCAACTTGCTTTACGACGCGCTGGCCGTGCCCAACATCGGGGTGGAGTTCTACTTAGGCAAGAACTGGTCCGTAGGCGGCAACTGGATGTACGGCTGGTGGAAGAAGAACAGCAGTCACCGTTATTGGCGCATCTACGGCGGCGACATCGTTTTGCGCAAATGGTTCGGAAGCAAAGCCGAAGAAAAACCGCTCACGGGACATCACGCGGGAGTGTACGGACAGCTGTTTACCTACGACTTTGAGTGGGGAGGCAAAGGCTACATGGGCGGCGAACCCGGCGGAACGCTTTGGAACAAGATGAACTACGCCGCCGGAGTGGAATACGGTTACTCGCTGTCCGTGGCGCGACGGCTGAACCTCGACTTCACGATAGGCGCGGGCTATTGGGGCGGCAAGTATTACGAATACATCCCTCTGGACGGACACTATGTGTGGCAGGCCACCAAGAACCGCCACTGGGTAGGTCCCACAAAGGCGGAAATCTCTCTGGTGTGGCTGATAGGAAGCGGCTGCGGAAATAATCGGAAAGGAGGCTTGAAATGAAAAAGAGACATACGGCAACGGCAGGCATAGCCTTGCTGGCGGAAACACTCCTGTTGTTTTCGTCGTGCGAACACAAGGAACTGTGCTTCGACCACGACCCGCACGCTCCGAAGTCGGACGTGCGCATCGAGGCGCAATACGAAAAAGAATGGCAATACACCTACGGGGACGCCACGGACTGGAAAACATACCCCTCGTGGCAGGAGTCGTTCGGCATGACGTACGAAGCGTTGCGTCCCTCGGCACCGAGCGGACTGCGCGTGCAGGTGTTCAACGAAGACGGTTCGGAGGAAATCATCAACGTGGCTCCCGAAGGCGATGTGGTGTATATGCGGCCGGGCGAACACTCCCTGCTGTTCTACAACAACGACACGGAATACATCGTGTTCGACGAGATGCAGTCGTTCGCTTCCGCCAAGGCGACCACCCGCAGCCGTTCGCGCTCCACCTATCTGGGCAGTCCCTTTGTGGAAACGAGGTCGGAAAACACGGTGAACCCGCCCGATATGCTCTACGGCAGCTACTTGGAGAAGTATGTGGCGGAACGCTCCACCGTAACCCACACGATACCCGTCACCATGCACCCGTTGGTGTTCACCTACTTGGTGCGCTATGAGTTCAGCCACGGAGCGAAATACGTGTCGTTGGCGCGCGGAGCCTTGGCGGGCATGGCGCAGGCGGTATGGCTGAACAGCGGCCGCACCTCGAAAGAATCCGCCACCGTGCTGTACGACTGCACCGTGGAAGATTTCGGTGCGCAGGCGTTGGTCTGCTCTTTCGGGATACCCGATTTTCCGAACGCGCATTACGGCACGAGGTCCGAGGGTAAGTACGGACTGAACCTGGAGGTGCGCCTGAAGAACGGGAAAGTCAAGTCGTTCGATTTCGATGTGACCGACCAAGTGGCGGCACAGCCTCAGGGAGGCGTCATCGTGGTGCGCGGCATTGAAATCTCCGACGACGAGGGATTGGAAGGCGGCTCCGGCTTCGACGTGGCCGTGGATGACTGGGGCGAGTACGAAGACATCGAGCTACCTCTTTAAACAGTATGAAGTTTTTAATTAATTGTTTTATTTATTCACTAAAATTTTATCAAAATGAAAAAGGTATTATTAATTGGCTTGGCAGCAACAGCCATGTTGGCAAGTTGCAGCAACGATGAAACAGTGGAAATGGCTCAGCAAAAGGCTATCGGGTTCAGCAATGCGTTCGTGAATAACGGAACACGTAGCGTCAATGATCCTAGCTACACAAAAACGAATTTACCTGATTTTGCAGTGTATGGTTTCACACAAACCGGTCAAATTTTTGATCGCGAAAAAGTTTCTCAAACTATAAACAATGGTGTTGGCCAAAATGATTGGACTTATGAACCGATTCAATACTGGGTTCCGGGCAATACTTATACTTTCGGTGCAATCGCACCTTACAGTGCAACGGAAAATAGTACAGTTACCGGTGTAACATTGTCTAATAATGACACAAAGGTAGGAATGACTGTTAAATTCACCAATACTGATGAAAATCAGGTTGATTTGCTTCATGCAGCACCTACACAAATTGCTGCAGCAAATGTAACGGCTACATACGATACGCCTGTCAGCATGACATTCAACCACCAGCTTTCAAAGGTAAAATTCACTTTTAACAATAGCGTGGGTGAAGGTTACAAAGTCAAAGTTCAAAATGTGAAGATTACTAATGCGAAGCAAACTGGTACATTGACTATTGAGCAGGGTAAAGATAATGTTTGGAATAATCAGGACGGTACTTTAATTTTGAACTTTGGGGATGTCAAAACTGATACAGAAGGAAGCGATGTCATTGCCTATGAAAATGAAATGGAAAGCTACAACGAAAAGTTGATGATTCCGACCCCAAATACTGAAGAATATACCGTGACTTTTAACGTATTACTGTATATGGGTGATGTACTTCTGAACCCAGAAAGCAAACCATATTCCCATACCACAACCATTAAGAATACTGAACTTAAACTCGGTTACTGCTATGACTTCAAGGCAACTTTGACTTCCGAAAACGTTGTAGATCCAGACAATAAGTTGCAACCTATCAAATTTGAAGTTTCAGAGGTCAGCGGTTGGGAGGAACAAGACGCAACTTTGAATGTTCCGACAACTTCTACTGATGAAACCGAATAATCTTTCAGCCCATCTCATAGTACGCTGAAACTCTTAGGGTGTAAGG
>CAYXZF010000080.1:0-10204 GCA_964469845.1 uncultured Phocaeicola sp.
TTTTTATGTCTATTACTTGTTTTCTTCCGGCAATTTGCGGCTCAATGTCAAGTATGCTATCGGAGCAGCAAAGAACAAAGAACCCAGCGTACCGAATATAACACCCAGAATCATGGCGAAAGCGAAGCTGCGGATGCTGTCACCGCCAAGGGCGAAGATACAAATCAATACGACTAATGTACTCAATGAAGTATTGATGGTACGTGACAAAGTAGTATTCAGCGAGTCGTTGAACAACTGGTAGTTGTCACGTTTCGGATACAAACTTCTAAATTCGCGGATACGGTCGAATACAACCACCTTGTCGTTGATAGAGTAACCGATAGCGGTCAGAATGGCACCGATGAAAGTCTGGTCGATTTCCAAAGAGAACGGCATCCATGTGTGGCACAATGAATACATACCGATAATCAGCACTGTTTCAACGGCCAATGAAGCGGTTGCACCCAAGCTGAACGCAATGTTACGGAAACGCAACAAGATGTAAGCACCGATGGCAATCAATGCGAACAAAACCGACCAAATGGCGGATGTCTTGATGTCGTCGGCGATGCTCGGACCCACCTTCTGCGAACTGATGATGGAGCCGCCGGTACGGTTGTCGCGGTCGATGAACACTTCCAATGAAGTGTCTTTAGCCAACAGATTGCCGTGATACAAAGCATCGTAGATGAATGCTTCCACTTCGGAGTCGATTGTGGGCGATTCTTCGTTGATGCGATAGTTGGTAGTGATACGTATGGTCTTCTTGTCTGTACCCAATGCGATGGCTTGTACGTTATCATCGGTAATTTTGGTCTTCAAGAGGTCGCGTACGGTTTCCGGTTCAACCTGCTGTTCAAACTGAACCACAAAGTTGCGACCGCCGGTGAAGTCGATGCTCTGCGCCAAACCGCGAACGAAGAAAGATACCAGACAGATAGCGATGCCGGCACCGAAGATGGTGAATGCACGCTTGGTGGAACCCATGAAGTTATAAGCCGGGTTGCGCATGAGGTTCTTCGAGAAGTTGGTCACGAATGACAGGTTCAACCACTTGTCCTTTTCCATGAAGTGTTCGTAAACGATACGTGTCAGGAACACGGCTGTAAAGAACGAGCAGAGAATACCGATAATCAATGTCGTGGCAAAACCGCGGATAGGACCTGTACCGAAATAGAACAAAATGATACCGGTAATGATAGATGTCAGGTTGGAGTCGAAGATAGCCGAGAATGCGTTGGAATAACCATCGGCCAAAGCGGCCTTAGTCGTCTTTCCGGCACGGAGTTCTTCCTTGGTGCGTTCGTAAATCAACACGTTGGCATCCACCGCCATACCGAGTGACAATACCATACCGGCGATACCCGACATGGTCAGAGCGGCTTGGAAAGACGTAAGGATACCCAATGTGAAGAAGAAGTTCACGAACAGGGCGCAATTGGCAACCATACCCGGGATGACGCCGTACATGGAGCACATGTAAATCATCAACAGAATCAGAGCCACGACGAATGAAATCATACCCTGATTGATGGATTCCTGACCGAGTGACGGGCCTACGATGTCTTCCTGTACGATACGTGCGGGAGCCGGCATCTTACCGGATTTCAATACGTTGGCCAAGTCCTTGGTTACTTCCGGAGTAAAGTTACCGGTAATCTGTGAGTGACCGCCGGTGATTTCGCCGTTTACGTTCGGTGCGCTGTAAACGTAGCCATCCAATACAATGGCGATGGCCTTGCCTATATTGTTCTTTGTCAAAGAAGCCCAACGGCGTGCGCCATCGGTGTTCATGGCCATGCTGACACTCGGCTTGCCGAAGTTGTCAAATTCATCTTTGGCGTCTGTAATCACATCGCCTTCCAACGGTGCCTTGCCGTTGCGTTCGGTAGCCTTGATGGCATAAAGTTCAAAAATCTGACCGGTCTTATCAAAGTCGGCAGCCTTTACGCCCCACTTCAAACGAAGTTCTTTCGGAAGCAAAGTCTGTGCTTCTTTCATGGCCAACAGGCTGTTCACTTGTGCTGTATCGCGATAGTTGGCGTAACCTACCACGCAACCATAACCGCCGTTGTTGAACTGAAGAACGGAAGCCAACGGGTGTTCTTTTTTCATTTGCTCCAAAGCGGCAGCGTTGTTCGCAGTTTCTCCCTTCAAGGCAGCTGCCAGACTGTCGGTGGCCGATGTGGCGGCCTTTTCGGTTTCGGCGGGAGCGGCTTCTTTGTCAGAAGCAACCGCCAATACGTCGCGGAGTCTGTTGTCTACCGAAGTCAGCAAAGGAACGATTTCGTTGGAATTATAAGTTTCCCAAAATTCAAGGTTGGCAGAGCCTTGCAGCAACTTGCGGACGCGTTCCGGTTCCTTGATACCCGGCAGTTCCACCATGATACGTCCCATCTTTCCTTCCAGTGTCTGGATGTTCGGCTGAGCTACACCAAAGCGGTCGATACGTGTACGCAATACGTTGTAAGAGTTGTCGATGGCGGCCTTTACTTCTTCGCGCAACACCTTTTCCACTTCGGCGTCTGTACTGCGGGTATTGACCTTGTCTTTCAACTGTTGTGTGGCAAACAATTCTGCCAACTGTCCTTCCGGAGCTTGTTTCTTATACTCTTTTACGAATAATGTGATGAAGTCATCTTGACTGGTAACAGACTGCTTGGCAGCTTCGGATACCGCATTGTTGAAAGCTTCATCGGTTTTGTTGTCGGCCAAAGCCTTTACAACATCCGGTACGGAAACTTCCAGAATGACGTTCATACCGCCTTTCAAGTCAAGTCCCAAGCCGATTTCCATCTCACGACATTTTTTCAGCGTATATGCGCCAAACCATACCTTTTCATTTTGCATGGAGTCCAAATAGTGTGTCTCGCCTTTCGGGTCTTCAGCGGCCTTGGCCATGTGGTGTCGGGTCACAAAAGAAAACGAGAGGTAAAACAAGCACACAAGGGTAAGCGCAAATGCGAAAAACTTTACAAATCCTTTGTTTTGCATGTTGGTTTTAAATTTATTATTTTTACTTTTGTTAATTTCCGGTTTATACAAGGTTGCAAATATAGTTTTTTTTTCACAAACCAACGGAGCAAAAAGTTTTTTTTTGTCATTTGGGTGGTAAAAAAGGAGAGAAAACTCGTCTTTATGAGTTTTTTAAGGGGAAATATCTCTTATTCCCAAGCTACGTGACACTCTATCGGATAATGGTCGGAAGCTTTTACCGAATCGTTTACCATACATTGATAAGAGCGGAGCCCTCTTCCGGTCAGGATGTGGTCTATTCGGAAGTAGAGCCGGTTCTGCACGTACGAAAAACCGGGACCGTTGGCCGATCGGACAAAGGCGTCTTCCAAGTTTTCGGCTATCTTCCGATGTGCATACGAAATGGGGGAATCGTTAAAGTCGCCGCAGACAATCACTCCCTGTCCGTCAAATCCGGCGATGAACTCTGCTACGGCATCGGCCTGTGCCGCCCGTATCTTTGTGCTTTCTATGAGTTTCTTCGCCAACTTTCGTGCGCCTGCGGAGTTTGCTTGCTCGCGGGGTGTACGGATGACGTTCTGATAGGTCGCTACGTCCGATTCTTCGATTTTATAAGACTCTAAGTGGTTGTTTACCACGAGCAGCGTGTCGTCTTTCACTTTTATTCGGTAAGCTATCGAACCGTTTTGATGACTTTCATACGGGATGGGGGTTGCCGACAGAATCGGGTAGCGGGAATAACATCCCAGGCCGTTACCGCCATTGTTCAGTGCCTGATAGTGGCGGTAGGGATATTTGCGGAGGGCGTAGTCGATGTCTTTTTTCTTCAACTTGCCGCCCCAGATAAATTCTTGGAGACAGATGATGTCGGCTTCGCTTTGTTGCAGGTATGCCAATACATTATTGGGCTTTTCTTGGGTATGTGAAGCGTATGATCCGACCCCCCGCGTGTTGTAGGAAACCACTTTGATGGCTTCTTCGGGAGAACTTTCGGGGAAAAAGTGGATGGGAAAGTAGTTGCGGATGGCTCCCTGACAGGCTATCAGTACCATCAACGGAAACAAGGCATAACGCCGATATACGATTAACCAAAAGAACAGATACAGCACGTTCGGTACCAGAAAAACCGGAAAGGCCAAGCCTGTACATGCCCATACGGGATGTGCTTGCGGGTCTGCATAGGGACTGTATGCCGATAGCAGCAGAAGCACGGCAAACACCGCGTTTACGGCCAATAAAATTCCGATCAATAATCGTCCGATGAGTTTCATGCTTATTTTTGGCTGGCGTCAAACAGGCGTTTCTTTTCTTCGGTAGTGAGACTGCCGTAGCCCGATTTTTTCAATTTATCCAAAATCCGGTCGACCTCATCGTCTTGCGCTTTTTTGCGGGCGTTGTAATCGTAGTCTTGCGAGCGTCCGCCTCGATGCGCTTTCATTTTAGGCTTCTTCGGCCTGCTTTTCAAGTGGAAGCCTCCGGTTACTCCGTCCCACACGGCGTTGCCCCATCGGGTGATGTCGTGTCCTTTCGACAGGGACTCGGCAAACAACCATCCTGTCAGCGCACCTCCCAAATGGGCGATATGTCCGCCACCGTTTCCTGAGGTGACGAATAAAAGGTCGGTCACGACCATGAATAGCGCGACATACTTCAATCGTACCGCACCGATGAACATGAAGTTTACCCGATATTCGGGCTGACGGGCGGCCGTGGCAACCACAATGGCCAGGACGGAAGCCGAAGCTCCCAACAGAAAGGCACCGTATACTTGGGATTGGAAATAGGGAAATACATTGTAGGCCAACAAGAAAAACAGACCGCCTCCGATACCTCCCAGAATGTACAGTCCGCGGAAGTGCCGGGCGGAAAAGAACATCAGGAACAACCGGCCGAACCAGTAGAGCCACAACATATTGAACAACAAGTGTAGCACTCCGGCATGGAGGAACATGTAGGTAAGCAGTGACCACGGCCGGCCGGCGAATTGTGGCAACCACGCCGGAAGTTCCAACCATTGAAGCCACGAAACCCCATCGGCGTTGAACAGCAAACACAGCACACCGATAAAGGCGGTCACTATAAATATACCTATGTTAATATAGATAAACCGAAGGCTGATGTCGCCCCGATTGAATCCGTTCTTCAAATCAGTAATAAAACTGCCCATGATTGTTATTCTTTTTTTTCCAATACATCATCAGTAAGAATCCGAAAATCATACCTCCCAAGTGCGCGAAGTGCGCTACTCCATCGCTTGAACTTTCCAAACCGGACAGCAGCTCGATGACGGCGTAACCTATCACGAAAAACTTCGCCTTGATGGGGAAAGGAAGGGGGAACACGAACATCCGGATTTCGGGGAATGTCATGCCGAAAGCCAACAAAATGCCGAACACGGCTCCCGAAGCCCCTACGGTGGTCATCAGATTGAGGTATTCACGCATCGGAATGATGCTCAGTCCGGTGCTCACGCTGTCGTAATGCGACAACTGGGTGGCATAGACAACGTACTGAACCAGTTCCTGTACCAGTCCCGCGCCGATTCCGCACACCATATAGTAAGTAAGAAAACGCTTGGGACCTTGCACTTGTTCAAGGGTGCGGCCAAACATCCACACGGCAAACATATTGAAAAAGAGGTGCTGAAAGTTGGCGTGCATGAACATATAGGAAATCAATTGATAGAGCTTGAAGTCCGAAGCGAGGAAAAAGTGCAGGCCGAACAGGTCGTTCAAATCCACTCCGTTTCGTTCGGCCGCCAGGCAGCCGAGAAAACACAGCACGTTGATGATAAGCAGGTTCTTTGTTACAGTCGGTAAATTGTTCATAGATGGTTTTATTCTAACATGAATGGGCACAAAGTTACAACTTTATTTCTTATCCGTTGGAGTTCGGATGTGAAAAAGTCTTTTTAGACGATAATTCCCCCTCCTAACACCATGTCCTCCCGATAAAAGGCGGCCGCCTGTCCCGGTGCGATGGCGGTGAGCGGTTCGTGCAGTTTTACGTGCAAGGTGCGGTCGGGCCGTAAAGTCACCGTGCAGCGGTTGGCTTGTTTGCGATAGCGGATTTTCACGATAACATCCTCTTTGTCCAACAATAAGTCGGGATTTACGATGTTCCAATCCTTTAGTCGTATTTCTGTTTTCTCCAATGCTTTCAAGTCGCTCAACACCACTTTGTTCTCTTCGGGAAAGATGTCTTTGACGAAGACGGCGCGATTCAAGTCGATCCCCAATCCTCGGCGTTGGCCGATGGTGTAGAAAGGGTATCCTTCGTGGCGGGCGATGTAGTTTCCTTGCTCATCGTAGAATTTGCCGGGGAGGATGCTTCCTACGGGCAATTCTTTACGGAGAAAACCGCGGTAGTCCATCGGACAGAAACACACGCCGAGGCTGTCTTTCTTCCGGGCGGCTTTCAAGAAGCCCCGTTCTTCCGCCAAGCGGCGGACGTCGGTTTTGGCGAGTGTCCCCATTGGCAGGAGCATCCGCTCTAAAATGTCTTGCGGAAGT
Organism: uncultured Phocaeicola sp.; assembly: GCA_964469845.1. Taxonomy (GTDB): domain Bacteria; phylum Bacteroidota; class Bacteroidia; order Bacteroidales; family Bacteroidaceae; genus Phocaeicola. The sequence goes on from CAYXZF010000080.1 coordinate 6,471, forward strand.
CCCCATAGAAAGAAAGACTGATCCTTGTCCGGGTCTGCTCCGCGGGTGATGTGCCAATGTCCGTTTGTTTGACGTTTCTGTACGTAATGTCCGGTCGCGAAGTGGTAGATGTTTCGCTCGTCGGCCAACTGCCGGAGAAGCGGCCACTTCAAATAGTTGTTGCAGAGGGTGCAAGGCACCGGTGTTCGTCCTGCCATGTATTCCCGAATGAAGTAATCGACGATTCGTTCGCGGAAAAGCGTTCGTACATCGTGGATGAGGTGTGGAATCCCCAGTCGCCGGCATAAATCGCGCGCGTCGTCCAGATATTCGGTGTCTTCGTCTTTTTCGTAAAAACGGAACGTGACACCGGTCACTTCGTAACCGGCATCCGACAGCAAGAGGGCGGCTACCGAACTGTCTGTTCCTCCGCTCATACCCAATAAAACTTTCTGATTTGGCTTCATGTCGGCAAAGATAAACACAATTAATGAAAATTAGTTGCGGAGAATGGCAATAAATTCCTATCTTTGTGCATTATTAAAGAAAGCATTATGGAAAATCAATTAACCATTTACAATACATTGACCCGCCGTAAGGAACAGTTTGTTCCGCTTCATGCTCCGCACGTGGGCATGTATGTTTGCGGCCCCACCGTGTATGGTGATGCCCATTTGGGACATGCTCGTCCGGCCATTACGTTCGACATTCTGTATCGTTACCTTACTCATTTGGGCTACAAGGTGCGTTATGTACGAAACATTACCGATGTGGGCCATTTGGAACACGACGCCGATGAGGGCGAGGACAAGATTGCCAAGAAGGCGCGCTTGGAGCAGCTCGAACCGATGGAGGTGGTGCAGCATTACCTCAACCGTTACCACAAGGCGATGGAAGCGCTGAATGTATTGCCTCCCAGCATCGAACCGCATGCTTCGGGCCACATCATCGAGCAGATTCAGTTGGTGGAAGAAATCCTGAAGAACGGTTATGCCTACGAAAGTCAAGGTTCGGTATATTTCGATGTGGCAAAGTATAACAAGGATCATCACTACGGCAAATTGTCGGGACGTAATCTGGATGATGTGCTGAATACTTGGCGCGAACTGGACGGACAGAGCGAAAAGCGCAATCCCGCCGACTTTGCCCTGTGGAAGTGCGCGCAACCCGAACATATCATGCGTTGGCCGTCACCGTGGAGCGACGGCTTTCCCGGTTGGCATTGCGAATGTACCGCCATGGGACGTAAGTACCTTGGCAGCCATTTCGACATTCACGGAGGCGGCATGGATCTTATCTTCCCGCACCATGAGTGTGAAATAGCGCAGAGTGTGGCAAGTCAGGGAGATGACATGGTGCATTACTGGATGCACAACAACATGATTACCATCAACGGCCAAAAGATGGGCAAGAGTTATAACAACTTCATCAATCTGAGTGAGTTTTTCAACGGCAGCCATCCGTTGCTTACTCAGGCTTATAGCCCCATGACCATCCGTTTCTTCATCCTTCAGGCACACTATCGCAGCACGGTGGACTTCGGCAATGAAGCTTTGCAGGCCGCCGAAAAGGGATTGCAACGCCTGCAAGAAGCCGTGAAGGGCTTGGAACGTATCGTGCCGGGCAAGGTTACGACCATCGAAGGCGTAAAGGAACTTCGCCGGAAGTGTTACGACGCCATGAACGACGACCTGAACACGCCGATTGTTATCGCCCATTTGTTTGATGGCGCACGCATCATCAATACCGTGCTCGACAAGAAAGCGACCCTTTCGGCCGAAGACTTGGACGAATTGAAAGCCATCTTCCGCCTGTTCATGTACGATGTGCTGGGATTGAAGGAAGAAAACAGCAACAACGAAGCCCGTGAAGAGGCTTACGGCAAGGTGGTGGACATGCTCCTCGAACAGCGCATGAAGGCCAAAGCCGATAAGGACTGGGCTACCAGCGACAAGATTCGCGACGAACTGGCGGCCTTGGGCTTTGAAGTGAAAGACACGAAAGACGGCTTCACTTGGAAATTGAATAAATAAGTTTATCGGATTGTCATACACCTTATATTATATGGAACTGCACGTTCGTGCAGTTCCTTTTCATAAAATCGTTTATCATGAATAGAAAAACATTGTTACTGCAACTGGCGTTGTTTTTGCTTCCGGCTCTCTTGTCGGCACAGACCCTTCTTCAAGACAAGCTGAAAGCCATCCCTGCCGTTGCCGAAGTGAAACCTTTGGAAAGTGAAGCGTTTTCCGAAAAGTATGTAACCTATTTCACGCAACCGTTGGAGCACGATCATCCCGAAAAGGGGATCTTCCGCCAGCGCGTCATCGTGTCGCATGTGGGATTCGACCGCCCTACGGTGATTGTGACCGAAGGATATGGAGCCGCTTACGCCCTCAGTCCCCAATATCGGGAGGAATTGTCCGAACTGTTTGATGCCAACATGGTGTTTGTGGAATACCGCTATTTCTTGGAGTCTACCCCCGAACCGCGCGACTGGCAGTATCTGACTGCCGAGAACAGCGCCGACGACCTTCACGCCGTCCGCGACGCCTTGAAACAGATTTATCCGGGCAAATGGATAGCCACCGGCATCAGCAAGGGCGGACAGACAGCCATGCTTTACCGGACTTTCTATCCGGACGATGTGGACATCACCGTGCCTTATGTCGGACCGCTGTGCTACGATGTGGAAGACGGTCGTCATGAACCGTTCCTCCGCCGGGTAGGTACCGAAGAAGAACGTCGCAAGATTGAAAATTTTCAGTTGGAAGTATTGAAGCGCAAGGCCGCTCTTTTGCCCCGTTTTGAAAAACATTGCGCCGAACGTCATTATCGGTTCAATGCTCCGGTAGAAGAAATTTACGACTATTCCGTTTTGGAGTATTCCTTCGCCCTCTGGCAATGGGGAACTTCGGTCGATAACATTCCCGGAACCGATGCTTCCGATGACGAAATCTACAAGCATTTCATGGCCATCAGCGAACCGTCTTATTTCTCCAAAGGCGGAGGCAATGAATCCTTCTTCGTTCAGGCCGCTCGCGAATTGGGCTATTACGGTTACGACATCCGTCCGTTTAAACAATATCTTTCCATCCGTTCGAGCAAGGACTATCTGCATCGCCTCATGCTTCCCGACGACGCGAAAGACATCCGTTTTGACAAGACGTTGAGCCGTAAAATCACTAAGTTCTTGAAAAAGAACGACCCGAAGATGGTCTTTATCTACGGTGAAATCGACCCTTGGTCGGCCGCTGCCGTTACTTGGCTCGACACGGACAAGAAGGAAAATGTCCACATCTTCGTGCAACCGCGCGGCAGTCATCTTGCCCGCATTCAAACCCTTCCCGAAGCCATGAAGCGGGAAGCCATCGACATCATCAAGAATTGGTTGGAGGAATAAAGGGGACGAATCTATGGGCAGCGAAAGGAAGCGGCTGTGGAACTTTTTAAAGGACTGAAAAATGAAAGCGGCTTCGTTGAGCAACGTAATAGGCTTCATCGGGCATCGAAGCCTATTACGTGATTTCATTTTCAGTGAATGTTTGTCTCATTGATTTTTATTACACAGCAATAAAAATCAATGAGAGGATATGTAATGTTTGAGTACGCTATCCTCTCATTGATTTAAACTTACAATGATTTGCAATCAGGTCGAATGAAAATGATATTCATACAACAATGATTGTCAATCGTTGTCTTATCGTATACAGGGCGCATCAATGACAATTTTAGAGCCGTCATTTTTGTCGGTC
>CAYXZF010000081.1:0-10095 GCA_964469845.1 uncultured Phocaeicola sp.
CAAGCCTTATTCGGGGCTTGATGACCCGTCATGCCCTATCGCTGAATAGTTACCACCGCCATGAACGAAGTGAAACACCTAAGAGTTTTTTAAAAACTCCTTGAAGTAAAAAGGATACATCTCCCATGATTGAACACAGACCTCACGAGGAGACTTTTCTGTGGACTCGAAGATACGCCGGCCATTCTCACGAACAGCCGACGCCAACGATGAAAAGTCTAGTTATAATTTGTGAAGATAGAGTTTCATGATTTAACGGAAATCCTTCAATTCCTTCTGCAAACGCTGACGGGTGAAGAATATGCGGCTTTTAACGGTACCGATGGGCAAAGCCAGACGTTCGGCAATCTCACGGTACTTGAAACCGGATACATACATGGAGAACGGCACGCGATACTCCTTGGGCAGCGAATGAACGATGCGGCGGATTTCTTTCAAGTCGTAATTGCCTTCGGTGGATTCAAAGCCGGAGTCCTGAGGAAGATTCAGGTGAAAAAGATTTTCCGTCTGATCCACAAAAGTCTGGTCGCGCACGGTTTTACGATAGTTATTGATAAAGATGTTACGCATAATGGTATACATCCACCCCTTGAAGTTCGTATCGGGAGTGTACTTCTCTTCGTTGTCCAATGCTTTCAAGGAAGTTTCTTGCAACAAGTCATTGGCTTCTTCAGTGTCCGCTGTCAGCTTTAATGCAAAGCGATGCAACTCGGCTTGCATTCCCAATAAGTTTTGTGTAAAATCTGCAGTACTCATAATGTTAAGCTTTTAGTTGTTTTTGATTTCCGCTGCAAGTTTAAGAAGAAACCGGCCAACCTCGGACACAAAAACTGACAATAGAGGGGGGATAAACTGCCAAACAACAATTTATCCCCCTTCTATTGTCAGGAATAAGGTGACAGACCGTTTTTATATTCGGTTTCACCGTACGAAAAGCCCGAATTGCCGCAGATGCGCACCGAGAAAAAGGGTATCTTTCCTTCGGGATGCAGAAAAAATACGAATGAAACCAATGTCACCAACGGGTGTAAGGCGTACGCATCAAGAAGGAATTGAAGTAGCGCACATCGCCCGTCACTTCTTTCCCGATGAAGTCGGGCTTTTCGTAAGCCTCGTCTTCGGCGGAGAGTTCTACTTCCGCCACCACCAGCCCTTCGTTTTCGCCGTAGAACTCGTCCACTTCAAACACATGCCGTCCGCTCCTGACCAAATAACGGGTTTTGTCAATCAGTCCCGGTTCGCAGAGTTTCATCAGTTCGCGAGCCTCTTCCACGGGAATTTCCTTTTCCCATTCATAACGGCTCAACCCTCCCTGCGCAGCGGGGCCTTTGATGGTGAGATAACCTTTTCCGCCACGGATGCGCACACGCACCGTCCGCCCCCTTGCGCTGCAAATGTATCCTTGAGCGATGCGGTCGGCGCGATAAGCTTTCTGCTTGTAGCTGTCATCTTTCACCAAGAATTTCCGTTCGATTTCCTGTGCCATGCTATACCTTATTATATATAAATGGAGCATCGCCGTCGGTTGCGGACGGCGATGCTCCATTCTGTTTTTTAAACCAAAGTGGAAAACGCAATTATCAATCCGGCAATCACCACCAAACCGATGATTAGGTTCACCAACACTTTCTTGGCATTTTTTTCTTCACGCTGTTTGTAAGCCGCTTTCTTTTGAGCCTTATTCTTTCCCATAAGTATGTATTTTTAAGATTTAACTGTCTTTTTCTGAAAGACCTCTCAAAAGTACAACCTTTTCGGAAGAAAACAAACTGTTTGCCCGTTTTTTTATCGTTCGTTTTCCGAAGCGGAGAATTCCATCAAGTAGGCTTTGATGAATCCGTCTATTTTTCCATCCATCACGCCGTTCACATCCGAAGTCTGGAAGTTGGTGCGATGGTCTTTCACCCGTCGGTCGTCGAACACATAGCTTCGTATCTGCGAGCCCCATTCTATCTTCTTCTTTCCGGCTTCCACCTTGGCCTGTTCTTCCATGCGGTGCTGAAGTTCCTTGTCGTAAAGGATGGAGCGAAGTTGGCGCAAGGCGTTCTCCTTGTTCTTCGGCTGGTCGCGGGTTTCGGTGTTTTCAATCAGGATTTCTTCTTCCTCGCCGGTGTAGGGGTCTTTGTACTGATAGCGCAAGCGAACACCCGATTCCACCTTGTTCACGTTCTGACCGCCGGCACCGCCGCTTCGGAAAGTGTCCCAACTCATGCGGGCGGGTTCGATGTTCACCTCGATGCTGTCGTCCACCAACGGAGTGACAAAGACGGAGGCGAACGAAGTCATGCGCTTGCCTTGGGCGTTGTAAGGCGAAACGCGTACCAGACGGTGCACCCCATTCTCCCCTTTCAGATAACCGTAGGCGAAACTGCCTTCGATGTTGAACGTCACGGTCTTGATGCCCGCTTCATCCCCTTCCTGCAAGTTGGCCACGCTCACTTTATATCCGTTGGTTTCTCCCCAGCGCATATACATACGCATCAGCATGGAAGCCCAGTCCTGACTTTCCGTTCCGCCGGCGCCAGAGTTGATTTTCAAGACACAATCCATCGAGTCCGCTTCCTGACGGAGCATGTTCTTCAGTTCGAGTGCCTCAACGGCAGTTATGGCTTTGGAATAGGCGGCGTCCACTTCCTCTTCGGTTACGAGTTCGTCCTTATAGAAGTCGAACGAGAGTTCCAGTTCATCGGCCAGGGTCTTCACTTCCTTGTAGCCTTCAATCCACTTCTGAAGGTCTTTTACCTTCTTCATCTGCGCTTCCGCTTTCTTCGCGTCGTCCCAAAATCCGGGGGCCTGCGTGCGAAGCTGTTCTTCTTCTACCTGAACCGACTTGCCTTCAATGTCCAAGTATCGTTCAAGGGCAGCGGTACGTTCTTTTACGTCTTTCAGTTGCTCTATTGTTATCATTTTGAGGAATTTTTCTTTATTGAGGTGCAAAGATACGTAAAAACGCCGGAATAATCAACCTGAACGGAATGTTTCTTATCGCGCGCCTTTCGCGGCGGCTTACGGATTGATTATGAGGCGAAACGAAAGCGGCTGATGACGAAGGAAGTCATGCGGGAGTATTCATTAAAACGCCGCCGCGTTTTTTTATTTCGCGGCGGCGTTTTTAAAAAACATCTAAGAGTTTTTCCTTACTCCTCGTACATGGCTTCTATCTGGGCCGCATAATTTTTGAGCAATACGTTACGCTTGATTTTCAGCGTATTCGTCAGTTCGCCTTTCGCCATACTGAACGGTTCGGGCAGGAGGGTGAACTTCTTGATTTGCTCGTAATGGGCAAACTGTTGCTGAAGCGTGTCGATGCGTTCCTTGAAGAGTTCGATGATGGCTTCGTGCTTCAAGAGTTCGGCCATCGAAGCGTAGCGGATGTTCCGGTCTTTCGCAAACTTCTCTACCAACCGGTAGTCGGGCACAATGAGAGCCGCCACAAACTTACGCTCGTTGGCGATGATGGAAATCTGGTCGATGTAACGGTCTACCACCATCTTCGTCTCGATGGCCTGCGGAGCGATGTACTTGCCATTCGACGTCTTGAACAAGTCCTTGATGCGTTCGGTCAAGAACAGGAAACCGTCCTTCATGTAGCCGGCATCGCCCGTTCGGAACCAGCCGTCTTCGGTGAAAGCCGCCTTCGTGGCCGCCTCTTTCTTGTAGTAGCCCTTGGTGATAGCAGGGCCTTTGAGTAGAATTTCATTGTTTTCGCCGAACTTCAACTGCATGTGAGGCATCAGCTTGCCTACCGAACCGACCATGTGGTCGAAGTTGTTCTCGCAAGAAACCGTGGCGATGGATTCGGTCAAGCCGTAGCCCGCCACCATGTTGATGCCGACGGAGAGCACAAACTCTTGCACATCCGGTGGTATGGCCGCGCCCGCGGTGGGAAAGAACAAGCCTCTATCCAAACCGAGCGTCTTCTTCAACAGGCTGTAGATGGTGCGTTCGTAGAATTTATATTTCAAATGAAGCCACATGGGCGGGGTCTTGCCCTTGCATACGTAGTCCACATTGTGTTCGCGACCTACCTTGATGGCGTCCAGCATCAGCGTCTTCTTGACACCGGCGGCGTTGTTGATAACCTCGTTCACGCCGGTGTACACCTTTTCCCAAAAGCGGGGAACGCTGCACATGGCGGTGGGACGCACTTCTTTAATGGTTCGCTGAATGTCCTGCGGACGGAGGTTGATGTTCAGTTCCGCGCCGACCACCAGACACCAACAACTCCACGCGCGCTCGAACACATGGGTAAAAGGCAGGAAGTTGATAATCACATCGCTTTCTCCCAACGCCGGGAAGCGGTCGCTATGGGCGTCCATCACGGCTTCATAGCCGGCGTGAGTCATCATCACGCCCTTGCTTTCGCCGGTGGTTCCGCTGGTATAGAGAATGTTCATCAGGTCGTCTTTCTGCGACTCGGCGGTACGTTTGTCCACCTCCGCCTGATGCTTGCCGTCCCTGCCCATCGCCAAGAAGTCGTCCATATAAATAGAGGTGTGGTCTTGGGCGTCGAACTTCACATCGCGGTCGAACACCACAATCTGTTTCAGCGAAGAACTGAGTGACATTACCCGGAAAGCCACATCGTACTGCTGCTGCTCGCCCACAAAAAGGTAACGTATTTGCGCGTCCTCCAATATATAATGTACTTGCGCAGCGGAACTGGTGGCATAAAGCGGAATGGTCACGGCACGCACGCCGAAAGCTCCGAAGTCCATAAACAAGGATTCGGGTTTGTTTTGAGTAAACACTCCGATGTTTTCCTGTATACCCACCCCCATTTCGATAAGGGCGTTGGACACGGTAGTCACGGTTTCGGCAAATTGGTTCCACGTGATCGGAATCCATGTATCCGTCTTATAGTCACGATGTTTCAAGGCAACCCTGTCGCCATATTTCCTTGCCTGTCGCTGTATCAAGTCCGAAAAAACTGTCTTGCTCATAAGCCAAAAGAATTAATTAGTGTTACAAAGATATGGTTTTATCTGGAATTATCGGTTATAAAAAGCAATTATTTTATCCGACCAATCAAAGAGTTAGACAAACGGCGAAAGAAAAAGAAGTTGTGTGTTTAACTACAATAATCCTCCCTATTTGTGTTTTTTACCACTAAAAAACGTTATCTTTGCACTCAAAGAAAACTTAACCTATAGTTATGACAGACTTGACACATTACACCTCGGAAGCAGTTACTCTGCTGAGTTCACTGATAGGCATCCCCTCCGTCAGCCGCGAAGAAGAAGCGGTGGCCGACTTCCTGCAAGACTTTATCGAAGGAAGCGGTATCATGACCGGACGTTCGGGCAACAACATCTGGTGCGTCAGCCCCATGTCCGACCCCGGCAAGCCGACCATCCTGCTCAACTCGCACATTGACACCGTAAAACCGGTGAACGGATGGCGGAAGCACCCTTTCACCGCCAAAATGGAAAACGGAAAGATTTATGGTTTGGGCAGCAACGACGCCGGAGCCAGCGTAGTGTCGCTTTTCGAGACGTTCCGCTATCTGTCGGCCACCGAGCAGGCTTATAATCTCATCTTTCTGGCCTCGTGCGAAGAAGAGGTGTCGGGAAAGAACGGCATCGAAAGTGTTCTTCCCCAACTTCCCCCCATCGCTCTCGGCGTGGTGGGCGAACCGACCGAAATGCACCCCGCCATCGCCGAAAAAGGACTGATGGTGCTGGATGTCTGTGCCCGCGGAAAAGCCGGACACGCCGCCCGCAACGAAGGCGATAACGCCATCTATAAGGTAATGGACGACATCCGCTGGTTTCGCGACTACCGATTCCCGAAAGAATCGCCGCTATTGGGTCCCGTCAAGATGAGCGTCACCCAAATCAATGCCGGCACTCAGCACAATGTCATCCCCGACCTGTGCAGTTTTGTGGTGGACATCCGAAGCAACGAATGCTATTCCAACGAAGATTTGTTCCGCGAAATCCAAGCGAACATCCAAAGCGAAGCGCAAGCACGTTCGTTCCGACTAAATTCATCGCACATAGACAGCCGGCATCCCTTTGTGCTACGGGCCACCCAACTAGGACGCGTCCCTTTCGGCTCCCCCACCCTGTCCGATCAGGCACTGATGAAATTCCCGTCGGTCAAGATAGGGCCGGGCAAATCTTCGCGTTCGCACACCGCCGACGAATACATCATGGTGTCGGAAATAGAAGAAGCCATCCGAATCTACATCAGCATCTTGGACGGATTGGTGCTCTAATACTTTCCAAATCTCATCCCTTGTAAAGTCATTAAACCACGCATCTCATGAAAAGATTGATTCATTCCATCCTGCTTGCACTCTGTGCGACCTGCCTGATACAGGCACAATCGTATGTCTTCGCTACATACAACGTACGAAACGCCAACCGCGAAGATTCCATCGCAGGAAATGGCTGGGGACAACGCTATCCCTACATCGCCATGCAAATTCAGTTCAACGGCTTTGACGTGTTCGGTACGCAAGAAGCCAAACATCACCAATTGGAAGATTTAAAGAAAGCCATGCCCGGCTACGACTACATCGGAATCGGACGTGACGACGGCAAACAGGCGGGAGAGTATTCCGCCATCTTCTATCGGACGGACAAATTCGACTTGATGGAACACGGCGATTTCTGGCTGTCCACCGAAACGGAGTATCCGAACAAAGGTTGGGACGCCGCACTTCCGCGCATCTGCACTTGGGGAAAGTTCTGCGACAAGCAAAACGGATTCACTTTTTTGTTCTATAACCTGCACATGGATCATGTGGGCGTACAAGCGCGGTCGGAAAGTGCGAAACTGGTCTTGAAGAAAATGCAAGAGCTGCCCCAACAAGTTCCGGTCATCCTGACAGGAGATTTCAACGTAGACCAAAACAACGAATCGTACAAGTTGCTGGACAATTCCGGCATCATGCGCGACGCCTATCAAACTGCCGAGTTCCGCTATGCGCCGAACGGTACTTTCAACGCCTTCCACACCGACCGGAAGACCGAAAGCCGCATCGACCACCTGTTCCTGACCGAGGAATTTGCCGTAAAGAAATACGGCATCCTGACGGACACCTATCGCTCCGAAAGTTCGGAAGACGCGACGGCCGAACAAAACGGAAACTTCCCGAAAGAAGTGACCATGACCAAATACACGGCACGTACACCATCCGACCACTTTCCCGTAATGATATTGGTGGAGGTCAAATAAAACCTCCCCGCAAGAAAGTTTTAAGGGATTTCTATGTGAAAAGTCATGGAAATCCCTTATTTTTGTACCATAACAACGTAACATTAAAATTAAAATCTTATGTATCCATTCAAATTCAATCCCATTTTGAAATCCACCATCTGGGGTGGTGAAAAGATTATCCCGTTCAAAGGACTGGACATGAACCAACCGCAAGTAGGCGAAAGCTGGGAAATCTCAAACGTTCCGGGCGATGAATCGGTCGTTGCCAACGGAGCCGAAGCCGGAAAGAACCTGAGCGAACTGGTCAAAGAATACAAGGGAGCCTTGGTGGGTGAAGCCAACTACGAACGCTTCGGCGACAACTTCCCCCTGCTCATCAAGTTCATCGACGCTTGCGACGACCTCTCCATTCAGGTTCATCCCGATGATGCGTTGGCAAAAGTTCGCCACAACTCGATGGGCAAGACCGAAATGTGGTATGTAATCGACAATAACAACGGCCAGGCTCACCTCCGTTCGGGCTTGAAGAAGAGCATCACGCCGGATGAATATGCCGCCATGATTGCCGACAACACCATCTGCGACGCATTGGCCGACTACGCCGTTCAGCCGGGCGACGTATTCTTCCTCCCTGCCGGACGCATCCACAGCATCGGTGCCGGCTGCTTCATCGCCGAAATCCAGCAAACCTCCAACGTCACCTACCGCATCTACGACTTCAACCGCAAAGATAAAAACGGCAATACCCGCGAACTTCACACAGAACTGTCAAAGGATGCCATCGATTATAGCGTAGAAGACGACTACCGCACACCGTACACTCCGAAACAGAACGAACCGGTAGAATTGGTCACTTGTCCGTACTTCACCACTTCGGTTTACGACCTCACCGAAGACATGACGCTGGACTATAGCGAAATCGACTCATTCGTCATTCACATCTGCATGGAAGGTGCCTGCACCGTAACCGATGACCAAGGAAACAGCATCGAAGTGAAAGCCGGCGAATCCATTCTTTACCCTGCTACTACCAAAGAGGTGAAAGTAACCGTAAACGGTCACGCCAAGTTCTTGGAAACGTACGTATAAGCGTTATCCGCTCGATAGAACTAACTCCATACACACGGGCTTGCTTGTTCGGTTCGCTTTCCCGTATCGACAAGCAAGTCTGTATTTTCATCCTTCGCAAACTGCCAACGGCACGACTATCGCCTTTAATCTTATGTCGCATCTAAATCCAACTATTATGAAAAGAATCATCCCCCTCGTATCCATACTTCCACTGGGCATCGCACAGACCGTCCATGCCACTTCACCTATCAAGAAGCCGAACGTCATCATCATCTATGCCGACGACTTAGGCTATGGCGACTTGGAATGTTATGGAGCCAAGAATGTCAAGACCCCGAATGTAAACCAACTGGCCAAAGAAGGTATCCGGTTCACCAACGCCCATGCCGTAGCCGCCACCAGCACCCCGTCGCGCTACTCCCTACTGACCGGCGAATATGCTTGGCGAAAACCGAATACAGATGTTGCCGCCGGCAATGCCGGCATGATTATCCGTCCTACCCAATACACAATGGCGGACATGTTTAAAAGTGCAGGCTATACGACCGGCGCATTCGGCAAATGGCATCTCGGATTGGGAGACAAAACAGGTGAACAAGACTGGAACGCTCCTCTTCCGGCATCGCTGGGGGACTTAGGATTTGATTATCACTATATCATGGCGGCAACGGCCGACCGCGTGCCGTGTGTCTTCATCGAAAACGGACAAGTAGCCAATTACGACCCATCCGCACCCATCGAAGTGAGCTATGTCCGAAATTTCGATGGAGAGCCCTCCGGTAAAAACAATCCCGAACTGCTCTACAACCTTAAATCCAGCCACGGACACGATATGGGCATCGTCAACGGTATCGGTCGCATCGGCTATATGAAAGGCGGCGGCAAAGCGTTATGGAAAGACGAGAATATAGCCGACTCCATCACTTCACACGCCATCGACTTCATCAAGCAGCATCAAGATGAACCTTTCTTTATGTATTTCGCCACCAACGATGTACACGTCCCCCGCTTTCCGCACGAACGTTTCCGAGGAATGACGAACATGGGATATCGCGGAGATGCCATTGCCCAATTCGACTGGTGTGTAGGAGAATTAATGAAAACCCTAAAAGAACTGAAACTGGACAAGAACACGTTGATTATCCTTTCAAGCGACAATGGTCCCGTAGTGGATGACGGTTATGCAGACCAAGCAGAAGAACTTCTGAACGGACATCAACCCTCCGGCCCGTGGCGAGGAAACAAATACAGTGCATACGAAGGAGGAACAGCCATCCCGGTCATCGTTCATTGGCCGAACTGCGTAAAAGGCGGACAAACTTCCGACGTATTAATGTCACAAATAGACTGGATGGCTTCCCTTGGCGAATTGATTCAAGCCAAATTTCCGAAAGGTTCAGCCATTGATAGTCACAGCCGTCTGGGGAATCTCTTAGGTAAAGACAACCGGCATCGTCCGTGGATCATTGAGCAAGCCGCCAACAAGACTCTATCCATCCGCAGCATCGACTGGAAATACATCGACCCACACGATGGTCCGAAAATGATTACTTGGGGACCGAATATTGAAACGGGCAATCATCCCACCCCACAGCTTTATCACATGACCGAAGATGTCTCTGAACAAAAGAACGTAGCCGAAAAACATCCCGAAAAAGTATTTGAATTTCAAACGTTGCTGAGAAAGATACGAAACCAAACAGACAAGAACGAGTTCTAAAAAAATGCGCCGGCATGTATTTCAATAATGGCGGCGCATTTTCTACTGAGCCAACGAAAATATCCGCTGACCCACGTTACTTCCCCATTAAAAAGCTACTATCGGGTCAGTAGCTTTTTAGTGGGGATAAGCGAAAA
>CAYXZF010000082.1:0-10088 GCA_964469845.1 uncultured Phocaeicola sp.
GAAAGAAACATCCTTTTTACGATTTTTACCAACATTTCCTTAGCGGTTCACACTTTTTTTCGTATCTTTGAACACTTAATCAATCTAACGAATAAAGATGACTCAAGAGGAAAAGATGATTGGCGAGAACAACTATTCCGCCAGTAACATTCAGGTATTAGAAGGACTGGAAGCGGTACGTAAGCGCCCTGCCATGTACATTGGCGACATCAGCGAAAAGGGACTTCACCATTTGGTATACGAAGTGGTGGACAACTCCATCGACGAAGCGCTCGCCGGCTATTGCGACCACATCGAAGTATTCATCAACGAAGACAATTCAATCACCGTACAAGATAATGGACGTGGTATTCCTGTAGACTTCCACGAAAAGGAAAAGAAATCGGCACTGGAAGTGGTCATGACCGTGCTTCATGCCGGTGGTAAGTTCGACAAGGGTTCTTACAAGGTGTCCGGAGGTTTGCACGGTGTGGGTGTATCATGTGTAAACGCCCTCTCCACACACATGACTACCAACGTATTCCGAAACGGCAAAGTCTACCAGCAGGAATACTCCTGCGGAAAGCCACTCTACCCCGTAAAGGTAGCGGGTGAATGTGGCGAACAAACCGGTACCCGCCAAACTTTCTGGCCGGATGCCGACATCTTTACCACCACAACATATAAGTACGAAACTTTGCAGAACCGTCTGCGTGAGTTGGCTTACCTGAACAAAGGTATCACCATCTCATTGACCGACCTCCGCGAGAAGGACGAAGACGGCAACGCCCGTTCCGAAACTTTCCATTCGGAAGAAGGCGTGAAAGAATTTGTCCGTTTCTTAAACAATCAGCAAAACAACGCCCCGCTGATTGATGACGTGATTTACCTGAACACCGAAAAGCAAGGAGTCCCCATCGAATGCGCCATCATGTACAACACCAGCTATCGCGAAAGCCTGTATTCGTACGTGAACAACATCAACACCATCGAAGGAGGTACGCACGTGATAGGTTTCCGCACCGCACTAACCCGCGTATTAAAGAAATATGCCGAGGAAAACAACGCCAAGGCCATTGAAAAAGCCAAAATCGAGATTCAAGGCGAAGACTTCCGCGAAGGTCTTGTCACCGTTATCTCCGTCAAGGTAGCCGAGCCTCAGTTTGAAGGACAAACCAAGACCAAACTGGGTAACAGTGAAATCAGCGGTGCCGTAAATCAAGCCGTGGGTGAAGCACTGACCTACTACTTGGAAGAACATCCGAAGGAAGCCAAACAGATTGTAGACAAAGTCATTTTGGCCGCGACCGCCCGCATCGCAGCCCGCAAAGCTCGCGAAACCGTTCAGCGCAAGAGCCCGATGGGTGGAGGCGGAATGCCGGGCAAATTGGCCGACTGCTCCAGTCGCGTGCCGGAAGAATGCGAATTATTCCTCGTCGAAGGTGACTCGGCAGGTGGTTCGGCCAAGCAAGGCCGCAGCCGCGCCACACAGGCCATTCTTCCGCTCAGAGGTAAAATATTGAACGTAGAAAAAGCCATGTGGCACAAGGCTTTTGAGAGCGATGAAGTGAACAACATCATTACCGCGCTCGGAGTACGTTTCGGAGTGGACGGCGATGACGACAGCAAGAAAGCGAACATCGACAAACTGCGCTACCACAAGGTAATCATCATGACCGATGCCGATGTCGATGGCGCACACATCGACACACTTATCATGACATTGTTCTATCGCTATATGCCGGAAATCATCGAAGCCGGCCACTTGTACATCGCCAATCCGCCGCTTTACAAATGCTCGAAGGGCAAGATTAGCGAATACTGCTACGATGATGCCGCCCGTGAAGCGTTCATCCAGAAATACGGTGACGGAAACGAAGGAAGCATCCACACTCAGCGATACAAAGGTTTGGGTGAAATGAATCCCGACCAGTTGTGGGAAACAACCATGAATCCGGAAACCCGCATCTTGAAACAAGTAAGTATAGAAAATGCCGCGAATGTGGATTACGTCTTCTCCATGCTGATGGGTGACGATGTAGCACCGCGCCGCGAGTTCATAGAGAGAAACGCAACGTATGCGAATATCGATGCGTAATTTTTCATAATAATTATTTTAAATCCATCCTCACATCTTACACATGAGGTAGTCCCGAGCCCTAAAAGTTCGGGACTTTTTTTATCCCCAAAGCCGTCTCACACCAATGTAAGTACTCAGAAAGCGAAAAAGAAATCTTTTTTCGCACATTTTTCGCCAATAGTCCCCGTTTTCTGAACAGAAAAGTTTAAATTTGAAGAACTTTGAAAAACAAATAAAAAACATACAGAAAACTATGAAACTCACTTTTCGCATTGAATACCGCACGGCATGGGGCGAATCGCTCGGAGTCATGCTGGAAGGCCGGGGAAACGAACCGATAATGTTGGGAACCGACGACGGCATCCTTTGGCAAGGAAGTGTCGAGATGACCGACGGAGCGGCAGGTGTCCCCCTCACCTACCGTTACGGTGTCTTTCGTGACGGCCAGTGCAGCCGCCACGAAAGCGGAACCATGACACACATTTTCTGCCCGGGCAAGAAGCGAAACTGCCACTACATCTTGAACGACAATTGGAAAGACCTGCCTAAAGCCTCCCATCTGTACAGCTCGGCTTTCAGCGACAACGACTCCGCCAAAAAGAGCGTCCAACCACAGATTTCGGGCAATGGCGACCTCACTTTCCGTGCCCTCTGCCCTTGCCTGAACCATCGCAAACAAGTGCTGGGCATCTGCGGAAACCAAGACGTTTTGGGGAATTGGAACGGCAATCGTGCTGTTGTCATGCAAGAAATCCAAGCCAATGAATGGACGGCGACCATCGATGCCACCACCTTGCAGTTTCCATTGGAATTCAAGTTTGTAGCCATCCACGCCGAGACCGGCAAGATGGAAGAATGGGAATCGGGAGACAACCGCCGGTTGGTCATCACCGACTTGCGCAAAGGGGAAGTCTACCAAACTCCGGAAACGGAAGTACAATTCGCTTCCATGTCGCGCAAGGTGGCGGGAACAGCCATTCCCGTCTTTTCGCTGCGCAGCGAAGGCAGTTACGGCATGGGCGACTTCGGCGACTTGAAGAAGTTCATCGACTGGGCCGAACGGACTCATCAGCAAGCCGTACAGATTCTGCCCATCAACGATACGACCCTCACCGGCACGTGGACAGACTCTTATCCGTACAACAGCATCTCCATCTACGCTTTCCACCCCATGTACGTGGATTTGCGCCAACTGGGTAAATTGAAAGACAAGAAAGCCGCCGAGGCTTATGAGCAAAAACGCCTTGAACTCAACGCCTTGCCACAGATTGACTACGAGGCCGTGAACCGCGCCAAGCGTGAATACATCCGTTTGATGTTTCAACAAACCGGCAAGAAAGTACTCGCTTCAGCCGACTTCAAGAAGTTCTTCAAGGAAAACGAGCACTGGCTTCTCCCCTATGCCGCTTTCTCATACCTGAGAGACCGATACGGCACACCGGATTTCGGCCAATGGCCGGCATATCAAGCATACGATGCCAAGGCCATCGCCGCTCTATGCGCTCCCGACAGCGAATGTTACGACAGCATCGCCTACTATTATTACATCCAGTACAACCTGCACATCCAATTACTGGAAGTCGGTAACTATGCCCGCCGAAAAGGCATCATTTTGAAAGGAGACATCCCCATCGGCATCAGCCGAAACAGCGTGGAAGCCTGGATTGAACCCTATTATTTCAACATGAACGGTCAGGCAGGCGCCCCCCCCGACGCTTTCTCCACCAAAGGACAGAATTGGGGATTCCCGACCTACAATTGGGAAGTAATGGAACAAGACAACTACCTGTGGTGGCAGAAGCGTTTCCGCAAGATGGCCGAATACTTCACCGCCTACCGCATCGACCACATCCTCGGCTTCTTCCGCATTTGGGAGATTCCTTCTCATTCCGTACACGGCTTGCTCGGACAGTTCGTTCCGGCACTGCCGATGGGCATCGACGAGATACAAAGTTTCGGACTGTATTTCCAAAAAGATTTCATGACCCGTCCGTTCATCAATGATGACATCTTGCACCGTTTGTTCGGTTCAAAAGACGATTTCGTAAAGGACAACTTCCTGCTGCACAGCCACGACGACATCTGGGAGTTGCGACCGGAATATGACACCCAGCGCAAAGTGGAAACTTGGTTTGCCGGAAAGACCGATGAAGAAAGCGTAAACATGCGCGAAGGCATTTACACCCTTATCAGCAACGTCCTGTTCGTGACCGACCGCAAGAATCCGTCCACTTACCATCCGCGTATCGCCGTTCAGAACGACTTCATTTTCGAACGCCTGAGCGAGGGAGAAAAAGAAGCGTTCAACCGCCTGTACAACCATTACTACTATCAGCGGCACAACCGGTTCTGGTACGATGAAGCCATGAAGAAACTCCCGATACTCACCCAGTGCACCTCCATGCTGGTGTGCGGCGAAGACCTCGGAATGGTGCCCGACTGCGTGCCTTGGGTGATGGAACAGCTACAGATTCTGAGCCTCGAAATCCAACGGATGCCCAAGAACCCACAGCATGAGTTCGGTCGGCTTTGCGAATATCCGGTTCGTTCGGTATGCACCATCTCCACCCACGACATGTCCACGCTGAGAGGCTGGTGGAAAGAAGACCCGGGAACCACCGCACGCTACTACAATCACGTGCTTGGCAACTGGGGAGAAGTGCCCGCCGAGGCTCCAGCCGACATCTGCGAGGAAATTGTGCGCCAACATTTGCAATGCCCGTCGTTGCTCGCCATCCTCTCCTTCCAAGACTGGCTGTCGATGGATGCCGACATCCGCTATCCGGATGCCGACGCCGAACGCATCAACATCCCCGCCAACCCACACAACTATTGGCGTTACCGCATGCATTTCACCATCGAAGAGCTGATGAAAAACAAAAAGTTCAACAACAAGATGCGAAGCATGATTGACGGAAGCAACCGACTGTAAGAGAATTCTAAAAACGCCGCCACAAAATTTTAAAACGTGGCGGCGTTTTTTTATTTTACCTAAGAGTTTTTCTCACGATTCCCCAAGGGTTCTCCGGCTACTTTCAGGCAGGTGCGCAAGAGAGCTTGACGCGATTGACTGAATAGAGGAAAAATCAAACAGACATTGAAGCGTCTGAAAAAATTATTGAAATTTAAAGCGGGAAATCTGAAAGTTCCTTAGCAGTCCCTCCTCTTTCATTTTTATTTCTTATCTTTGCGCCCTATTAAATACGTTAACGAACAAACATAGATTTCATGAAACAGTACAAACTTGTGAACAATCTCGCCGGTTGGCTCACCTTTGTCATCGCCGCCATCACCTACGGTCTGACCATCGAACCGACCGCCAGCTTCTGGGACTGCCCGGAGTTCATCACCACCGGATATAAACTGGAAGTGGGTCATCCGCCCGGCGCACCTTTCTTCATGCTCGCCGCCAACCTTTTCAGCCAATTTGCCGCCAACCCTTCCCAAGTGGCTATGATGGTAAACCTGATGAACGCGCTGCTCAGCGCGGCATGTATCCTGTTCTTGTTTTGGAGCATCACTCATCTGGTAAAGAAACTGGTGTGCCCCGACCCGGCGCAAATGAGCACGGGAAAGATGATAACCATCATCGGTTCGGGTCTGGTGGGAGCATTGGCTTACACGTGGAGCGACACCTTCTGGTTCAGTGCCGTCGAGGGGGAAGTGTATGCTTTCTCCAGCCTCTTTACCGCCGTGGTGTTCTGGCTGATACTGAAATGGGAAGAGCAAGCCGAGGCACCTCACTCCGACCGTTGGTTGGTACTGATAGCCTATCTGACGGGATTGAGCATCGGCGTTCACCTGCTGAACCTGCTCTGCATTCCGGCCATCGTACTGGTATATTATTATAAGAAGAATCCCGATGCCGACCTCAAAGGCAGCCTGTTGGCTTTGGCTGGTTCGGGCGTACTGGTGGGAACCGTACTCTACGGCATCATACCGGGCGTAGTGAAAGTCGGCGGATGGTTCGAGTTGTTGTTTGTCAACGGTCTGGGACTTCCGTTCAACACCGGACTCATCGCGTACATTCTATTAATGGCAGGTTCCATCATCTGGGGCGTGTACGAAAGCTATGTAGAAAAAAGCCGCAAGCGCATGAACCTCTCGTTCCTGACCACGATTGCCATGCTGGGCATTCCTTTCTACGGTCACGGAACAAGCAGCATCGTCATTGGACTGGCGGTACTGGGCGCATTGGGAGTCTATCTGTTCGCCAAGCTCGGCAAGCGTTGGCAAATCAGCGCACGCACGCTCAACACCTCGATGCTCTGTATCATGATGATTATGGTGGG
This sequence comes from uncultured Phocaeicola sp., assembly GCA_964469845.1. Classification (GTDB taxonomy): domain Bacteria; phylum Bacteroidota; class Bacteroidia; order Bacteroidales; family Bacteroidaceae; genus Phocaeicola. Next base: position 6,352 of record CAYXZF010000082.1, read on the forward strand.
CTACTCATCGTATGCGCTCATCGTCATCCGTTCGAGCGCCAACACGCCGATGGACCAGAACTCACCCGAAGACATCTTTACCCTCGGCGAATACCTCGGACGCGAACAATACGGCACCCGCCCGTTGTTCTACGGACAGACTTACGCTTCAAAACCGGCACTGAAAGAAGCAGACGGCGGATGCGTATATGATGTAGTAGAAGGCGCGCCGGTCTATCAACGCAAGGAAAAAGAATCGGCCGATGAAAAAGACAGCTACGAAGTGGTGCGCCACAAAACGGAATACAAATATGCGCAGAACATGCTCTTCCCGCGCATGTATAGCGACATGCCGCAACACGTACAGGCGTACGAAGACTGGTTGGGAGGCATCGAAGGACGCACCGTGCCCTACGACCAATGCGGCGAAATGCTGATGATAAAGATTCCCACCCAATGGGACAACATCAAGTTCTTCCTCTCTTACCAAGTGAACTTCATGTACTGGCGTTACTTCATGTGGAACTTTGCCGGTCGGCAAAACGACATCCAGAGCCACGGAGAAATCGAATACGGCAACTGGATTACCGGCATCCCTTTCATCGACAACCTGCTGGTGGGCAATCAGGAATTTCTGCCTTCCGACCTGAAAGCCAATAAAGGACACAACGTGTTCTACTGTCTGCCGCTGATACTCGGACTTATCGGTCTGTTTTGGCAGGCATACAAGGGCGAAAGAGGCATCCGCCAGTTCTGGGTGGTGTTCTTCCTGTTCTTCATGACCGGATTGGCCATCGTACTTTATCTGAACCAGACCCCGTTGCAACCGCGCGAACGCGACTATGCGTATGCCGGTTCGTTCTACGCTTTCGCCATCTGGATTGGCATGGGTGTGGCAGGCATTGCCCAATGGCTGGAAAAGAAGATAGGCGAAAAACCTGCCGCCATCCTGGCTTCCGTACTCTGCTTGTTCGTCCCCATACAGATGGTGAGCCAGACTTGGGACGACCACGACCGCAGCGGACGCTACGTGGCCAGCGAGTTCGGTCAAAACTACCTGAACACACTTCAGGAAGAAGGCAACCCCATCGTCTTTACCAACGGCGATAACGATACGTTCCCCTTGTGGTACAACCAGGAAGTGGAGGGCAACCGCACCGATGTACGCGTCTGCAACCTCAGCTACCTGCAAACCGATTGGTACATCGACCAAATGAAGCGTGCTTCGTACGACTCACCGGCCGTACCCATCGAATGGAGCCGTTTGGAATATGTATCGGGACACAACGAAGCCGTCAGCATCCGCCCCGAAATGATGAAGACCATCGATGAGTTCTACAAACAGAACCCGACGGAAGCGGCCAAGGAATTTGGCGACAACCCCTACGAACTGAAGAACATCCTGCGCCATTGGGTGCGCAACCCGAAAATCGGACAGCAGGTTATCCCGACCGACAGTCTTGTCATCAAGCTCGACAAGGAAGCCATCAAGCGTTCGGGCATGATGATTCCCGATTCGCTCCACGGAGAAATCCCCGAATACATGAGCATCTCGCTCAAAGGAAAGCGCGCCCTCTACAAGAGCGAACTGATGATGCTGGAAATGCTGGCCAACACCAATTGGGAACGCCCCATGTACATGGCCATCACCGTGGGACAGGAAAACCACCTGAACTTGGGAAACAACTTCATGCAGGAAGGATTGGCCTACCGCATCACACCGTTCAACACCACGGCTCTCAATGCCCGCATCGACTCGGAAAAGATGTACGACAACTTGATGCACAAATTTAAATTCGGCGGCATCGACAAGGAAGGCATCTATCTGGACGAAACGGTGATGCGCATGTGTCAGACACACAGACGCATGTTCGTACAAGTGGCTTCGCAACTCATCAAGGAAGGCAAGATGGACAAGGCACGAAAGGCTTTGGACTATTGCCAGCAGGTCATCCCAAGTAGCAACGTGCCCCACGACTATGTGATGAGCAGTTCAAAAGAAATGGCGGAAGACTACATCGCCTTGGGCGAATACGAAAAGGCACAAGCCATCTTGGACGAACTGGCCAACAAGGCGGTGGAATACATCACTTGGTACATGAGCCTCAACGACGGGCAACTGGCCAACGTATACGAAAGCTGCGTACGCAACTTCTACATCCTCGATGAAGTGAACAAGAGCCTGAACCGCATTGACCAAGCCGCAGCCGCACAGCCCGAAGGCGAAGTGAAGGCTTCGACCGACATGGCCGACCACTATGCCGAGAAGTTTGAAGAACTGTACGATGCGTTCAACCGCAGAATAGGAAGGAAATAAAAACGTTTTTCAGTTGATAATTGACAGACACGTCTCCGGACGACAACTGTCAATTATCAACTGAATTTTTACTTGCAGAAAAAAGAGAAAAGAAAATGTTCATCGAGCAACCACCCAAAATACTTCGCTGGATATACCCTCGCGCACACTGGCGAATGGACAAAGACGTGAAAGCCGTGTATCTGACATTCGATGACGGTCCTATCCCGGAGATTACTCCCTGGGTACTTGACCTATTGGACAAATACGGCATCAAGGCGACTTTCTTTTTGGTGGGCGACAACGTGCGCAAGCATCCCGAAGAATTCCGAATGATTAAGGAACGCGGACATCGTTTGGGCAACCACACCTTTAACCACATTCAAGGTTTTAAATATTTAAGCTACAACTATCTGGCTAACGTAAACAAAGCCGATGAACTGATTCATTCCGATTTGTTCCGCCCGCCGCACGGTTGGATGCGTTGGGGGCAGTACATGGTGCTGCGAAACAGGTATCGGATTGTGATGTGGGACCTCGTGACTCGCGATTACAGCAAGCGGCTCAACGGTCGGCAAGTGCTTCGCATCGTGAAGAAGTACGTGCGTAACGGCTCCATCATTACTTTCCACGATTCGCTAAAGTCTGAAAAAAACATAAAATATGCCTTGCCCAGAGCCATCGAATGGCTACTTGAACAAGGCTATGAGTTCAAAGTGTTCGAATAGTGAACATGATGAGATTAACACTTATTTTAGATTTCCCCTACCGTCTTACTCCAGCTGCACCTTTTTCTTCTTTCCCGTCACTTGTGTCAGCCAGGCCGTACCGTTTCGTTCAATGCTCACATCGGGATATTTCGCGTCAATCAACAGGCGGCCGTCTATGGTGATGATACCCCATTGACTGTAATTCTTCTCCACGGCACAGTACTTGCCGATGGGCGGACGGATGTTCCGATAGATGGGAGGAACGGTTATCCGGTCGCCTACCTTCAGCCCCCATTTCAAGCCCGATTGATAAGGCGTTGCATTTCGGTATTCTTCCTGTATTTCTTGCCTTTTCCATTTTTCTTTCGACTCCATTTCACGGTGAACTTGCTTATCTAGTTTCTCGAAAGCTGTTCGGGAAAACTCTTTTCCTCCCATATGTACTTTTTCCCCCTCTTTGGTCACACGATAAAATTCACCTTTTCGGTCACTGACGACCGGAGTTCCGTCTGCCAGCCAATGACGGATGCGGTAATAGTCCTTGTCGTCTCCGCTGAGGATACAGAACGAACGCTCCGGCGATTCATAGAGATGCAGCAAACATTCCTTGTTCGTAATGATTACTCTGATGAAATCTCCTTTACTCACATAGACTCTCTTCGTTCGGGTATAACATCTGTGATTCACTTTCAGCAGTTCAAACTTGCCGTACCGCTTGATTTCCGGTTTGTCGGTGTAGGTGTTCAGATTGT
>CAYXZF010000083.1:0-9854 GCA_964469845.1 uncultured Phocaeicola sp.
TTTTTTATACCGTTTTCTTATCTGAGACACATTGTTTTTTTGTAACTTTGTTGCTCGTTAAAGATAAAACGAATGTATTAACGCTATATATTTATAATCATGAAAGCATTAGTAAAAAAAGAGCCCATGAAGGGCATTTGGATGGAAGATGTTCCGGTTCCTGAAGTCGGTGTAAACGATGTTCTTATCAAAATTAAGAAGACGGCTATCTGTGGCACGGACTTACACATCTACAAATGGGACGAATGGAGCCAGAAGACCATCAAGACACCGATGACCATCGGTCACGAGTATGTAGGTATCGTTGCCGAAGTCGGTCCGGGCGTTCGCAACATCAAAGTGGGCGACCGCGTAACCGGCGAAGGTCACATTGCTTGCGGACACTGCCGTAACTGCCGCCGAGGTCTGCAGCACATCTGCGAAAACAGTATCGGTGTCGGTGTAAACCGTAACGGTGCTTTCGCCGAATACCTCTGCATCCCCGAATCCAACGTGGTGAAATTGGACGACCGCATCTCCGACGACATGGCAGCCATCATGGATCCCTTCGGAAACGCCACTCACACCGCTCTTTCTTTCCCGTTGCTGGGTGAAGATGTGTTGATTACCGGTGCAGGCCTTATCGGTACGATGGCAACCGCCATCGCTCGTTTTGCCGGAGCCAAGAACGTGGTGGTAACCGACCTCAGCGACTATCGTCTGGACATCGCCAAGAAGATGGGTGCCACTTGCACCGTCAACGCTTCGAAGGGCGAAACCGTTGCCGGAGCCATGGAAAAACTCGGCATGCGCGGTTTCGACGTAGGTTTGGAAATGTCCGGCTCACCCATTGCTTTCCGCGACATGGTAGCCAATATGTACAACGGCTCGAAGATTGCTCAGTTGGGTATCCTGCCTCCCACGACTACCGTCGACTGGAGCGAAATCATCTTCAAGGCACTTACCATCAAGGGTATCTACGGCCGCGAAATGTGGGAAACTTGGTACAAGATGGAACAGATGCTTATCTCAGGCCTTGACTTGACACCGGTCATCACCCATCACTTTGACATTGACGACTTCCAGAAGGGCTTCGATGTGATGGAATCCGGTCAGTGTGGCAAGGTTATCTTGAATTGGGAATAAATTAACCTAAAATTATATTAAGACTATGTATGGTAAAATGAAAGAGTTCCTGACACAGGAACTGGAAAATATCAAAGCTGCCGGATTGTACAAAAACGAACGTATCATCACGACTCCGCAGCGTGCCGGCATCAAGGTAAACGCCGGACAAGATGTGTTGAACTTCTGCGCCAACAACTATTTGGGCTTGGCAGACAACAAGCGCTTGATTGAAGCAGCCAAGGCGGCCATGGATTCGCATGGTTACGGCATGTCGTCCGTACGCTTCATCTGCGGTACACAGGATTTGCACAAACAACTTGAAGCGGCCATCTCCGACTTCTTCAAGACCGAAGATACCATCCTTTACGCTGCCTGCTTTGATGCCAACGGCGGTGTGTTCGAACCTTTGTTCACCGAAGAGGATGCCATCATTTCGGATGCGCTCAACCACGCTTCCATCATCGATGGTGTACGTCTGTGCAAGGCAAAGCGTTATCGTTATGCCAACGCCGACATGGGCGAACTCGAAAAATGCTTGCAGGAAGCTCAGGCTCAGCGTCATCGCATCATCGTAACCGACGGTGTGTTCTCAATGGACGGCAACGTGGCTCCGATGGATAAGATTTGCGACCTGGCCGAGAAGTACGATGCTCTCGTGATGGTGGACGAATCACACTCGGCCGGCGTGGTAGGCGCAACCGGTCACGGTGTAGCCGAACAATACAACGCTTACGGCCGTATCGACATCTTCACCGGTACCTTGGGTAAGGCATTTGGTGGTGCGATGGGTGGTTTCACTACCGGTAAGAAGGAAATCATCGACATGCTCCGTCAGCGTTCTCGTCCTTACTTGTTCTCCAACTCAGTCGCTCCGTCTATTGTTGGCGCAAGTATCGAGATGTTCAAGATTCTGAAAGAAAGCAACGCGCTCCACGACAAGTTGATGGAAAACGTGACTTACTTCCGCGAAAAGATGCTTGCCGCCGGCTTCGACATCAAGCCGACACAGAGTGCCATTTGCGCCGTGATGCTTTACGATGCCAAGCTGTCGCAGGACTTTGCGGCCAAGATGCAGGAAGAAGGCATTTACGTTACCGGTTTCTACTATCCGGTGGTTCCAAAGGGACAGGCTCGTATCCGTGTGCAGCTTTCTGCCGGTCACGAACGCGAACACCTCGACAAGGCCATCGCCGCTTTCATCAAAGTGGGTAAGGAACTTGGCGTAATCAAGTAAGGCCATAAAGACAAATAAAAGATGCGGAGAGGAAAATAAAAAACGCCGAAGCGTTTTCGATTTTCCTCTCCGCTTTTTATAAAAACACCTCCAGGCGTGGAGAGCTTTGTTTCATTACTTTTTCTTGGGTTTCCGACGTGCCCAACCCTCTTCTTCAAAGTCCGGTTCATCGCCTTTCAGCCACTTGCTGTTTTCGGGAGCGAAAAACTGCTTCCAGTCATCCTTTTTCTTCGGTCCTCGCGGTTGGGTGTACCCCCGTTCCTCGCGGCTGGGTTTGACTTTCTTTTCTTTCCGTGCGGGTGCTTCGGGCTGCGTTTTTCCGTTGCGTTTCTTGCCACCCTTGTCGCTCTTGCCGGTGTTCTCGCCAGCCGGCTCCACAATTACCTTGCGTCCCTTTACGTTCACTTTGTTCAGTGCCTTGATGACTTCGTTGGCCTGCTCTTCCGCCACTTCAAAGAACGAGAAGTTCTGCATCAGGTCGATGCGTCCGATGGTCACTCGCAGCTTCTTCGTGTTGCGATTGACGAGGTCGATGATTTGCGTGGCGAAAAATCCGTCCGTTTTGCCCAAGTTCAGGAACAGTCGGGCATAGCCTTTTTCGGCCTTGCGTGCGGTCTTTTCCTTGTCCGAGCCGTGTGACTTGCGGTCGTTCTCGCGGTCGGCGGCACGGAGGTCTTTGGCGTTCGGTGTTTCTATTTCGGGCGCGTTGCTGTAATACTCCAAGAAACGGTTGAACTCCATCGACACCACGCGTTTCAGCAGGTCTTCTTTCGAGAGCCACTCCAACTTGCGATAAATGTCGGGCAGGAAGGCTTCGATTTCTTCCTCGTTCACCTTCACCTTTTCGATGTCGTCAATCATCTTGATGAGTTGCTGTTCGCAGATTTCCTTTCCGCCGGGCAGGGCTTCGATGGTGAATTTTTTGTTCAGGATGCGCTCGATGGCCTTCATGCGTCCTTTCTCGCGGAGGTTCATGATGGCAATGGAGATACCCGTCTTTCCGGCGCGTCCGGTACGTCCGCTTCGGTGGGTGTAAACTTCCACGTCTTCGGGCAGTCCGTAGTTGATGACGTGTGTCAGGTCGTTCACGTCCAGTCCCCGGGCGGCCACGTCCGTAGCCACCAACAGCTGCAGGTGACGCTGGCGGAACTTCTGCATCACCAAGTCGCGCTGCGCCTGACTGAGTTCGCCGTGCAGCGAGTCGGCGTTGTAACCGTCTTGAATCAATTTGTCGGCAATCTCTTGTGTTTCCTTACGCGTGCGGCAAAAGATGATTCCGTAGATTTGCGGATAATAGTCCGCCACACGCTTCAGAGCGTTGTATTTGTCTTTGGCATGAACCATGTAGGCGATGTGATGTACGTTCTTCGTACCTTCGTTCTTCACACCGATGGTGATTTCTTTCGCATCCTTCAGGTATTGTTTGGCGATGCGTGCGATTTCGGCGCTCATGGTAGCCGAGAACATCAGCGTGTTACGGTTTTCGGGTACCCGTTCCAAGATGGCGTTGATGCTGTCGGTAAATCCCATGTTCAGCATTTCGTCGGCTTCGTCCATCACCACGTTGATGATTCCGTCCAACTTCGCCACCTTGCGTTCCATCAGGTCGATGAGCCGTCCCGGTGTGGCCACGATGATATGGACACCGGCTTTGAGCATACGTATTTGGCTCTCGATGCTTGAACCGCCATACACGGGGAGCACTTTCAGTCCGTCCACGTATTTCGAGTAATCGCTTAGGTCGCCCGCAATCTGGAGGCAGAGTTCGCGGGTGGGACAAAGGATGAGTGCTTGCGGCACCCGGTTTTTCACATCAATCTTCTGGATAAGCGGCAGTCCGAAAGCGGCGGTCTTGCCGGTTCCTGTCTGTGCCAAGGCTACTACATCGTTTCCTTCACCAAGTAAAAACGGGATTACTTCTTCCTGTACGGGCATGGGATTTTCGTATCCCATTTCTTCAATCGCTCTCCGTATCTCCGCGGAAACGCCTAATTCTTCAAATGTCTTCATTCAATATCTTTCTAATTCGGCTGCAAAGATACGGAGTTTTTTCCGCAATTTATCATCTTAGGAGTATCATTAATAGGATAATAGCGGAAAAACTTCGGGAAAGAGAGGTCTATGCGGCTGCCGCTGAGCAGGGAGGCGCAGGCGGCAGATTCTTTTTCAAATAAAGGAACATGCCGACCATTACGACCGCCGACAGAAGCAAAAGGACGTAAGTGAGACCTTTACCCAACCAATCGACCGTCCGAACGCCAAGCTCTTCCGGAGTTTGGAGTGCCATCGTCACAACGGCTATGGAATTGTTGAGGAAGTGTCCGATGACGCCCGGTATCACGCTGCCCGTTCGGTAATACAGCCAGCCGAAAAGGCTGCCGATGGCAAAAGCAAACGGAACCTGCGCCGGATTGATGTGAACAAGACCGAAAAGCAAGGCCGAAACGAGGATGGCGACGGCAGGACGTTTACCCTGCTTCAACAGATGCCCTTCGATGGCTCCGCGAAACAGCAATTCTTCCACCAACGGCGCCATGACGGTAATGGACAGGATGCCGAATACATTGCGGCTCATGTCCATAAAGGTGTCTTCCATCAGGTTGGGAAGCGGCACGAACTCACTGCAAAGGTTGAAGAAGAACATGCCTGCAAGGAGGAAAGGCAGGCTGAGCAGGATGGTCTTTACGGATACTTTGCCCAAGTTCTTCAACCCGAAGTCCACGTATCCGAACCGGATCAGATGCCTTATCATCAACACGCCGGACAATATCATGGTAATCCCCGTGGCATTGATTGCCTGGAAATGGCAGACCTCTACGGCAATATTGACCGGAAAAGTCAGCAATAGCTGATAAAGGAAATAATACAGAATAAGTTTAACGACACATATCATAAGTATAATGTTTTTAGTCTTACAGGTATCAGTCCGACATCCGAAGAATGCGCTCCTTGTCTTTCCGCATCTGCGCCACCAGTTCGTCCACGGAACGGAACTTCGCTTCGGGACGGAGGAAATGAAGAAACTCGATACGCATCCGCTTTTGGTAAATGTCATCGTTGAAGTCCAAGATGTGCACCTCGATGCTGAGGTTATCGCCGTTGTTCAAGGTGGGACGATGACCGATGTTCAGCATCCCCCGGTACTGCTGTCCGTTCACATGAACACCGACGGCATACACACCGATGGCAGGAATCAGCTTGTGCGCGAAGTCCGGTTGCAGGTTGGCAGTGGGGAAGCCAATCTTCCGCCCTACTTTATAACCGTCCACCACGACTCCTTCCAGCGAGTAGGCACGTCCCAAAAAGCGGTTGGCGGTGTCCGCATCGCCGGACAAGAGGGCACGGCGGATGGCAGACGAACTGACCTTATCTTCCTCCTGCGTGTATGCACTTGCGCGCACAATATCGATGTCCAGTTCCTTGCCGTAGCGGCAATAGTCTTCAAAATTTTCCATACGGTCGTGTCCGAAGCGGTGGTCGTAACCGATGACCAGCATCCGCACGTTATACTTGTCGCGCAGCAGTTGCATAAACTCATGCGCCGAGAGCAGAGACAATTCGCGGGTGAATGGAAGCAAAATGCATCGGTCGATACCGGTAGCAGCCAAGGCTTCTATCTTCTCGTCGGGCGATGAAAGAAGGCGGGGACTGTAATCGCTCCGGATGACTTGCCGGGGATGTACGGGAAAGGTGATGACAGACGAAGCCCATCCTGCCCGGAAAGCCGTATCCTTTACCTGACGGATAAGGAAGCGGTGTCCCAAGTGTACGCCGTCGAAAAAGCCGATGGTAGCGACCGAAGGCGATAATGTCTGCGGATGAGAGTTTGTAATTACGTCCATTTATTCAAATAACTTGTTCAAGTCTTCACCTATGCGATAATGATGGGTGTGAATGCCCAGTTCTTCCGCCGCCTTGCAGTTGGCTTCCGAATCGTCGATGAAAAACGTTTCTTCGGGGAGCAGATTGGCTTCCTGCAACATCCGCTCAAAGATGGCCTTATCGGGCTTGGCGAGGTGCATCTCGAACGAAAGGAAAGTTTCCTCGAAATAATCTTTCACCCGAAAGCCGTGATAAGTGAATGCGTGGTTGCACGTATAGTCCCAATGGATTTGATTGGTGTTGCTCAGCAGGTAAACCATGTACTTGCCGCGCAATTCCAATATCAGTTTCAGCTTCTCGTGCGGGATGTTTAACAGTATGAGGTTCCACATGTCGTCAATCTCGCGGTCGGTCAGTGACACACGCGCTTGCTTGCGGATGGCGGAACGGAACTCCTCCGAAGTGATGTTTCCCAGTTCATACTGCATAAAGACGCCTTCGCGATTGAAAGACTGCAGTTGCTCTTCAATGTTCTCGAAACCGGCTTTTCTGAAAGCCTTCAAAGCCCGGTCGAAATCCAAATCTATCAGTACGCCTCCCAGGTCAAAGACGATATTCTTGATGTTTTTGTCCATATACTTAATTTAAGTCGATAATGAACCGATTCCTTTCGGATGCTTCTTATCAACTGCCGATATTCAATTCTTATTTTCTTTCAACCGTTTCATCAAACGCCACGCTTCGCCTGCCCAAAGCACCAATGAAGTGGATCCGATGATGTACAGCCATTCTTCCCAAGTAAGTGGAACGGTACGGAACACCTTTCCGCCAAACTCCACGATGACAAACTGACCTATCAGGATAATGCCGGCCACGCCCACCATGCCGACAGCATGACGCGCATCCTTGAAGACGGAATGATTCGTTCCGAATACACTGGCGTTGAAGAGATTCCAGAACTGAAGCATTACAAACACGGTGAAGAAAGCGGTCAGCGCGGTGGGTACTTCGGTTTCCGGAAGGGTCTTGATGTAGGTGACAAGCCCCATCAAAATCACCAAGAAGCAGGCGGCTACCCCCAGAATGTTGTAACGCATCGGACGGGTGATGATGAAGTCATCGGTTTTACGCGGCTTTTCGTTCATCACATCGGCACTGGGCGGAATGGAAGCCAATGCCATGGCAGCAAAGGTGTCCATAATCAGATTCACCCAAAGCATCTGTGTGACAGTAAGCGGAAGTTCGGTTCCCAAGAATGCACCAAACAACACGCTGGCCAACGCCACCACGTTGATTGTCAATTGGAAGACAATGAAACGCTGGATATTCTTGTAAAGCGAACGTCCCCACATCACCGCCGTGGCGATGCTGTGGAAAGAGTCATCGAGCAGGGTAATATCGCTGGCTTCTTTTGCCACGGAAGTTCCCGTGCCCATCGAAAGCCCCACTTGCGCATGATTCAGTGCCGGCGCATCGTTCGTTCCGTCGCCGGTTACAGCCACTACGGCTCCCTTCTGTTGAAGGAGCTGCACGAGTCGTTGCTTGTCCATGGGACGGGCACGACTCATCACTTTCAAGTCAAGCACCCGGTCGAGAGCCTCCTCGTCACTCAGCGCGGCAAACTCTACCCCCGTAATGCGGTTGCGCTCTGTATCTTCGGGTTTCCACAGACCTATCTGACGGGCAATCTCGGTGGCAGTACCCGGAGTATCGCCGGTAACAATCTTCACACCGATGCCTGCCGATTGGCATTTGCCTACGGCTTCGGGCACGTCCGGACGAATCGGGTCACTGATGGCAAAGATGCCGAGGAAAGTCATCCCGCCTTCGCCGACCAGTTCGGCGCAATCGTTGCCTGCCTCTTCGGAAATAAACTTATAAGCTATGCCGAGGGTACGCATCGCCATGTTCTGATAAAGCAGCAATTGCTCGTTGTTACGGGCAACGGTTTCATCGGAAAGGCTGCATTTGCCCATCACAATTTCGGGCGCACCTTTTATATATAGCACCTTCCGACCTTGAACGGGCGATTGCACCAGCGTGGCCATGTATTTCCGTTCGGTCGAGAAAGTCAGTTGGTCGATGACCTTGGCCTGTTTGCGCAAACGGGCATAGTCCTTCCCCAAACCGTTCAACCACAGCAACAATGCCACTTCGGTAGGATTTCCCACGCCCGACGGCTTTTTGCCCTCCTCAGGTTCTTCCAGAAAAGCGGTGGAATTGACACTGATACCCTCGGACACCAAGTCCATTCGGGTTTCATCCACTTTAGCTTCGTGAACCTGCATCAGGTTCTGGGTAAGCGTACCGGTCTTGTCGGTACAGATAACGGTAATCGCACCCATCGTTTCACACGCATGCATCTTCCGCACCAAGTTATTGGTTTTGAGCATACGTCGCATGTTCAGCGCAAGGCTCAGAGTGACGCTCATCGGCAGTCCCTCGGGCACGGCTACCACAATCAGGGTGACAGCCATCATGAAGTATTTCAAGACGATGCGGGCAATGTGCAGCCATTCGTGCCAGCCGGTAACGTCGGTCACGGAAAGATATTGGTATAAATCCTTGGCGGTGAACACCACAAAAGTGAGGGCGGCAATCGTAAAGCCCACTTTTTCGATGAACTTAGCCAACTTGGAGAGCTGAATGTTGAGGGGAGTCTCTTCACTGCCGGCTTCGGTGGCTTGAGTCGCTACTTTGCCTATTTCGGTGGCATCGCCCACTTGCTTCACCTGCATCGTACCGTGTCCATCGGTCACGGTCGTTCCCCTCATCACTTCGTTGCTTGGATAAGTGGCTTCATCATCGAAAGAAGCCTCATCGGTAGTCTTGTTCACCATCAGTTCGCCCGTCAGGTTCGATTCATTCACTTGTAGAGAAATGGCTTCCAACAGTACGCCATCGGCGGGCACTTCCTCACCGGTATTCAGCACCACAACATCACCCGCCACTACTTCCTTGCGAGGAATCTCCTGCACTTTTCCGTTTCGGCGGACGGTGACAGACGTTTCTTCGCCCACCGCATTCAGCAAGTCAAACTTTTTGTTGGCATCATATTCAAAATAGAAACCGATACCCGTAGCCAGAAAGATGGCGAAGAAAATACCGATGGTTTCGGCATATTCACCTTCAATAACGGAGATGACGAGCGAAAAGAATGCCGCTACCAGCAGAATGCGGATAACCGGGTCATTAAACTTTTCGAAGTAAAGTTTCCACATGGAGGGTCGTTGAGGGGGAGTCAGCAAGTTCCATCCGTACTTCTCCCGACTTTTTTGAACTTGTCTGTCCGACAATCCGTTAAGGAGATTTTCTGTTTTCATATGAGCCATATACAATAAATGCTTTTCTAATGAACGGCAAATGTACATATAATTTTGCTATTAATAGTCTAATTAAGTCTTTTTAGTAAAAAAAAACGATAAACCTTTGCAAGTTTCAAGTATTTGTTCTACTTTTGCATTCGCTAAGGGAATCCTTAAGCCGGACTTGTAGCTCAGTTGGTTAGAGCAACAGACTCATAATCTGGAGGTCATAGGTTCAAGCCCTATCTGGTCCACACTGTAAATCAAGGAGTTACGAAATTCGTAACTCCTTTTTTCATATACTTGCGTAAACAATGCGTAAACAAACGGGTCAGTAGCTTTTTAATGGGGATAAGCGAAAAGCTTTGCGATACGAAACAGGAAGA
>CAYXZF010000084.1:0-9692 GCA_964469845.1 uncultured Phocaeicola sp.
ATTATATATAATATATATATTTATATATATTATATATAATGAAATTTTATTACACGCATACCATGCGAAAATCTAACTGAAATCTGAAATCTGAAATCGGTGTGCCGCATCGGAGCTAAACACCGCGGCGAAAAAAAAGAATGCGGCGGCGAAAAAAAATGCAGCAAAGACTTGACAAGGCGTGTGCAAATGTGGTATCTTTGGGGCGTGAAGTTGAATCTCAAAAAAAAAACAAAATAACGATATGAAAAAACAAATTTTACCGCTTATGCTACTGGCAGCTGCCATCTGTGCCTGCTCGGACAGCCAACCCGACGCTTCCGGGCCGATGATTACGAAGACCGACATTCCGGTGGAGAACGGACAGTTCACCCCCGAAATCATGCACCGTCTGGGAAAGGTGGGCGATGTGCAACTTTCGCCCGACCGTTCAAAAATACTCTACGGAGTGACTTACACCGACATCGAACAGAACAAGGGAAACCGGGAGCTTTACCTGATGAACGCCGACGGAACGGACAACGCGAAGCTGACCCATACGCCCCAAAGCGAATCGAACGCCCGCTGGCTGAACGCCTCCACCCTGATGTACATGCGGGGCGGCAAGCTCTACACCGCCACCCTGGACGGAAACGCGCTGAAAAACGAAACGGAAGTGACCGGCGCGGAGGGCATGGAGGGTTTTGAACTTTCGCCCGCCGGCGACAAGCTGATGTTTGTCAAAAGCGTGAAAGCGGCGCAAAAACCGACGGACGTTTATCCGGACCTCGACAAGTCATCGGGACGAACCTACACCGACCTGATGTACCGCCACTGGGACCACTTTGTGGAAGAAGTGCCCCACACCTACGTGGCTTCGTTCGACGGCACCGCCCTGAGCGAGGTGACGGACATTCTGGCAGGCGACACCGAACGTCCCGAAACGCCCGAAAAGAAGTTTGAACTGCCCACCCTGCCGTTCGGCGGACTGGAACAACTGGCGTGGAGTCCCGATGGAAAGTACATCGCTTACTCGTGCCGCAAACTGGCGGGACGAGACTACGCTTTCTCCACCAACACGGACATCTACCTGTACGAAGTGGCGACCGGCGCCACCCGCAACCTCACCGCGGGCATGATGGGCTACGACACCAACCCCGCCTTCTCGCCCGACGGCAACCGGCTGGCTTTCATCAGCATGGAGAGAGACGGATACGAAGCCGACAAGCAACGCCTGTTTGTCATCGACATGCAGAAAGTGCTGGCCAACGCGGACAGCAAGGACTTCAGAGGCTTCATGAAGGAACTGACCACCGACTACAAGTATAACGTGGAAAGCATCACTTGGGCGCCGAAAAGCGACCGCATCTACTTCAGCTCCTGCGTAAACGCCCTCACCGCCCTCTTTTCGGTGGACGTAAACAAGAGAATCGGACTGCCCGTCGAAGACAACGAGGGAACGGGCAGTCTGCCGACATCGTACGGCGACGGCATCCGCCGCATCACCTCGCCCGAAGCGTTGTACGACTTCGACGCCGTGGCGGTCATCCCCAACGAGGCGGGCGACGCGGAAACCCTGATTACCACCAACAAGAGCATGATGCGACCCGCCGAAATCGTGGCGGTGAACCCCGCCGATGGCGACTTCCGCGAACTGACCGCCGAGAACAAGGCTACGCTGGACAAGCTGGACACCCCCACCGTGGAACAACGCTGGATGACCACCGTAGACGGCAAGAAGATGCACACTTGGATTATGTACCCGCCCCACTTCGACAAGACGAAGAAGTATCCCGCCATCCTGATGTGTCTGGGAGGTCCGCAGGGCACCATCAGCCAGAGCTTCTCCACCCGTTGGAACTATCGCCTGATGGCTTCGCAGGGATACATCGTCATCCTGCCCAACCGCCGCGGTACGACGGCCTTCGGCCAACCGTGGTGCGAACAGATTTCCAAGGATTACATGGGCCTGAACATGCAAGACTACCTGCTGGCGGTGGACAACATGAAGAAGGAACCCTACGTGGGCAAGGTGGCGGCCACCGGTGCCAGCTACGGAGGATTCTCGGTGTACTACCTCGCCGGCATCCATCAAAACCGCTTCTCGGCACTGATAGCCCACGCGGGCATCTTCAACCAAGAGCAGATGTACATGATGACCGAAGAGATGTGGTTCCCCACCTTCGACAACGGCGGCGCGCCTTGGGACGAAAATCCGCAAGCCAAACGTCACTACGCCCTTTCCGCCCACAAGCTCATCAAGAACTGGAACACACCGATTCTGGTCACTCACGGCGAAATGGACTACCGCGTCCCCGTGGAGCAAGGCATGGCGGCCTTCAACGCCGCCCGCATGATGGGCGTGGAAGCCAAGCTGCTGCTCTTCCCCGAAGAAAACCACTGGATTTTGAAACCGCAGAACTCCGTACACTGGAACAGAGAGTTCTTCGCATGGCTGGACAAGTATTGCAAGGAGTAAAGAAAAACGCCGGAACGGGAAAAGACCGGGAACTGAAGCAGAAGCAAAGTGAAATAGAAGCCGGCACTGCCAACCTGAATGAACTCGACAGCATTGGCAAGCAGATACAGGAGTGCCGGGAGTACCACGGCCTCCATATCACAACCGATGAGCAGATAGCTTTCGACCTCAACGATGGTGTGATTGTTTATTATGCCAAGTTCGGGGATGTTTTGTCAAAATTATAGTCAAACAGAATTGATTTGCGAAAAGACAATTCAAGATATAGCTGAATAGTTACGTCGGATTTTTTTTGTGTAATACAAGAGTATTCGGCCTCTTTTTATAACTTTGCATAAAATCTAAACTTATGAGAAATTTACAATTACTTTTATGGATGTGCATCGGCTGCCTACTGTCGTGCTGCAGCGATGATGGAGACCAAGTTTCCATCGGGACATCATTTGAAATCAACACCAATGAACTGGTGCAAAATTTAGAGAAAGAAGCCGCTTCGTTGTCTATTCCTGTAAATACGGATTTAACGAGGGAACAATGGAGTGTAAAATCGAATGATGCCTGGTGCATTGCCGCACAGACCTTAAACGGAAAAGGGATAAACATTGCGGTAGAAGCCAGCGAAGAGCCCGAAGTACGTTCGACCATCGTAAATGTGACTTCTGCTGTTAAAAACTATGAAATCAAAGTGACTCAATTAGGGTATGGACCGGCCATTCTCCTAAAAACAAATCCTCAGGTGATAGCTGCATCCGGCGGAGCTATAGAAGTGAGCGTAACCACTAATGTAAGTTACCAAGCATCTTCTCCAACAGCAGAATGGTTGAAGGAAGACGCAAATGCTAAAGGAAGAGGATTCGTAACCTACGACCACAAATATATCGTGGAAAACAATCCGAGTTTTGGCGAGCGCTCTACCGAAATCATCTTTTCGGATGCACGCCCCGAAGCTGAAAAATGGGCCGAACCGGTAACGCTTGTGTTGAAGCAAGAAGCAAAATCCGGTAATTTATCGGATGTAACCATCGAAGGGGATATTCAAGTAATGCCCACCGGCGGACAAGCAAGTGAATCACAAAACGGTCAGGGAATTGAATTGACATTCGATGGCAATACAGACCCGGATACACACTACCACTCCCGCTGGGGAGATGGCACTGTACTTCCTGTCACCTTAGAATACTCCTTTGACAAGGAAACAATAGACTATATCATTTATCATACCCGAAACGGTAATGGAAACTTTGGCGAGTTTGACTTGTATGTGGCAACGGAAGACCTTCCGGAATATACGCTTTACGGCTCGTATGACTTCAAGATGCAAAACGCGCCCAGCCGGATAGATTTTAAAGAAACCATAAACAGGGTGACTAAAATCAAATTTGTGGTAAAAAGCGGTTTAGGCGGTTATGTCAGCTGTAGCGAAATGCAGTTCTTCCACAATAATACGGAAAAGACATTGGACGCCCAACTACTGAATGTCTTTACCGACTTGACTTGCAGCGAACTGAAAGAAGGGGTAACAAACGAGGTCATAAATACGCTGCCTTCTTATTTCGGCAAGTTGGCTGTCGCCATCCGCGACAAAGGATATTCGGATTATGAAAAGGAATTTCGTATTCAGGAATATCAACCTTACAGCAATCCGGAAGAATGGGCAGAGAAATTAATGACCAAGAAATATACTTTACTGGACAATCCTACCGGTATATCCGTTGCCGAAAACGATGAAATCCTACTTTTAGTCGGCGATACCCACGGACAGAAAATCAGTGTAATGAATGTCGGTGAAGAAACAACCGGATTCGGTGAAAGCAGTACCTATGTACAAACAGCCGCTTCGGGGGATGCTTATTTCTTGCAGGCGGGCGTAAACAAGATAAAAATACAAAGAACCGGAATGCTGTTTATCACCTATCATACCGATTTAACTTCGCCGAACGCGAAACCCATTAAGATTCATATTCCAATGGATTGCGGCGAGGTAGCCGGATATTGGGATTTAAAAAGACATCAGACAAATGAAAAATACCAGAAATTAATCGATAAGTCTTCTTATAAATACTTCTGTGTGAAAGGAGAAAGAATTATCTTCTATTTTCACCGAGACAAAATGAAAGCAGCAGTTCCTACCGATATCCTGTCCGCCATCCATCTATGGGACGACATCGTAGGTTGGCAACACGAGCTGATGGGAATTGAAGATGTCTTCCCTTCACAAATGAACAACCACTTATTTGCCATTTCGCCGGAAGGCAGTTACATGTGGGCTTCCGATTACCGGATTGCGTTTTTGTATACTTACCTGAACAATATCTTACTGAAAGACAATGTGATGGCAGCCAAGGACAATGCTTGGGGACCGGCACATGAAATCGGACATATCCACCAGCCTGCCATCAATTGGCCAAGTTGTACGGAGTCGTCCAACAACTTGTTCTCCAATTATACCCTCTACAAATTGGGCAAGTATTGTTCACGTGGCGAAACTTTAAATCAGTTAGCAGACTATAGATTCGTCAATGGTAACGCTTGGTATAACATGGGAGACGCTACCCATCAAAACGAATCTACAGAAATCCATATGCGGATGAACTGGCAACTCTGGAACTATTATCACCGTTGCGGATATATGACGGACTTCTGGCCGAAACTGTTCAAAGCCTTACGTGAAAACCGCATTGTGGAATCTGATCCGGGAGCCGCTCAGTTGCATTTTGCCAAGATGGCTTGCAAAGTAGCTAATGAAGATTTAACGGACTTCTTCGAAATGTGGGGATTCTTTAAACCTGTAGACAATGTGACCTACTCACAATATGGAACTTGGAACTATAATGTGACTCCTTCGATGATTTCGGAAGCTAAAGCGTATATGGCACAATTCCCGAAACCGAAACATGCATTCTATTATTTGGAAGACCGAAAGAACGGTGACGTAGGTCTGGATGTCGCTCCGGGAGATGTAGGATATTATGAACAGTTCAAAAAGAATCAGAAAATCACCCAAACAATTACTTATAAGCGAAACGGACAGAATATAAGTATCAGCCAAGGTGACGAGGCGGTTGCTTTTGAATTGTATCTGAATGGTGAAATGATTTATTTCTCTAACGCATTCAAATTCTCAGTTCCTTCTTCCATACCTTTGAATGAACATGTAAAGGTATGTGCGGTTCAAGCCGATGGAACACGCATCGAATTGTAATTATCACGATTAAAGAACATAACAGTTTTCAAAGTTTCATTATGACGTAAAAAGAGAAGGGGCTGACTTCCGATTGAAGTTCAGTCCTTTTTCGTTAGCCTTTAGCTACCACACTAAAATATAAACCATAAGCAAAAATTGTATTTAGCAGACAGTAATAATTCCTCGTAGGATTTATACCGGTTTCTCAAAAAAAAGAACACCCCCTTTTGCGCTAAAGCAAAAGAGGGCGTTTGAGAGAAATTATTTTTAAGTGCTTATTTCTTAGCCTTCAAAATCTTGGCAATCTGAGCATCAAGTTTGGCAGCAGCCTTGGCGTATTTCTTTTCAGCGCTAACCTTTGCATTACCTTCGGCATTCTTGGCAGCATCGTAAAGAGTCCAAAGGTTCAACTTTGCAGTAGCTTCCTTCTGAGCGGCTGTATAAGCATCAGCAGCAGCTTCGGTAGCAGCTTCCTGTTCGGCTGTTGCGTAAGCATGCTTATAACCCTTCACATCGTTCCAGTGACCGCGAGTAAAGTCGGGGAATGCAACGGCAGCACAATTGTTATCCATAGAAATGGCACCGAGTTCGGCCAATGAACACCATTCAGCCATATCGTAAACATCCATATCAAGGGGCAGACCGTTCTGCAAGCAGTAAACCAAACGGGCGTCCATGATGTAGTCCATACCACCGTGACCCATTTCACGCCCCTTTTCACCGAACTTGGTCAGGATGGGGTGATAGTACTTCTTTTCCAAAGCAGCCTTTTGTTCTTTCGGCAAGAAACCGTGTGCGCTGAGGTTATCCATCTGCGGAGCGTCAGTACCTTTCAACGCATCACCGGCGATAGCGTATTCGGGAGTAGGATACTTGGTTGCATAACCCTTGGTTCCGGTAAGTTTAAACAAACGGTTGTAAGGTTGCGGAGTCATTACATTGTGTTGAATTTCAACGACCTTACCATTGGCTGTACGCATCAAGGTTGTTGTGTGGTCGCCATTGCGGAATTCTTTCGGTTCCTTACCGGTATTCTTGGTGACCCAATTTGCACCGGCGAAACTTTCGGTATCCATTGCAATCAAAGTAGTGAAACGGTCGCCACGGTGAATGTCCATGCACTGTGCCACAGGGCCAAGGCCGTGAGTGGCGTACACATCACCACGATTTTCCATGTTGTACTTCATACGCCAGTGGAGGTTATCCTTGTCATTGTCGTTAGGATCCTGCCAGTAAGCCTTCCAGAAGTCGCTGAGTTCGTGAATGTAAGCACCTTCCGCACGAATGATTTCACCGAATACGCCATCCTGTTTCATGGCCAACGCATTCATTTCATAATAGTCGTAGCAGCAGTTTTCGAGGATAAAGCAGTGCAAACGAGTCTTTTCAGACAAGTTAATCAAATCCCAGCACTGTTCCAGATTCATGGCAGAGGGAACTTCGATGGCAGCGTGCTTGCCGTTTTCCATCGCAAGTTTTGCCACGGGGAAGTGGTGATTCCAGTCGGTAGCAATGTAAACGAGGTCAATATCCGGACGCTTGCAGAGTTCTTCATAACCCTTTTCACCCGAATAAATGGCAGCGGGAGCCAAACCTGCCTTGCGAAGGTATTCCTGTGACTTTTCCGCACGTTCAACTTCGTGATCGCAAAGTGCTACGATTTCTACACCCGGGATGTGGCAAAAGCGCATCACTGCCCACGGGCCACGCATACCGAGACCAACAAAACCTACACGTACTGTTTGGATGGGAGCAGCTTTCAAGCCAAGTACATGTTCCTGACCGGAAGGACGTTGCGGAGTGTCTACTACGATTGTACCTTTGTCCCAATGCCACTTTGTCGAGGGAGAGAGAGACTGTGCATCTGTAGATTGGAAGCACATTGACAGGATTACCGTCAAGGCAATCGTCATTAATTTGTTTAATTTCATAATTTAAAAGTGTTTAAGTTTTTAATTGAATTGCAAAGATATGAAATATCTGTATATAAACCAAAAAAAAGATTCTTCTCCTGAAAATTCAGAGAAGAATCTTTTTTTTATATTAAAGAGGGAAGTATTACATCATGCCGCCCATGCCACCCATACCCGGGGCACCCATCGGCATTTCCGGCTTCTCTTCTTTCTTTTCTACAATCACACATTCGGTAGTGAGGAACATACCGGCGATAGAAGCGGCATTTTCCAAAGCCACACGAGTCACCTTGGCGGGGTCTACCACGCCGGCTGCATGAAGATTTTCATAGACATCGGTGCGAGCGTTATAACCAAAGTCACCCTTGCCTTCGCGAACCTTCTGAACAACAACGGCACCTTCCTTGCCGGCATTGGCCACAATCTGGCGGAGAGGTTCTTCAATGGCGCGCTTGATGATTTCAATACCGGTTGTTTCATCGGCATTGTCACCACTCATGCCTTCGAGAGCATCGATGGCACGGATGTAAGTCACACCGCCACCCGGTACGATACCTTCCTCGATAGCTGCCCGAGTAGCGCAAAGAGCATCATCCACACGGTCTTTCTTTTCCTTCATTTCCACTTCGCTGGCAGCACCTACATAAAGAACGGCTACACCGCCTGCCAATTTAGCCAAACGTTCCTGCAACTTTTCTTTGTCGTAGTCCGAAGTCGTATTCTTGATTTCTGATTTAATCTGATTGATGCGTTCTTGGATGCTTTCCTTATTGCCGGCACCGTTAACGATGGTGGTATTGTCCTTCGATACCGTCACCTTATCACAAGAGCCCAACATTTCGATAGTAGCCTGTTCCAGTTTCAAGCCCTTTTCTTCGCTGATGACTACACCACCGGTCAAAATGGCAATGTCTTCCAACATAGCCTTGCGACGATCGCCAAAGCCCGGAGCCTTTACGGCACAAATCTTCAACTGACTGCGCAAGCGGTTCACAACCAATGTAGTCAAGGCTTCGCTATCCACATCTTCTGCAATCACCAAAAGGGGACGACCTGTCTGAACCGCAGGTTCGAGGATGGGGAGGAAATCCTTCAAGTTGGAAATCTTCTTGTCGTAAATCAATACATAGGGATGCTCCATGACACATTCCATCTTTTCCGTGTCGGTAACGAAGTAAGCCGACAAATAGCCACGGTCGAACTGCATACCTTCCACTACACCGATGGTCGTATCTGTACCCTTGGCTTCTTCGATAGTAATAACACCGTCTTTTGACACCTTGCGCATGGCATCGGCAATCAACTTACCGATAACGGGATCGTTATTGGCGGAAACGGTAGCTACTTGTTCTATCTTATCGTAGTTATCACCCACCTTTTCGGCTTGTTCCTTGATAGATTCTACCACTTTGGCTACAGCCTTATCAATACCGCGCTTCAAGTCCATCGGGTTGGCACCGGCTGTCACATTCTTCAAGCCTACGCCTACGATTGACTGCGCCAAAACAGTGGCAGTAGTTGTACCATCGCCGGCATCATCACCGGTTTTAGAAGCAACACTCTTTACCAACTGGGCACCGGTATTCTGGAAGGGGTCAGAAAGTTCCACTTCTTTGGCTACGGTCACACCATCTTTGGTGATGTGCGGAGCACCGAATTTCTTTTCAATGATAACATTGCGACCTTTCGGGCCAAGGGTTACTTTTACTGCGTTTGCCAATTCGTCCACACCTTTCTTAAGCAGGTCGCGGGCATCCATATCGAATAAAATATCTTTTGCCATAATCTTCTAAATTTTAAATACTCAATTACTCAATAACAGCAAGTACATCGCTTTGACGCATCATAAGGTATTTCTTGCCTTCAAATTCGAGTTCTGTTCCCGAATACTTTCCGTACAATACAGTGTCGCCCACTTTCAATACCATCTCTTCGTCTTTCGTACCGTTGCCTGCAGCAACAATTTCGCCCTGCAAGGGCTTTTCCTTTGCTGTATCGGGGATGATGATACCGCCAATTGTCTTTTCTTCTGCCGGAGCCGGAAGAATCAGCACTCTGTCTGCCAATGGTTTAATGTTCATAGTCTTATTATATTTAGTTATACGTTATCAATTCTTTCACTCTCCGAAGAGAGACA
>CAYXZF010000085.1:0-5473 GCA_964469845.1 uncultured Phocaeicola sp.
AGTATATTTCAGTCGTGGATTAAGGGCACTATACTATCGCTGAATAGTTACTTTTGTGCGAAATATGACGATTCAAGCGTGTAACATGGCGCATAATAGACCATTTTATTGGCCTTAATAAAATGGTTCAGGGGCAATTCTATAACAGATTTCTTTAGATAATGCTGCGCAAAGTGGCATTATAGAAACAGAACAAGCGGAATACGATTTCTTTTGCTACAATAATTTTAATGTGTACATATTATGTCATTATTGGGTTCAATTGGAGCAGGGCTTGGTATTGCCGGAAGTATCGGCTCTGCCATAATAGGAGGCTCGAAGGCAAGCAAGGCCGCTAAGCAGGCCAACAATCTGTTGGAACAGCAGAAGACGGACAATCAGGCGTGGTTTGACCGAAAATATAATGAGGACTACTCGCAAACGGCGGAGGCGCAAAATCTGATGAACTATGCACGTGAGGAGGCTGAAAAGCAGTTCAAGCGAGCGGAGGCTTCGGCGGCTGTGACAGGTGCGACCGAGGAGAGTGTTGCCCGTGCGAAGCGTGGGGCGAATGAGATGCTGGCGCAGACGGCAAGTAACATTGCAGCGCAGGGAACGGCGCGAAAGGATGCCATCGAACAGCAGTATCTGAATACAAAGAACTCCCTTACTCAACAGCAGGTGGGCAACTTGCAGCAGAAGGCGCAGAATATCAGTGCAGCAGCAGGACAGGCATCAAGCGCATTCGGTCCGTTGATGGTGTCGTCGTTGAACAGTCTTTTTAAAAAATAGGAGGGCGCATGACAACAGCAGAACTTATCAAGACTAAGGAGGAAGTGAAGAATAATCCTCAGCCGGTTGCTACGCCTGCTGTAACGCCTACAGCCGCAAAACCTGCGGAAGATGTGGGAATGGCCGAGGCAAGAGTGGCAGGCAATAGTGATGGACAACAGACGAAGCCGGAAAATGCGGGGTCGCCTCTGTATGAAGCCGGGGTGAAGTTGGGAAACCTTGGGAACACCGAGAACGCACTGAAAGGTAAATCTCCCATTACGACACCTGAGTATGAACAATTTCGCAACGAGGTGATAGGGGCACGGATGTTTGGTGTGGAGACCGAGGAGCAAAAGAAGAAACGCGAACGGGCAGACTTCATCAAGCAGGGTTTGGTGGGACTGACGGACGGACTTTCTTCGCTGGCCAATCTGTACTACACAACGAAGTGGGCACCCAATCAGAAGAGGGAGGCGCAACTCCCGAAACTTCAGCAGCAGCTGTACAAGGAGCGGCTGGAGCGTGACAAGAAGTTGGAGAATTTCAGAACTTGGCAGAGGGCTAAGGCGGAGCAGAAAGATGAAAGAGAATATAATTTGAACCTGTATAATATGAAGCAGGATGCCGATGCCAAGAGAGCCGCGCAAAAGGCTAAGGCGGATGCACAGGCGGCTGAAATCAAGTTTATGCGTGATTTGGGTCTTATCGACGCGCGAAAAGCGGCAGACCTGGAAACACTGATAGGAAAGGCGGAACTTGACAAAGGGTTGGAAGAAATCAGACAAAAGAACCGTGTATCTCTCGCCTCGATGAACAATCGGGCGGCGATGGATCGTGCTGTCGTTGGTGGCGGAGGTAGAGCAAAATCTACTATCCGTGTCCCTATCGGGCATGAAGGTGAATATGCCGAGTATCGGAAGGATGACTTGACCAATCCGATAGTGATTTCTCAGATTTATAATTCGTTGCCTGATGATTATTGGGTAAGACAGAAGGGGAAGGGCGGATTTAACGACAGTGGGGAGTACGATCCGAACCTAGTCAATTACGATGAGAATCCGTCTACGCAGAAGATGCAGGAGGCTATCGGCAAGGCATTGTCGGATGGCTATCTGACGGAAATGGCTCCGGAAATTCAAGTGGGAGGAGAAAGGAAGGGGAAGAAGTCCAAGAGCTTGCCCGGTGTGAAGACTGGCGGAGAGGGCAAAAAAACAAATAAACATCTGAACTTATAATATATATGCCAAATAGAAAGAAGCTTTACAACGCCTTAAAGCAGGAAGGATACGATAACTTTAAGGATGAATCTGAATTTAACTCTTATGTGTCCGATGCTAGCAATCGGAAGAAGCTGTTTGAGGCACTTAAGCAAGAAGGGTATGACAACTTTGAGAATGAGAAATCGTTTGACGAGTATCTGGGATATGGTGAGCCCTATACGCATGAGTATGACGAGCAGGGCAACCTTGTGGGCGGTACGGCTTATCAAACTTCTGAGCCTTATGAGTACAAGCCCGAAGCGCAACAGCATATCCTGGAAAACAAGCCCGATATGTTCAAGCCGAAAACGGTAGATATGTATGGGGCACATGATAAGGAGAAAAGCGAACTGGACTTGATGAATGAAGGACGGTCTTATGAACTGAGTGCCATGAGAGCGGCTTCGACCATCGGGGAACAGCTGAACGAACGGATAAAGGCGAATGATGAAGCCTTGAAGAAGGCGTATGCTAAGAGAGAAAAGCCTATATTCGGAGGTTCGGGTATCGGTATCGGCCGTGCTTATAGCGCATCTTCGCTTGAGGTAGGTGACAGCGATGAGATTAAAGACCTTAAAGCGGAACAGGAATACCTAAGTAATGCGAAGAAGGTGTTTGAAGCCGCGAAGAATGATGCAGGATTCTTCCAAGGCATGAAAGATGCGGTTGATTCATCCTATCTTTCTTTTGGAATGTCTGACTTGCAAAATACGGAACGTATCGCCAATGTGCAACAGAAATTGGAAACGGGGCAGACACTTTCGGAGAGTGAGCAGAGTTTGCTCACTTCGCTAGGCTTGCGACAAATGGTTAATGAGCAGTACAACGACATGCTGGGTCATTGGTACAAGGCCGGTATGACCACGGCTGACATGCTTCCGTTCATGGCTGAAATGGCCGTAAACCCTCTTTCGGGACTTGGTAAGTCTGCCATGAAAGCGTCTGTGAAGAAGTTTGGCGAAAAAGGTGCAAAAGCTATTGCGTCCAAGATGTTGAGCCGTACAATCGGCGATGTGGCAGGTGCGGCAGGAATGTCTGCAACTACCGGCTTACCGAGTGTGATGGCGGATGCGCTTGAACGCCAACAAGGCTATGTGACTACAGGAATTGAAGGCGGTTCAATTAAGGGGAAAGGATTTGAAGGAGGTGAAACCGCCTCGGATGCCTGGAGAAAGGCGTTCACTTCGAGAACGATTGAGAACTGGAGCGAAATGGTCGGTGAATACTTTTCTCCTGTTGGTCATGTAATCGGTAAAGGTGTAAAGAAAGGGCTTGACAAGATTGGCCTGTCGAAAGTGACTGACTTTATAGACGGTGTTCAAAGTTCCAACTGGGCGAAACTGCTTGATGATTTCAGTGAACAGACACAATGGAACGGAAGTCTGGGCGAATTTGCAGAAGAACAGGTCGGCATGATTGCAGATGCTTTGCTTGTGGGTGATACGCAATGGTCTGACTTGGTTGATGCCGAGAAACAGCTTGATGTGGCTCTCGGTGTCGGTGTGTTCGGTACGGTTATGTCTATGTTGCGTATCGGTGGATATCGGACACCTAAGTATCGTGCGAGAAAAGCCGTGGAGAGAGCCGACAATGCAGGAATGGAAACATTCGGAGCTGAACAGTGGGGCATGGTTAAAGGTAGCATTGACAATGCGGAGAGTGATGAGCAGATGCTTGCAGACCTTTCGGGCGTGTTCGGTTCGGATGCTACGGAAGAGCAGAAGAAAGCGGCGTTTTCCTATGCCAATGCGCTGAAAGCACTGCAGGCTGTGAATACCGTGAAAGAAAAGCAGAAGATTGATGAGCCGGGGAATGTGGCTGTTGAAACTGAATCGGCCTACGATGCAGGAACTGAACTTCAAGAGCCGCAGGAGAAGCATCAAGCGAAGCAGGAACTGGACATAGCGGAGGCGGCTTTGGGCAGTCTGTCGGAGAATGCGGATGAGCAGATGTTTGCGCAGATGGTGATGAATGGCATCGACAATCCTGTGGAAACAGTGACCGCTATGGCCGAACAGGGCTATTCGGATGAACAGATTCAGAAGGCGAAGGATTACTATACGGCTTATCGTCGGCTGGACGGCTTGACGGATGCGGTGATGGACAGAGTGGATGCGGCGGTGGAACGTGCCGATGCGGAAGTGGATGCCAACATCAACACGCAGAGTGGTGCGGTAATACAGGTGATACTCCGTGACGGTTCTACCGGGTATGTAGTTAATAATACGGTGGTACGTGGCGAAGATGGCTCTGTGGATGTGGACAACAGCGATGATACGATTGTAGTTCGGCTGGAGACCGGGGAAACCAAGATGATGAATCCTAACAAGGATTTGTTGGCCGTTTCGTGGATGGAATCGCCCGAAACATTGAAGGATGCGAACCATACGGTGCTCCGTAAAAAACTTCTTGATAAGGAAATCGGTGAGATTGATTGGAATCCTGCCACTCCGAACCCGAAGGTGGGTGATTCGTTTGAAATGGACGGTGTGCCTGTGACTATTGTTTCGCATAACGGAAAGGGAGGTATGTTTGTTGTTCCGACCGAGGAGTATCAAGCGGCAGCGGGCAATGAGAAGAAGATGCAGGAACTTGTGGCCAAGGCTCAACAGACAGAGGCTGTCCCCGCAAAGGTGTATAAGGACTGGGCTTCGGCGCAGATTGATGCACAGGAACAGGCGGAAAGCGGCAAATTACAGAAAAATGGCGAGCAAATGAGCCAGCCAGAAACGGTGCAAGAAGGTCCTGTTGAGACTAATCCGATGGATGAAACGGGTGAAACGGTGGCAGAAAAGAAGCCGATGAATGAGGATGAAGCGGCGACATTTATCTTCCAAATGGAGCGCAATGCGGTGGAAGCTCCCGAAATTGAGCTGACACCCGAAAACTGGATTGCTGAATTTGGGGAGGATGGTTTGGTAGATACTCCTATCGGGCAGGTGAAATTCGGTCAGCATCAATACATGAAGCTCCAGCGACAAGGGAGAAACGGGAAGTTGGGTATGATTAAGCCTACACTTACCAATCCTGATGTTATTGTAGAGGATTCAAGCAACGCAAAAGAAGGTGATACATCCGAACGTGGTACATCTTATGTGTTCGTGAAGTCATTCAAGAAGAAGGATGGAAAGAGAGTGTATTACTTGACTTCTATAACAATCAAGAAGGATGGCTCGGAAATCGTGGTATCTAACCAAGAAAAGAGAACGAAGCAGATTCAGAGTTTGATGATGCGTGGAAAATTGCTTTGGAATCGTTTCGAAAGCGATTCTGATTCTTCGGGCGAGAACCAAGCCTTTTCGTCAGCCACTACAGAAAACCCGAATAGCGGACAGCCGGGCTCGACAGCTCAAAGCGATGTTTCTTTAAAAAGAAGCGAGCAAGACGCTACACGTTTACACCAAAGCATCTTCGGGGAAGAGAATGGAGAACTTGTATCTCCTCAATCTGCTTCTTTATCT
>CAYXZF010000085.1:5573-9089 GCA_964469845.1 uncultured Phocaeicola sp.
CATCTTCGGGGAAGAGAATGGAGAACTTGTATCTCCTCAATCTGCTTCTTTATCTGACAACAAAGGTAATGCAAAAAATGTTCAGGAGCAAGGGAATCAGGGAGATTTTGTTGCGATGGGCACAGAAAACGCTTTGAAGGCTCTCGGTGGAAAGTATGGCGAGAAGATGCCGCGAAAGGTGGAAGTGACTGCCAAGGCTTATGCGGAGGACTTGAAGAAAGCGCAACAGAAGCTGGATAAGGCGGAAGATGACTATGACAATGCGCCTATCGGCCGTGAGGATAAGGCGAAGAAGGCACGCGACAAGGCTCGTGAAGAATTTGAAGCGGTAAAGCGTGAGGCAGACTTCTGGGCGCAGCTTGATAGTGAAATCAAGGCGGCTCAGGTAAAGCCCGGCGATGCGGTTGCGGAAGAGATTCTTTCGATGGAAGAGCCGATGAACGGTGAGGAATTTGCGGCGCAGATGCTTGCCAATGGCAATATCAAGCTGTTGCAAGGTTCGTTTGCGGAAGAAACGGGCTTCGGAAAGGAAGAGGCGAAGAAGTACTTCGGTTTGTTCGCTTCGACCGATAAGGGAGGTATGTCTGTTTCTGAGGCGGGTGAACGTCTGATGGAAGCCGACCGTGAGAACGGAACGAACTTCTTTGACCAAAACGACCCGAACGCAGGAAGGAACGCTCTTATAGAGGTATTAAGTATGGCCAAGACACGTGGGGATTTGGCTAATTTCATCAAGAATAACCGTGCGGAACAGGCCAGACGTGAGAAAGAAGCTGAATATGCTCGCTACGAGGCTTGGGTGGAAGAGAATTTCCACATGAGCGTGCCGGGTTATGAGGTTTACGAAGAAGTAATTGCCCGTGATTTGTCGGAACGTGCCCTGTCGGAAGAGGATTATCGAGAATTTATGTCTACATTTGTGGACGAAACTTTAAATACTGTAGAAAATGGACAACAAGGAATTGATATTGAAAGCAAAGGCGGCGGCGAAGTTCTGCCTGGCGCACAATCTGTACCTACCGGGAGAACTTCAAGAATTGAAGAAGAATCCGCAGAAGTTGATGGCGGTGTCGCTGGCACGGATGGAGCTGTACTTGAAGGCGCATCCGGAAGCGAAGTAAAGAAAGATGAGAACGGGAAGCCGTTTGTAACAGCTCCTAACGGAACTATAGACTTTGGTTTCATAAGTTCTGATACAGGATTATCCGAAGCTCCGATTCGATTGGTGGACGGAACAAAGGATTATGGTAAGCTTCATATTGAACAAAATCATGGGGAACAAATCCGAGATGCAGGGTTCACTTCTGTAGAGGAGTTTGTGGCTTTCGTGGCATCCAACTATAATATTATCAAGATGGGCGATACCTATTTTGATAAGAATACCTATATAGTAGAACTAACAGATAAGAAGAATAACACTCTGTTTGTTGAGCTTTCAAGTGATGGTAGCTATTGGAATGTAAACAGTGCAGGAGTATTCAGAAAAGGATATTCAAAAAATAAAGAAGTTATATGGACCGCACCCG
The DNA here is from genome assembly GCA_964469845.1 of uncultured Phocaeicola sp. GTDB lineage: Bacteria > Bacteroidota > Bacteroidia > Bacteroidales > Bacteroidaceae > Phocaeicola. The sequence goes on from CAYXZF010000085.1 coordinate 7,100, forward strand.
CAGTTGGTCATAATTCTACTACCGAGAATAAGGAAGTTGCAAGTTCAATCACCGGAGAAAATGGTAGTTCCGGCAGCACCAGCGAGGATTCTTCCCATATTCCTTCTGCCGACAAAGGTAGTAATCTTTCCGAAGAGGACAAAGGAAATGAGAGAAATGTTGCAGAAAATGAGCAATATACTATTGAACATGCTACATACACCACCAAGAGGGGTAAGGAACTTGATATGTACTTTGTGAAGTTCAACCAAGAGCTTACTAAGGGAATAAAGAGTGCGGCCAATGGTCTTGCAAAGGAGTTGAAAGGTTGGTGGGACAGGAAGAATGGCGGATTTATGATGCGGAGCGAAGAGGATGCCAAGCGGTTGGCAGAATATGTAGCTGACGCACAATCACAAGAGCCTGTATCAATGGCTGACCTTCAATCGGTGAATGATGGGGATGTGGTGTTTGCTGAACCTCAACAGCTGAAAGAACAACCGAAGGATGAGAATCCGCAGCCGGTATGGCAGTATTCTGTCTATGTGGACAAGGAAAGCGGTCGGACTACTTTGGGGCGTGACGATGTGAGCGGTGCCATTCCTGTGGGGGATTCACTGTTTACGGTAACTGCGACTTCTCCGCAGGAAATGCTTGATATTCTCCGTAATCCTATGAACGGTATGCAGGAAGTCTTGGATGCTGTCGGCGTGACCTTGGAGAATAAGGTGAAGACGCGGGCGATGGATGCAGCCGTGAAGGACTTGAAGAAGCTCCGCAACTTGAAGCGAAGCGACTTTAACAGCAAAAGCGGCATGGGTGAGAGCATCCGAATCGAGGAGCGAAAACTTGTAGGTCTGAATGACAAACTGGAACTTTTCGAGAAGGCTAAGGAAACGGTGAAGAAGTATTTCCCCGAAGGCGTGAAGAATGTGAAAGTGAACGGACAGACCTTTACGGAGAAACTTAGCGTATCACTTGACCCTGTGATTGAAAACTATGAAGAAGTTTATAGTCTGAACCGTGGTACAGCTCCGTTGAAGCTGTCGCTGAACAACGGTAATGCGGAGGTGATAGTACACTTTGATGAAGGACGGATGGTGTACGAACTCTATGCCGGAAAGGAACATGTGGTAGAAAGCCGTCAGTTCAACGGCGGTAAGGGTTTGATGTCGAGCATCGAACATCAGTTGAAGTCTACAGAAAAGAACTACGAAGATGTCAAGCAGAAGATTGCGGAGAGCAAGAAGAAGATTCAGGGGCTTGAAAAGGCGATGAAAGCTCCTTGGGGACGTGAAGATGAACTGAAATCGGCTGAGCAGAAAGTGGCCGACTTGAAGAAGCAGTTGGAAGAAAAGGCTGCGGAGAATACGAAGGGTACATCTGCCAAAGAATCGGATGATACGCTGTATCGTAGCGGTAATCTTGAAGATGTGAATGAAGAGTTCAACAAGCAGCTTGACGATTATGTAAATAACGGAGTAAAATCCAACACAATATTCAAGCTCGGTAATCCAAATGGAGCGATGAAATTGTTCTTGCCTGATTTGCCTATTGTTATGCGGTCTCGAATTATCAACAAGTCAAGCAATACAAAGCACAATGTGAATGCCGAATCGTTGAGGAATCTTCCTATAATGATTTCAGAGCCTATATTTGTATTCAGAAGAAGTGACAATGCGCTTGGCGTATTGACGGAAATAAAAGACCGTGACGGAAAGAACGTGTGCGTAGCCATAGAACTGAACAAGACAATTCAAGACGGTGGAACTATGCTTGAAGTGAACGATATCCGTTCTATTCATGGTCGTGAAACCGCCAATCTCATATTACCTATAGTACATAACAATACGCTTGTGTATGCAGACAAAAAGAAAGGTCTTACTTGGCTCTCCTCAGCGTCATATAATTATCAGCAGGAAATAGACAAGAAAGACCTTGATTCTGCCACAAAGATAGTGGAAAGTTTTGAGAATCCAAAGGTTGAGGGAGAAAATAATTATCGTAAAGG
>CAYXZF010000086.1:0-8764 GCA_964469845.1 uncultured Phocaeicola sp.
TTGCAGTATATTTCAGTCGTGGATTAAGGGCACTATACTATCGCTGAATTGTTACATTCCGGTTCAACAGTGTTAAGTTCTCAAAAAAGTGCGAATAATAAACAAGTTGTCGGCATTAATAAAAGATACAAAGCTAAATTCGGGAAAAAAGTCAAGCATTTTAATAATGCCAAAACCTTTCTGAAAATACTTCCGGTACAGCAACGAAAGGAAATTAAGAAATATATAGAAACACATGAAATAGACTTTGATAATGTAGATCATGTCTTGATACTTTATGAATACGTAATAAATAATCTTCCTAAAACGTAGAAAGCGATTGTTTTCTACGTTTTTTATTGTACTTTTGTAAAGTTCAAATCTTAAACATGGAAGTATGGAACAACAGAGAATATATCCGGTAGGAATACAAGATTTTGAAAAACTGCGCCAAAAGGGAGCTGTTTATGTTGATAAGACCGATTTGATTTATAAGTTGGTACAGAAGGATTACGTGTTCCTTAGTCGTCCCCGACGTTTCGGAAAATCCCTGCTAACGAGTACCTTGAAGTATTACTTTCAGGGGCGGGAAGATTTGTTCCAAGGGTTGGGCATTGAACAATGGGAGACGGAATGGAAGCAATATCCGGTGCTGCACTTTGATTTGAGTACGGCAAAGAATCAGGATTTGTCGGGTATTAAGAGTGAATTGGAAAGGCAACTCCGAAAATACGAAACAATCTATGGAAGCGATGAAAAAAATGATAGTCCGGGAAAACGATTGACTTATCTGATTGGTGCTGCTCATCAACAGACCGGTCAGAAAACGGTGGTTATCATTGACGAATACGATGCTCCCATGCTGGATGTGCTTCATGAGCCAGCGAATTTGGACAAGGTGCGCACCCTGATGCAGGAATTTTATGCGCCGTTGAAAGCGTGTGATGCAGATTTACGTTTTGTGTTCATTACCGGCATTACCAAATTCTCGCAACTCAGCATTTTCAGTGTCATCAACAACCTGACCAATATCAGCATGTTGCCTGAGTTCTCCGCTATCTGCGGCATTACCGAAGAAGAATTGCATACGGTGTTTAAGGAAGACATCGCTTTGCTGGCAAAAAGATACAAGTGCGATTCCGAACAGATGAAAGCCAGGCTGAAAAGACAGTATGACGGCTATCATTTCAGTGAGAGTCCCGCTGACATCTACAATCCGTTCAGCATATTGAAAGCTTTTGATTTGAACAAGATTCAACCCTATTGGTTTGAGTCGGGCACACCGACTTATTTAATCCGTCAGTTGCATCGTTTCAAGACAGACCTGACAACGTTGGACTGTGTTACGGCCTCCAGTACCGATTTCGACCGTCCGACCGAAGGCATGACGGATGCCATCCCCTTGCTTTATCAAAGCGGATATATCACCATCAAGGACTATGATGAAGAATGGGAAAAATACACTTTGGGCATCCCCAACAACGAGGTACGGGTGGGACTTACGGAAAATCTGCTTCCTCTGTATGCTTACAAGGACACCTACAAGAGCAGCAGTTTCATCATGCAGTTCTGTGAAGCCGTTTACTATGAAGACTTGGAAAAGGCACTGACCGCCATGCGTGCCTATCTGGCGGGTATTCCTTATCCGGATGGCGGCAAGGAAGTCTTGGAAGACATGTCCAAGAACGAGTATTACTACGAGACGATATTTTATCTGATGTTTTCCTTCATGAACCGCTATCTCCGGACACAGGTGAAGACTTGTTGCGGACGTGCGGACGTGGTGATGCACACAGATAAAGCCGTTTATGTATTCGAACTGAAGATAAACCAATCTGCCGCGGAGGCTTTGAAGCAGATTGACGAAAGAGGTTACATGCTTCCTTATACCGCAGATGGACGCAAATTGGTGAAATGCGGCATCAACTTCTCTACTCAAACACGTACCATCGAGAATTGGGCGATTAAGGAAGAGTGACAGAAAACTCTATCATGCTTACATACCAAAGCCTTGCCGCTCAGACGGGCGGCAAGGCTTTATCACAGCTATGGCTTCAATTTATTTCACTTCAATCACTTTGGCAGCTTTGGGCTTTTCTTCCGGCATGCGTTTGGGAAGTTCGATGGTGAGCACGCCGTCGTTTACTTTCGCGTCAATCTTTTCTTTGTCCACATCGTCCGGCAAAATCAAGGTTTGTTGGAATTTGGAGTATGAAAACTCGCGGCGCAGGTAGCGGCATTCCTTCTTGCATTCCTTGTCTTCTTCCGTATTTTCCGTTTTCTTTTCCATTGAAATCACCAAGTCATTGTCTTCGTTGATATGAATCTTGAAGTCTTCTTTGGTCATTCCCGGGGCGGCGACTTCTACTTTATAGTCTTTTCCGCTTTCAATTACGTTGATGGCAGGGGCGGTTGCGTTGGCTTTTACCATCCAGTCATTGTCAAAGAAATCGTTGAAAATACTCGGCAACCAAGTTTGGTTAGCTCTTCTTACAGGCATCATAATCAGAATCTCCTTTAGTTTTTTGGTTAAACATGATGTTAGCTTTGAGTGCTTCCGCCTTTCGGCTTCGTCATTCACAGTACATAATGCAAACCGTGTACCGTTGGTTCGGTATCTGCCGTGTGCTTTCGGATTCTTTTAAACCTATACAGTTTTTTTTAAACGTTGGTTGGTGCGGCTTTAAGAGTTGGTAAACCTCTTTAAACATTCCCTGTGCCGGACGGTGTTTCGTGTGGCAGAATCCGTCCGGACAATTTGTCAGCATTTTCGGCATCGGACGGAATCTGCAAGCGGAATTCCCGTTCTTATTCCAATACCTTACGGAAGCGGGTCAGGAACTCATCGGCCTCGTCCATGCTCAGGCAGAGAGGAGGGAGCAGGCGGATGACGTTGGTTCCGCTCACGCCGGTGAACACTTTCTGTTCAAACAAGAGACGGGTGCGGATTTCCTTGATGGGGCAATCGAACTCCATGCCGATCATCAATCCCCGGCCGCGCACTTCCTTGATTTGCGGAAACTTCTTCAGTTCGTCGATGAGATAAGCGCCGACTTTGGCCGCATGGTCTACCAGATTTTCCTGCTTCATCACATCGAGTACGGCGATGGCGGCCGCACAAGCCAAGTGGTTGCCGCCGAATGTCGTGCCCAGTTGGCCGTACACCGGCGTGAACTTCGGGCTGAGCAGCACGCCTCCCATCGGGAAGCCGTTGCCGATTCCCTTGGCTACGGTGATGATGTCGGGGCGGATGCCGGTATGCTGATGGGCGAAGAACTTACCGCTGCGACCGTAGCCGCACTGGATTTCGTCGCAGATAAGTACGGTGTTATACTTGTCGCATGCCTCTCGCAGTCCCTGCATGAATTCGGGAGTCACCAAGCGGATACCGCCCACTCCCTGGATACATTCGATGATTACCGCGCATACATCTCCTTTGGCCAGTTCCGTTTCCCATGCTTCCAAATCGTTGAAGGGAAGATAGGTCACATGGCCGTTGGCATTGATGGGGGCGATGATTTTGGGGTTGTTCGTAGCTTCTACCGCCAGTGAAGTACGTCCGTGGAAAGCCTTTTCCAACGAAAGCACGCGGGTACGCCCGTTGTAGAACGAGGCGAGCTTCAAGGCGTTCTCGTTGGCTTCGGCACCGCTGTTAATCAGGAAGAGTTGGTAGTCGTCATAGCCGGAGAGTTCTCCCAGCCGATTCGCCACTTCCTGTTGGAGTTTATTGATTACAGAGTTGGAATAGAATCCCAACTGTGCCGCCTGCCTGCCGAGCATTTCCACATAGTGCGGATGAGCATGGCCGATGGAGATGACGGCATGACCGCCGTACAGGTCGAGGTATTCCTCGCCTTTGTCGTCCCAGACGCGGCATCCTTTTCCCTTGACGATGTTTACGTCGAAAAGGGGATATACATCGTATAGTTTCATTTTCCGTTTTTCATTTATTCATTAAAAAGCACTCGGTTTCAGTCTCAGTCCGATGGTTTCTTCCAGATTGAACATCAGGTTCATGTTGTGCACGGCCTGTCCGCTGGCACCTTTCAGCAAATTGTCGATGCAGGAAACGATGAGCAGTTTGTCGTCGTGCTTTTCCAGATGGAGGAGACACTTGTTGGTGTTTACCACCTGTTTCAAGTCGATGTTCTTCTCTACGATGTGTACAAACGAATCCTTGGCGTAGTATTCTTTGTACATGCGCAGCAGTTCATCCAATTCCACTTTACACCTTACCACGAGGGTGGCGAAGATGCCGCGCGGAAAGTCGCCCCGATAAGGGATGAAGTCGATGTCCGAGTTGAAACTGTTTTGCAGTTGCTTGAGCGATTGCTTGATTTCGGGCACGTGCTGATGGCCGAACGGTTTGTAGATGCTCAGGTTGTTGTTGCGCCAACTGAAGTGGCTGGTGGCTCCCGGTTTCACGCCCGCTCCGGTACTTCCCGTTATGGCGTTTACCGTCACGTCATCGTTCAGCAACAGGTTCTTGGCCAGCGGAAGCAGTCCCAACTGAATGCAGGTGGCGAAGCAACCGGGGTTGGCCACATGCTTGCTGTGACAGATGGTGCGGCGGTTGAGTTCGGGTAAACCGTACACAAAGTCGTGGTCATCGCCCTTGATGCGGTAATCCATGCTGAGGTCGATAATCTTCAAGTCCTCGGGCACGTTGTGACTGTCCATGAACTTCTTGGTATCGCCGTGAGCGGTGCAGAAGAAGAGTACATCGATTTCGTCCAACGGGAGCGCGTCGGTAAACACGAGGTCGGTCTCGCCGTAGAGTCCTTCGTGTACGTCGGTAATCTGATTGCCGGCGTTGCTGTTGCTGTTGATAAACTTTATTTCCACTTCGGGGTGGTTGATGAGCAGGCGAATCAATTCGCCCGCAGTGTAACCTGCCCCGCCGATAATTCCTGCTTTAATCATATTCATGAAAAATTGAGGATGAAGAATGGTGAATGAACCTTCTTCATCCACCCTTCTTCATGCGATTAAATGTTTTCTTTTTCGTCCTTATGGTTGGCATAGTAGGCACGAAGCGCCGTCGAAGTCACTTTGATGAAGCCCTTGGCGTCATCGGCAGTCCAGCCCTTCTGTGTTTCGCCATATTCGCCGAACTTGTTCTTCACGAGGTCGTCTTTCGATTCCACGCCTACGGTGGAGAAAGACAACGGGCGGAGTTCGAGGATGGCGGTGCCGTTCACGTTGCGCTGGCTTTCCTGCAGCATGGCTTCGATGTCGCGCATCACCGGTTCCAGATACTGGCTTTCGTGCAGGAACATACCGTACCAGTTGGCCACTTGATCCTTCCAGTACTGCTGCCACTTGCTCAGCGTGTATTTTTCGAGGAAACGGTGCGCGCCGATAATCAGCATCGGAGCGGCCGCTTCAAAGCCTACGCGTCCCTTGATGCCGATGATGGTGTCGCCCACGTGCATGTCGCGTCCGATGCCGTAAGCCGCACCGATTTCTTCTACCTTTTGGATGGCCTTGATGGGGTCGTCGAACGTTTCATCGTTCACGGCTTTCAGTTCTCCCTTTTCGAAGGTGAGGCGGAGTTGTTCGCTGCCTTCCTTGGTGCAGTGTTTCAGATAAGCCGTTTCGGGCAGTCCCTGTGCCGAGTCGAGGATTTCGCCTCCGCAGATGGAGGTACCCCAGATGCCTACGTTATAGGAGTATTTCAATTTGGTGAAGTCGGCTTCAAAGCCGTTGGCGTTCAGATAGTCTATTTCTTCCTGACGGCTCAGGTTGCTGTCGCGGGTCAAGGTGATGATTTCCACTCCCGGTGCCAGCACGAGGAAAGTCATGTCGAAACGAATCTGGTCGTTGCCTGCGCCGGTAGAGCCGTGGGCGATGGCGTCCGCACCGATTTCGTTGGCATAACGGGCGATGGCCAGTGCCTGAAAGATACGTTCGGAGCTGACGGAGATGGGGTAAGTGCCGTTGCGCAGCACGTTGCCAAACACCATGTACTTCAAACTCTTGTCGTAATACTCGCGGGTCACATCGAGCGTCACATACTTCACGGCGCCCAATTTGTAGGCGTTTTCCTCGTTCTTCTTCAGTTGTTCGGCACTGAAGCCGCCGGTGTTGGCGCAAGCCGCATACACGTCATATCCTTTTTCCTTAGCCAGATACATTACAGTGTACGAGGTGTCCAAACCTCCGCTGAATGCCACTACTACCTTTTTCTTTTTATCCATGATTCTTGCTTTTTTATTTCTTCATTCAAATGGTGTCTTCTTTGTGCAAAGCCGGGTCGTACAGCATGGCCGTGCAGATACAGAACTTGCGGTTCTTTTCCTTTAGGATGTGGTGATTGGTACATCCTTCGCATCCTTTCCAGAATGCTTCATCGTCCGTCAGTTCGTTGAAAGTGACGGGCACGTATCCCAGTTCGGTGTTCATCTTCATCACGGCGGCACCGCTGGTCAGGCTGAATAGTTTGGCTTTCGGCCAGCGCAGGCGAGCCAATCGGAACGAAGCGGCCTTGATGCGTTTGGAAAGTCCCAAGCCTCTGTATTTGGGGTGTACAATCAGGCCCGAAGTGGCCACGTATGTCTTGTTCCCCCATGATTCGATGTAAGTAAAGCCGGCAAACTCGTCACCGTCCAGCGCGATGATGGCTTTTCCTTCCTTTATCTTTGTTGCCACGTACTCGTGTGTACGTTCTGCGATGCCCGTTCCGCGCACTTTGGCGGCTTCGCGTATGGTATCCAGAATTTTGTCCACATAAACTTCGTGTGAGGCATCTGCCACCATCACATCAATTTGTTTAGCATCCATTTTCTTTTTTTCTTCTATTATAAATAAGTTATTGTATGTTCGGTATCACAAGCGACAGGGAGTTTTTCACCTTTGTCCGGGTACATCCCTCGCGCAAGACAAGCATCAGCGTGTCGTCTCCGGCAATCGTTCCGATGATTTCATCGAAATTATGGTTGTCAATGTCGTAGGCCAGGCTGCTGGCATAGCCCGGGCGGGTCTTGATGACTGCCAGATTACCCGAAAACTCGATGGAGACGAATCCGTTGTAACGAAGCATCTCCTGCGCCGAAAGAGGTTCGGTCATTCGCTTGTACATGGTGTTATTGGGCAACACATATACATAGTTGCCGTTCATGCTGGCGGCTTTGGCTACCTTCAGTTGCTTCAAGTCGCGCGACAGCGTGGCCTGTGTCAGCGTGAAACCCTCCTTGGCCAGTTCCTGCAACAGTTCTTCCTGACTTCCGATTTCCTTGCTCGAAATGATAATCTTTATGGCATCAAGTCTGCTATTCTTACTCTTCATTGATGTATAATTATTCTGATTTTGCTGCAAAATTACACAATAATCGGGAATAACCATGCAATAAACCGAATAAATTTGTGCAAGAATGCCGGATTCTTCCCTTTTCTTCTTCCAAAGTCCGCCAAAACGGAAGAAAAGTGTATCTTTGCAACTCGTTATGAACTTCAAGAACTATTCAAACATGAATGTACCTGTCAAGATATTGGCGATTGCCGCGCTCTGTCTCTTTTCGGCGAGCGTTGCCGTTCCGGCGCAAAACGTTTCGGACGCCGCTTCGGAGTATAGCTGTCCGACGGTTCCCTCGTCCGTTACCCTCTTCGGCAAGCAGATAGACCTGACCCGCTACGACCGCTACGAGCGGATGGACAGGGAACTGCTGGCCTTTACCTACATGCACAGCACTTCGATACAGATTATAAAGAAGGTGAATCGTTACTTCCCCGTAGTGGAGCCGATATTGAAAGAACACGGCATCCCCGACGACTTCAAGTATCTGATGGTCATCGAAAGCAGCTGCAATCCGCTGGCGCGTTCGCATGCGGGAGCTGCCGGATTGTGGCAGTTCATGCAAACCACGGGACGGGAATACGGGTTGGAGGTCAATAAGAACATTGACGAACGCTATCATGTGGAGAAAGCTACGGTAGCCGCCTGCAAGTATCTGAAGGCGGCATACGCCAAGTATGGCAACTGGGTGGCCGTAGCCGCGTCCTACAACGCCGGTCAGGCCCGCATCGCTGCCCAAACCGCCCGCCAGTTGGTGGACGATACGCTTGACCTTTACTTGGTGGAAGAAACCGCCCGTTACGTCTATCGCATCATGGCGGCCAAAATCATGCTGGCCAATCCGTCGGCGTTCGGCTTCCGTTTGCAGGCTTCCGACCTCTACATGCCCATTCCCTGCCGCAAAGTGACGGTGACGACCGGCATCGCCGACCTTGCCGCCTGGGCCAAAGAGCAAGGCGTCACCTACGCCCTGCTGAAAAGCCTGAACCCTTGGCTTCGCGACCACTTCTTGCAAAACGCGAGCGGACGGACGTATGTGTTGAAAGTCCCCACACCGGAGGGGATGCACCACCGTCCGGAGCGGGTGGTGCCGCACGACTGGCGGTGGGTGGTGAAATAGCGAAATCGGTAAGTTTTTTTGCCATAAATAATTTATGGCAAGATTTTTTCTTCATTTTCGATTAAATGTTTACCTTTGTCGCATCTATCCTTGCCGAAAGCCTCGAAAGGGGAAAAGCAGGGGTGGGGACATATATATAAAAGGCGTAACTGGACGCTTTGGTTTTGACGTGTTGGAACTTCGCAAGTTACAGAATGTTGTTTTAGAATATATTGATATTCAATTTATTACGGATGATTATTTATTTCGAGAAACAAAATAGAAACAAAAGTGCTCAAAAACCACATTTTAATGTTTTTTATGTTTCTCTTGTTTGTTTGTAACTATTCAGCGATAGGGCATGACGGGTCATCAAGCCCCGAATAAGGCTT
>CAYXZF010000087.1:0-8330 GCA_964469845.1 uncultured Phocaeicola sp.
AAAAAAATGGCGTGTCTGAAAAAGCACGCCATTTTTTGTCTTTATCCTTTCTGTATGTCAAGGATGAGCCAATCATGATACCCGCATTCGGTTACATTATTTAATGTGTATATTTAACAATTAAACTTCGAATGAAAGCCTTTACTCTATCTGGTTCTTGTGGATAGGTACCCGGAAATGAATCAAACCTGTCATACGAGGGCTTTATTTCTTCTAATGTAGAAACTGTTACATCCATTGCTTCGGAATAAATCCTACTTCTACGCATTAATTCCTCTTCAAAATCTGCGCTTACGATTCCCGGAATACCTACTGTCAGCACCGTTTCATAGAATGGCTTGTAATAGATAATTCCATCTGCAACATCTTCCCATTTCACTTTCCCATATCGGTCATCAAAATAAGGATTACGACCCAATATTGTTCCCTTTATATCCATTCCAAAAGGCTGGCAATCCACCACCTCAAAAGCCGCATCCCATAGTCCGTTAGCCACCAATTTTATCTGTTGCTCGTCCAGATACGTGTACTCTGTCCAGTTTAGCATTACGATTTTCACATTGTCGTCGCCATATCGTTCTTTGAGCCATTTGCCTTGGCGGTGATAGTCCCTGCCTTCAAAAGAAGCATTTAGGGCATGGGGATGATTAGTTATAACCAGCGCCTTACGCCTACCGTTTTTAGGCTTCTGCTTTGCATACATTTTGGAGAAATGGATATACATCGTCGAGTCACGATATGCACAAGCAGGAGAGTCGTAAAATTTTCTGTATTCATCAACCGTCTTGATTTTCTCCCACGAAAATTTGCAATCCGTCAGTCCTAACGTAATCTTATGCTCGCTATCACGATTGATTTCATAGAGTCCACGCAAAAGCTGTATACGATTATATTTATCCCACAAAGGATAGAAAATTTCGTTGCGAAAATATGCGTAGAGGGCATCGTTGAATTCATTGTCGCTTTTATACTTTTCACAGAGTAATTTGTTTACATCCTTGGTTCTGTTTACACATCCGACCTCAGTATACACATAGCCTATATCTTTGGCAAAGCGCGGGTCTCTCAACAAATCCAATATCAGCTCGTACTGCGTGGTGTCTCTATGGTCTCGCTCGCCAATTACGACAATATCGGATTTTTCAAACAAATTGAATATATAGTCAACAGGATTATAGCTATTGCTTTTTATACAATTGACACAATCATTTAATTTCGTATTTTGAGCATAGCTTGCTAACGCACATCCTATTATGATTATTAAAAGGTTTATTTTTTTTCATTTGTACAACTTGATTTATTCTATTTGACTACAAAATTAGTGAAAAAAAAGATTCTGCCCCAATTTAGGCAGAACCATAGATTTATCATACGTTGCATTCACTCCTTTCACCACCCCTTAATACATTGATTATCATAATTTTCGTGTGAAGGGAGCATTGAAAAGCTCCTTTCACCGTTTCACATCGGCCCGACAAGATAAGCTTTTCCTTGTCGGGTATGGTGTCGCACGCTGAATGCTTGTGTTTGCATCCGTATAAAGAGGCTGAAACGTGCGTTGTGTCATTTCGGTGACACTGTACTGCCATCTAGGTGGCAGTACTCTGCCAATGTATTGCAGTGCCTTGGCACTTAGGTGACAACACTCCATTTATACTGACAATGTGAAGGGGTGAAAGGGGATTATTCGCTTTCCTTTCATGTTATGTCGTTGGTTGTCAGCGGATTGAGAATAGGTGAAAGGGGTGAAGCCTTACAGAAGATTCAATGATGACGCAGATAACGAACAGCTATTGAAACAGCATATTTCTTTCGATGCGTTATTTTGCTTTACGGAATGTCTGCTCTCGGAGCGAAAAGCAACCTCCAAAGCATGGCGTCCACATACTATAGGGAATCTGTGTGAAAATAATTTCGAGTAAGAGTCAGTTTGGTAATGACTGAAAAAAATGCAGATTTTCGCCCTATAGTGAGAGTTATTATAGGTATTTCACTATCTTTGCATTTGGATGGAGGCAATTTATAATAGTAGTGAACAATTAAAATGGGTAAAAATGAAGACAAAGGTTTTTCTCAAAATGCTGCTCATGGCATTCTTCGCCGTAGCAGGGCTGACAGCGTGTAGTGACGATAAGGAGCCAAAAATCTCTGCATTTGTTGAAAATGCAAGGATAATGGAAAATGGGGAAACCCTTTCTCCCGGAACAATTGTTCATCTGGAAGGTCAAGGCTATCTTGAAACCGATGATGTAACTTTGAATTTCTTTTGGGAAACAGGCGACAAACTCATTCCGGAAGGGTCGACCAAAGGGTATTATGCAAAAGTCATATCTAAATCATCCAATGGAATAACAATCCAAATGCCGTATAGGAAACCTGCTTCTCGCGTTGAGGTAAACCTCATGCGTGGTGGCAAAATTATGAATATCGGCAATGTAAATCTTACCGATGGTCTTACTCCAAGAGAACTTAACTTGTATGGCGTGTATAACGCAACTAAAATCGAAACGTCACTTGAAAAACAAATAACAAGGTGGGTTGCCGAAAATAACGACATCAGCGATTTGGAATCATGGACTTTGGATATACACCCCGATTTTCATTCAGCCGTAGGTGTATGTCGAGCATACGGTATTTGCGGATTGTCAAAAGAAAACCATAAGCAGTACCCGTTTTTCTTTGATTTATGTACACAAGAATGGAGCAAACTTAGTGATATAAATACGATTGCATTGTTCAGCAATGGCTATGTAATTGGAGCGATACAGAGCGTTGACGATAAATTGTATGGGGCTAACGTTATTTCGGATAATTTGGAGCGTTCGGAAAATTATGCAATTTCAAGGACTTCGGCACAACCGCATACTTTGAGATTTACATTGCCTGATGGAATAAATGCCGAACAATTCGGTGAGTATCCCGGTGCATTTACATCACAGTATGTACTACTGTCAGCGAATAAAGGAAATGGAAAATGGATTCCTGTATTTTTCTTTCCTGATTATGGTTTTGCCAAATTAGATGAAATTGATGCTGACAGACTTATACCATTTTCTGTGTATTCTGCTACAAAAGATGAAAAAGAGAGTTCCCAATGGATATCCGGTTTTATCGTTGTACGAGGGGAAAGTGAAAATGGCTGTATGAGTTTATTCTATGTTTTAGATGATAATCTTTCGCTTACGAAAGAGCCTGTTGCGTCATATCCTGATAAGGCTTTATCTGCAACTGCAAATTATGACAGACCCGGAACTTTGACTGTTCATTTTGAAGCAAACCAAAGTGGTAATATCACCTCCGAATACTCATTTGAAAAGAAAGAATGGACTCCAATCAATGTTTTTGGCTCGTTTGATGAAATTGTATGGATTAATTAATATAGTGTCACCTCTTCGAAAATCATTACCCCTAAAATGTTATTCAGAAGTAACAGCGGGGAAACTAAATTATCAAACAATTGCTTGCAGGATTCAGAAAAACTCACCTACTTTGCATAATTATGTAAATTAATAAACTCTTTAACGATTAAAGGGAAAAGAAAATATGGAAATGAAGAATTTATGGATGGGGCTGATGCTTTGTGGCTGTGTGCTCACCGGACAGGCACAAACCCAAGTGATTGCCCATCGAGGTTTTTGGAAAACGGAAGGTTCGGCGCAAAACTCCGTTACGGCCTTGAAAAAGGCGGCGGAAGCAAAAGTCTATGGTTCTGAATTTGATGTGCAGATGACGGCAGACAATGTGTTGGTCGTGAATCACGATGACAAGATTGAAGGTCATGTCATTGCCGAAACTCCATACGAGGAACTTCAGTTCTTGAAGTTGAAGAACGGAGAAACACTGCCTACCCTTGATGATTATCTGAAAGCCGGCAAGGAGACGGACATCCGGCTGATTCTTGAAATCAAACCTAATAAAAACAAGAAGCATGAAAAGAAGGCCGTGAAGCGCATTATCCGTCGGGTAAAGAATCACAAGTTGCAGCATCGGGTGGAATACATCTCGTTCAGTTTGGAGGCTTGCGAATGGTTGGCCAAACGTACACCGAAATCTGAAATCGCTTATCTGAACGGTGATTTGACGCCTGCCGAAGTGAAAAAGAAAGGCATCGACGGCATTGATTACAGCTATCGGGTCATCGAAAAGCATCCCGAATGGATAGACGAAGCCCATGCGCTGGGGATGAAGGTCAATGTATGGACGGTGAATAAGGAAGACCTCATGCGGAAACTCATCCTTCGCAAAGTAGACTATCTGACCACCGACCACCCGTTGGAAGCCAAGAAGTTGACGGAAGAATAAAATATGAAGACTCCTCTCGAACATTTGTTTTTCCTTTGTGTTATTTTATCAGATTATCTAACTAAAGCATTTTAACAATGAAAAAGCTAATGATGTTGGCTGCGGTTGTAGCAGCTTTGGCTTCTTGCCATTCGAACAGCAAGAAGAATGCAGAGATTATATCCATGCCGCCGGAGGTGGAAGAGGTTGAAGAAGTATATACCGGTACGTTGCCCGCCGCCGATGGTCCGGGCATTGATTATGTGCTGACACTCGATGTGGCGACCGATGGCATAGATACCCTTTACACGCTTGATATGACCTATCTGGATGCTGAAGGACCGGGAAAGAACAAAACTTTCCGCAGCAAGGGCAAACAGCAGAAGATTCAGAAGATGGTAAACAATCATCCGAAGAAAGCCATCAAGCTGACTCCGAACGATGGGGACCAACCGATGTATTTCTTGGTGGTGAATGATACAACCCTGCGACTGGTAAACGACTCCACGCTGGTGGAAACGGTCGAACAGTCGGTCTATGATATTACAAAAGTAAAGTAGTAGCTTCCGAAAGGAGAATGGAACCTTTCATCCGTGCCACCTGCGGATGAAAGGTTTTGTTATGGGGATATACAAAGACCACATTCTTTCTCCGTTTCGTATTTACTGTCGTTTCTTTGTTGTATCTTTGCCCATGAATAGAAAAACGAAACCTGATATGGCTACCATTATTTATCCTTCACCCATTTTCGGACCCGTACACAGCCGTCGGCTGGGTGTGTCTTTGGGAATCAATCTGCTCCCGCGGGATGGAAAGTTCTGTACGTTCGACTGTCTTTATTGTGAGTGTGGCTTCAATGGCGATCACCGTCCACACCTTCCTCTTCCTACTCGCGAGGAAGTGCGTCGGGCATTGGAAAACCGACTGGTCGATATGCAGGCAAACGGTCCCGAACCCGATGTGCTGACCTTTGCCGGCAATGGCGAGCCTACCGCCCATCCTCACTTCGCAGAAATCATTGATGATACACTTTCTCTTCGTGACACTTATTTCCCCGATGCCAAAGTCAGTGTGCTCAGCAATTCGACTTTCATTCACAAGCCCGAAGTGTTTGACGCGCTTAATCGGATAGACAACAATATCCTGAAACTCGACACGGTGAACATCGATTATATCCGAAAGGTGGATCGTCCGACGGGGCACTATGACTTGAGACAAATCGTCGATAGGATGAAAGATTTTCGGGGCAATCTGATAATACAGACCTTGTTCATGAAAGGACCGGGCGTAGACAATACATCGGACGAATATGTCCTCCCCTGGCTGCGGACGGTGAAGGAAATCGGTCCCCGACAAGTCATGATTTACACCATCGACCGTGAAACGCCCGACAGTAGGTTGGAAAAAGCCACTCCCGCCGAATTGAATCGCATCGGTGCGCTGGTGAAAGAATCGGGTATGGAGGTTTCAGTGTCTTACTGATAAACTTTTCATTCTTTCTCTTTGTTTTTCAAGAAAAAGCAGGAACATGAAGAATTTGGGAGAATGGATGAATAGGTTGTTGGTCGAGGGATTGGGTATCAGCAAAGACATCGCCGACTTGTTTGACGAAACGGTCATCGCTTTGTTGATGATAGTCGTAGCGGTGGGCGTGAACTATCTGTGTCAAATTTTTCTTTCGGCTTTTATCCGCAGGTTTGAAGGGAAGCGTTGGAGCAACTTTTTGCTGAAAAGAAAAGTCATTCATCATTTGCTTCATATCCTGCCGGGATTGCTTGTTTATTTTCTGTTGCCTTTGGCTTTTGTCCGCGACAAGGGGATTTTGGATTTTACGCAGCGTATCTGCGTGGTCTATATCATCTTCGCCTTGTTGCTCACCGTCAACGCTCTGCTGTTGGTGATGCTCGACTTCTACAATTCGAGCGATACGCTCCGAAACCATCCCGTCAAGGGAGTGGTGCAGATATTTCAGGTATTGGTATTTTTCTTGGGAGGCATTGTCATGGTGGCTGTATTGGTCAATAAGTCGCCTGCCACACTCTTTGCCGGGCTGGGGGCTTCGGCAGCGGTACTGATGCTGGTCTTCAAGGACAGTATCTTGGGATTTGTGGCAGGTGTGCAGCTTTCGGCCAACGACATGGTTCGGATAGGGGACTGGGTGCAACTGCCTAACGGTCAAGCCAACGGGCTGGTTCGCGAAATTACGCTCAACACCGTAAAGATTCAGAATTGGGACAACACCATTTCCACCGTTCCGCCTTACACGATGGCCAATTCCGTTTTCATCAACTGGCGGGGCATGAGGGAAGGTCCCGGACGTCGGGTGAACAAGACCATCAAGTTGGACATGGGCAGTCTTTACTTCTGCACTCCCGAAATGGTGGCGGACTTGCGCCGCCGCATTCCCTTGATGGCGGATTATCGCCCCCAACCGGGAGAGATACCCACCAATGCCCAGCTTTATCGTAATTACATCCTGCGCTATCTGAAAGCCCATCCCATAGTCCATCAGCAGATGGAAATGATTGTGTCTCAAAAGGAACCGACCGAGTTCGGACTCCCCATTCAAGTGTACTTCTTCCTCAGCGATAAGGTGTGGGCGGAGTATGAGTGGATTCAGTCCGACATTTTCGATCATCTGCTGGTCATGACACAAAATTTCGGATTGAAATTATATCAATGGGAAGTACGCTCGGACAAATTATCACAATAGCTTGTCTTGGATGGCCTGCATCACGTTGGCGGGAGCACGCTCAGCCAATAGTTCCCGCTTCATGAAATCCATGTAGGGAGCCGCGTGACTGAAGAAACGGTAATATCCTTTGCACAGATAGTTCAATCCCGGTTCACCCGAAGCGGTGTGTATAAAGCGGTTTTTGGGACACTCGCCGTTGCAGGCAAACAGAAACTCACATTCCCGGCATTGGGTAGGGAGGGAGCGTTGCTTGTCCAATCCGAAAGCCTGCTGGCGTTCGCTGTACATCATTTCCACCAAGGTCTTTTCGTAGATGTTTCCCAACTTGAATTCGGGAAAAACGAAATGGTCGCAAGCATATACATCGCCGTTGAACTCCATCACTCCGGCATGTCCGCAGGTTTTCGCCAAGGAGCATACACCGGGCTGTTCGCCCATCCAGTTGGCCAGTGTGGAGTCGAACAGTTGGATGAAATAGGTTCCCACATCCTGCTTCACCCATTCATCGAATATCGCGCAGAGAAACTCTCCCCATTGTTCGGGCGACACGGAAAAGTCGGCCAATGTTTCGCCCGCTTGCCGAGGGGTGGCAAGGTGGCGTCCGTCCCGGTGCATTTGGATGCGTTCTACGATGGGGGCGAACTGGAGGTAGTGACAGCCTATCTCCTTGAAAAAGTGGTAGAACTCCAGCGGATGATCGGCATTGTAATCGTTGACGACCGCCATGCCGTTCCACTCTACGCCATGTTTCTTCAGTAGCCGGATGCCCTGCATCACTTTTTGAAAAGAGGGGCGACCCTGTTTGTTGCGTCGATATGCGTCGTGAAACTCCTGCGGTCCATCAATGGAAATTCCTACCAGCCAATTATTTTCGCGGAAGAAGCTGCACCATTCGTCGGTCAGCAGCGTGCCGTTTGTTTGAATGCAATTATCAATGGTTCGACCTCCGGCATAGCGTTGTTGCAGTTCCATTACCCGTTTGTAGAAAGAAAGGGGGCGCATTAACGTTTCTCCGCCGTGCCAGGTAAAGAGTACTTGTGGCATGGTTTGCGAGGCGATGTATTCGCGGATGAACTTTTCCAGCAGTTCATCGCTCATCACGTGCTTTGGGTTCTCTTTATAAAGGTTACTCTTTTCCAGATAGTAACAATAGTCACATGCCAGATTGCACACGGCACCGATAGGTTTGGCCATGACATAAAGCGGACGGGCAAAAGGGGGATAAATAGGTTTCATGATGCTTTTTCTAATTTTCTTCCAAAGATAAGCATTTACTTAGTAATCATCATAAAAAACGGATAAAAAACGTAACTATTCAGCGATAGGGCATGACGGGTCATCAAGCCCCGAATAA
>CAYXZF010000088.1:0-8181 GCA_964469845.1 uncultured Phocaeicola sp.
AACATAACATGTATTATATAACAAATAAAATTACCGTATAAACACATCGTAATCAATTGTTATAAACCGTTTTATGTTAAAGGAGAATATGGCTTACAGCTTTGCATATTCTCCTTTTAAGCATTCAGTCAAACATTATTCTTCCGGCGCAAACATCGGATCCCATGCAGGAAGTTGAATCGGTTTCTGTTCGAGCATCTTTAAAATATCTTGTGGAACATATTTTTTCTCAATTACAACACGGAACATATAATTATCAAACCATTCATCGGTCATAATCAAATTTCCTTTATAACCAGAATCTGCTCCCCAACTATTTTCTACCATCCACTTACGCGGACGACCATCATCGTCCAAATCAACTGCAATCAGTGTCATGGCATGAGAAGAACCACTGGTATAAGTCTGAATCCGCTGTTTCTTATCCATGGGAAACTCTGTACGGAAAAGCGAAGCGTAATCCAAATTATTCATGTCTAACGTGCCCTTTTTGCGATCCATAAACTTACCTACATCGCAAGAAAAATACATGGCTGTATTATTCTTAATGGAAGCGATAGCCAACTCTTTCACACGCTCTATCGGAAGATTGATGTAAAGCCAATTTTCGCCATCGTACACGTGACGGTCGTATTCTATTTCGTAAACTTTGCCGTATTCGCGAGTCGGGTCGTTCATTACCATCACGTAATTATTCTCCAAATCTTCGCCAATAAATTCATCATAGAAACTCTTCGGAGTGTATTTCTTGGTGCTGATAACCTTTCCATCCTTATCTTTGCGCGTCCATTCAAACTCCTTGGGAGGCACACCCAGACATTCCGCTAAAATACGATAAATTTCGGTCAGCATTACTTCTTTGCGTTTAGCTGCTTGAACCGGCTTCAAGCTACGAAGTTCGAGAGCATATTCGCAGAGTTTCCACTTAAGAATCATGCCCATTTGAGCAGTATTATTGCTCTGATAAGTTTCAGGCATTACCGATTTGGGTACTACGCCATATTTCATAATCAGATTGGATACTCCAGTAAACTGACCACCGTCACCGATAGGATTCTTCAACAACCAATCCACTTTACGATTGTCCATCGGCAAATCCCGAGTATCGATGATAGCCTGGAGAAAAAGGTTGGACTTCTCCAATAAGTCATAGAAAGAGTTGTAGTTTTGCGAAAACTCGAATTCCGGCAGATTGTGCTTGGTTATCATCTTGGCACGAAGTACATTCAAACCCGTAAAAAGCCAACAGCGACCGGAGGAAAGCTGATTGGTAATCCCTTTGGTTGTTACACGGTGAGAGAAATGGGTATCAATCATCGAAAGATTTTCGGCATTAACGGCCAACGCGGAAATGGAATTGGAAGCCAATGCATTCTTCACTGCTTTTTGTTCCGGTGTACCGGCATACCCCTGACGGATGCGGTTCAACATCTCTTCATCGATGCCACCGTTCTTACTTTGGGCGAATATACCCACTACGCCTACCACTATTATGGTCAGGCAAAGAATCAGTCTTTTCATAAGATTAAAATTATCATTAAGTTAGATGTTTTTTCATGCCCACGAAGATAGTGAAAATTTTCATATTATACCCTTTTAAAATACAAAAAATTCCCTCCTAACGGAAAATACTTCCAATTAATTAGGAGGGAATGACAGGATGTTTTGTGTATTTTGGAATCAATGCTTGTTATCCAACGTATCAAGCACAGCACGCATTCGCTCGTAAGTAGTGATACGCGTAGGAACCAACGGCAAACGGAGTTTGTTTTCAATCATCCCCATCATGTTGAGCATGGCCTTTACACCGGCAGGATTCCCATCTACGAAAAGCAGGTTGAACAACTCCGTAAACTTGTGGTGAATGGCGAGCGCATTGGCGTAATCACCTTGAAGTGCCAAACGCGTCATGCGGCTGAATTCACAGGGGAAAGCATTACCGATGACAGAGATTACTCCGACCGCACCCAATGTAATCAGCGGGAAAGTGATGCCGTCATCACCGGAAATCACATCGAAGTCGGCAGGCTTGTTTTTAATGATGTCGTCCATTTGGGTGATATTGCCTGATGCTTCCTTGATAGCTACGATGTTCTTAAAGTCACGAGCCAAACGGAGTGTAGTTTCGGCCGTCATGTTCACACCTGTGCGCCCCGGCACATTGTAGAGCACAATGGGAAGGTCGGTCGCTTCGGCGATGGCTTTGTAATGCTGATAAATACCCTCTTGTGAAGGTTTATTATAATAAGGTACAGCAACAAGCAAAGCATCCACTCCGGTCATGTCACTGTTTCTTACGGTTTCCACTACGGTACGTGTGCAATTACTGCTCACACCGAGCAAAATGGGGATACGTCCGTTCACCCGTTCGATGACCAAACGTTTGATTTTATCTTTTTCTTCTTGGGTCAGTGTCGGAGTCTCGGCCGTTGTACCTAATACACACAAGAAATCCGTTCCATTCTGTACCTGATAATCCACCAGACGAAGCAATGCTTCATAATCCACACTATCGTCTTCTTTAAAAGGGGTAATCAAGGCTACCCCCATGCCTTTGAGTCTTGTTCTTATCATAAATTCCGTTGTTTTCCGTTCTAACGCTTCGCAAAAGTACTAATTTTTTCTTCCTTATGCGATAAAAACGAACTTCTTTTTACCGTTTCGCAGTAAAAAGTCACTCTATCATCTTCAGAAATTCTTCTTCGCCAACAATGGGCACTCCTAATTTCTGCGCTTTTTCCAATTTGGCCGGTCCCATGTTCTCTCCCGCCAAGATGAAAGCTGTCTTCTTCGATATGCTACCCACGTTCTTACCGCCGTGTTTTTCAATCAACTCCTTGTATTCGTCGCGCGAATGAAGGGCGAATACTCCGCTGATGACAATAGCCTTGCCGGCCAACTTATCGGTAAACTCCGAAAGGTCGAGTTCTTCCATCTCCATCCGCACACCTGCTTCTCGCAAACGTTCGATGATTTGGCGATTCTTTTCATCGGCAAAGTAAAGGCGGACGCTTTGGGCGATGCGTGTTCCGATTTCGTCCACGTCCACCAACTGTTCAAGAGAAGCCGAAGCCAACGCATCGATATTCCGGAAAGCTTTCGCCAAAGCTTTAGCGGTAGTTTCTCCTACAAAACGAATACCGAGAGCAAACAATACTCTTTCAAACGGCACTTCCTTCGAGGCACGAATCCCATCCATGATGTTCAACGCCGACTTCTTTCCCATGCGTTCAAGGCGAGCGATGTCCGGTGCTTTCAGCGTATAGAGGTCGGCCACTGTATGTATCATTCCTTCCTGATAGAATAAATTGATGATTTCAGGTCCGAGACCGTCGATGTTCATGGCTTTCCGGCTGACATAATGCTCTATCTTTCCTTTGATTTGAGGCGGACAAGCGGTATCGTTGGTGCAATAATGAGCCGCTTCACCTTCATAGCGGGTCAATGGTTTTCCGCATTCGGGACAGCGGTCGATAAAGCGAATCTTGTCACCCACCAAGAAGCGGGCTTCTTTGTCTACGCCTACAATCTTAGGGATGATTTCACCGCCTTTTTCCACATAAACCATATCGCCGATGTGAAGATCAAGTCCTTCGATAATGTCGGCATTATGCAAAGAGGCACGTTTCACCACCGTACCGGCCAGTTGCACCGGGTCAAGGTTGGCCACCGGAGTAACCGCTCCCGTACGCCCTACTTGATAAGTAACTTCGTTTAAACGCGTACAAGCTCTTTCTGCTTGAAACTTGTAGGCTATGGCCCAACGAGGTGATTTGGCGGTAAAACCGAGATTGCGTTGCTGACGAAGCGAATTTACTTTTAAAACAATGCCATCGGTAGCGACAGGCAGGTTTTTACGCTCCACATCCCAGTAATTGATGAAATCCATCACCTCTTGAAGGGTGCTGCACTTGCGCATCAATTTACTCACCTTGAATCCCCAACGAGCGGCTTCCTGCATATTTTCGTAGTGCCCATCACCGGGAAGCGATTCACCTAACAGATAGTAAAGGTAAGCATCCAACTTTCGCGAAGCCACTATCGATGAGTTTTGAAGTTTCAATGTCCCCGAAGCCGCATTGCGGGGATTGGCGAACAGAGGTTCTTCACGCGCCTCACGTTCACGGTTCAAATCCTCGAAAACGGTCCAAGGCATAAGAATCTCACCTCGGATTTCAAACTCCGAGGGGTAATCGCTTCCGTGAAGCACCAACGGAATGCTCCGGATGGTTTTCACATTGTCCGTCACATCATCGCCCTGCACACCGTCGCCGCGGGTTACGGCTCTCACCAACTTGCCATTCTCGTAGGTCAAGGAGATGGAGGTACCATCAAACTTCATCTCGCAACAAATTTCAAATTCTTCGTTGAGAGATTTTGAAACACGGTCGTAAAACTCTGCGACATCGGCCTCCGAATAGGTATTTGCCAGCGAAAGCATCGGATACTTGTGTACTACCTGATTGAAATTCTTATTCAGGTCACTGCCCACGCGCATGGTAGGAGAATTGTCATCACGGCATTCGGGGTGCTTTGCTTCCAAATCTTGAAGTTCGCGCATCAAGTGGTCAAACTCCTGATCGCTGATTTCGGGAGCGTTCAACACATAGTAATTATAATTGTGGCGGTGAAGTTCTTCACGCAGCCATTGTATTCGTTGAATTTCGTCCATATATGATTAGTATGATTACAAGGGACAAAAGTAGCTATTTTTTGCGTGAAAATCGGCGAGGTTTTCGTACTTTTGCAAAAAATTAGATAAACAAAGACAAGATGAGAATAGATATCATAACTGTATTGCCCGAGATGTTGGAAGGATTTTTCAACTGCTCCATCATGAGTCGCGCCCAGAAAAAGGGCATTGCCGAGTTTCATATCCACAATCTCCGCGACTATGCCTACGACCGTTATCGCAAAGTAGACGATTATCCCTTTGGCGGATTTGCCGGAATGGTGATGAAGATTGAACCGATTGACCGTTGCATTTCCGCATTGAAAGCGGAACGCGATTACGATGAAGTCATCTTCACCAGTCCCGATGGCGAACAGTTCAGCCAGCCCATGGCGAATACTCTTTCGCTGGCACAAAATCTGATTATCCTGTGCGGACATTTCAAGGGTATCGACTATCGCATCCGCGAGCATCTCATAACAAAAGAAATCAGTATCGGCGATTATGTGCTGACCGGAGGAGAACTTGCCGCGGCGGTCATTGCCGATGCCGTTGTCCGAATCATTCCGGGAGTCATCAGTGATGAACAGTCGGCACTTTCGGATTCTTTTCAAGACAATTTACTGGCGGCTCCCGTTTACACACGCCCGGCAGAGTACAATGGATGGCGGGTGCCCGACATCCTGCTTTCCGGCCACGAAGCCAAAATCAAAGAGTGGGAACTTCAGCAATCCTTGGAGAGAACACAACGATTAAGGCCGGATTTATTAAAGTAATCGGTTTTTACAAACTTTATCCGTGTCCGAAAGCAGGCCATACCTCTTACCGGGCACGGATATTCTTTACTTTCACCTCACGTTTTCCTCTATCCTCCTGCGCTTCTCCACTTATACTCTCCTTTACTTCCCTCCTTGACAAGTGCCGATGAGAAGAGACGATTTTGTAAAAACACCCCAATCCATCGAAAAAAATATCATTTTATACCCTTTGATTTAATTGCCTGTGCAACTAAGTTAATTCATAAACTCAAACCATCAGAAGAAGAAACAAAAAACAAGGGCTTGAAAGAATAACCCCTTTCAAGCCCCCTGAAGATAAAATTAAATATAAGTAATTTATTCAGACAATCAATCCGCCGATAATCTCCTTTACAGAAGTGAATCCATGACGGTCGAGGTAATCGTTGATTCCTTCCGACACCTTAACCGTGATGGCAGGATCTATAAAGTTTGCCGTGCCGATTTCAATGGCAGAGGCACCCGCCAAAAGAAACTCGACGGCATCCTTCCAATTGGAGATACCTCCCAATCCGATGACAGGAATATTTACCGCTTTCGACACTTGCCAAACCATCCGGAGAGCAATCGGTTTGACAGCTGCCCCGCTCATGCCGCCCGTTATGGTGGAAAGTAAAGGGCGACGTTTTTCGGCATCAATGGCCATACCCAAAAGAGTATTGATGAGCGACACGCTGTCTGCTCCTGAAGCCTCGACAGCACGGGCTATCTCGGTGATGTCCGTTACGTTCGGTGAGAGCTTTACGATGAGGGTTTTCTTATAGACTTCGCGCACGGCCTTTACCACCGAAGCAGCCCCTTCGGCCGACACGCCAAAAGCCATGCCGCCCTGCTTTACATTCGGACAAGAGATGTTCAGTTCGATGGCAGGAATAGCATCCAATTCATTGATTTTTTCAGCCGTCTGTACATAGTCCTCAATAGCGGAGCCGGACACGTTTACAATCATGTTGGTACGAATGTCTTTTATTTTCGGATAGATATTTTCGATAAAATAGTCTACTCCCTTATTCTGAAGACCCACTGCATTCAGCATTCCCATCGGAGTCTCCGCCATGCGCGGATAAGGATTACCCTCGCGGCGATGAAGCGTGGTTCCCTTCACAATGATACCACCTATCTTTTCCAAGTCTACAAAGTCTTCAAATTCCTTTCCGTAGCCAAACGTACCCGAAGCCGTCATTACAGGATTGGCGAGCTTCAGATTGCCAATATGAACGCTTAAATCTGCCATAATAATTTCTTTATATTAAATACTGGACCATCTTTACAAACACACAAATGACCTTCATCGGTATTCTCCACACAACAGAGGCAGGCACCTACGCCGCAAGCCATTTTGTTTTCAAGCGACACCTCGCACTCGATGTTGTTCGCCTTGGCATAGTGGGCTACCGCCATCATCATAGGCTTCGGGCCGCAAGTATAAATCATGTCGAACTTCCGTTCGTTCAATACATTGTGCATCGTTACATATCCCTTTTCACCCATGCTTCCGTCTTCGGTTGTCAGATACACTTCACCCAGTTTCTCAAATTCATCCAATTGGAGCAAGTCTTTACCCGACCGTGCCCCCAACAAAAACGTGGGTTTGCATCCCATTTCGGCAAGCGCAGAACCAAGCATCAGCATCGGAGCGGTACCTACTCCACCTCCCACCAAAAGAGGGCTTACAGAGGCCGGATTTTGCGGCAAGGTGTAGCCATTGCCCAAGGGGAGGACAACATTGACCGCATCGCCTGTTTTTACCGCCGCCAATTGGCGAGTGCCGTCGCCCACCAACTGTACGAGGAACCACACTTCATTGGCTTCCTTATCTACAAAGTGAATGGAGATGGGACGCCGAAGGTAGGTTGTCTGCGAGCCGTCGATGCGAATCTCCGCAAATTGTCCCGGCACCATTTCGGGCAACGGGTTCTCATGGGTCATCTTAATCAGCACATAGTTGTCATGCAAGCGTATGTTCTGAGTAACCGTTAAATCTAAAACATATTTCTTCATCATAGGTTATGATATTATTAGGTATAATTCTTTATTCATGCAAATATACACCGAATTTACCCAAAAACCGACAGATTAGGTCTCATTTTTCAGGACGGAAGGTTTCATAAGTGCCGTTATCGAAGAAAATTCTTATTTCGGTAATTTTTCTGGCAGGCGTTTCTATAATCTTAACTTGCTCACGCACAATCTCTTTAGGCGCATACGAGGGCGTTTTTGGCTCCGTTTCCTTGCGATTTTCGTAGTCATCTGTCCTCCCGTCCGAAAAAAACGGATTCTCATCGGGGTAAAGGCCTCCCGAAGGAAAAGATTCGCCGGTTTCTTCTTTCGGGGTAGGAGCACCCAGTTCTCCTTTGCCATCCAACAACCATTCCCAATTCACATAGTCGAACGCTTTGCGGATTTTCATCGCCACGTCCAGACTTGGATTGTTTCTTCCACTCAGTATATGAGAAAGCGATGCCGGAGAAATGCCTATCTTCTCCGCAAATTGGGCAGCTGTCATCGCTTCTTTTTGCATTATTTGGGCTATTCGATCTTTCATTTACCAAAATTACATAGGATTTATAACAGTTACAAAGGTAAAACGATAAATTTAGTTTTGCAAATTTATTTATCTAAATATTAAACTTTACATTTAGAAATTACAATTTACAAGTATGCCAGCATTGACATATACAAAAGTAAAATCCTCCTTTATATTATCATAAT
>CAYXZF010000089.1:0-8127 GCA_964469845.1 uncultured Phocaeicola sp.
CTACCAACTGAGCTATGGCACCATCTTCCTTTTTGCGAGTGCAAAGATAGGAACTTATTTTGAAACCGCCAAATAAAAAGCAATAAAATTAAAAATTTTAAAGCTAAAAGGTGTTAAATGCGGTCTGCTTGCCCATTTTCTCGGCAGGCAGACCGCTTTATGCTACTATATTATATTGGATAACCCGGTGGAAAGACTGCGTGTGTCATTCTTTTAAGGGGTTCCATCCTTGTGCTTTCAGCTCGAATTCATTGCCGTCGCGGGTAACCAGTCCGCAGCCAAGTTCCCGGCGTGTGATATGACCGATGATGCGAATCCCTTTCATTGCGGCTACTTTGTCGTGGGCGGTGAGGGGGACGGTGAATAACAGTTCATAATCTTCGCCGCCGTTCAAGGCGCATGTGGTGACGTTCATGTTCAACTCTTCTGCCATGACTGCCGTCTGGTAGTCGATGGGGATGCGTTCTTCGTACACACGACAGCCTACGCCGCTTTGCTCGCAGATGTGCATCAGTTCTGATGACAATCCGTCCGAAATATCCATCATGGCGGTCGGTCGGATGCCTTCGTTTCGCAGGGCTTCGATGATGTCTCGTCGGGCTTCGGGTTTCAGTTGCCGTTCCAGTAAATACTCTTTGCCGCCGAAGTCGGGGTTCACTTCCTTTTGTCCCTCGAATACCGTCTTCTCGCGTTCCAATAGTTGCAGCCCCATGTAGGCCGCTCCCAAATCGCCGCTTACGCAGATGAGGTCGGTATCCTTTGCGCCGTTGCGGTAGACCGCCTGTCCCTTGCTTACGGTACCTATGCAGGTGATGCTGATGCCAAGTCCCGTAACCGATGAGGTGGTATCGCCGCCCACGATGTCTACGTGATGGATGTCGCACGCAAGGCGAAGTCCCTCGTACAGTTGTTCCAAATCTTCGATGCAGAAACGCTTCGACACCGCCAACGATACGGTAATCTGCTTGGGAGTACCGTTCATGGCGTAGATGTCCGAAAAATTGACGATGGCCGCTTTGTAACCCAAATGTTTCAACGGCGTGTAAACCAAGTCGAAGTGCACGCCTTCCATCAGCAGGTCGGTGGTGACAAGGGTCTGTTCTCCTTCGCCGAATTGCAGTACGGCGGCATCATCGCCCACACCGTAGAACGATTCGCTGTTTTTCAGTTCGATGCCTTCGGTAAGCCGCTTGATGAGGCCGAACTCACCGAGGGTGGATATTTCTGTTCTGTTTTGTTCTTGCATATCTGTCTTTTTAAGTTCTGTTGATAAGTTCTCGCATGATGGCGGTCATCAAGGGCTGTGCTGCATCGGCCGCCCGTTGCACGTCTTCGTGGGTTACTTCCACGATTCTGCCTTCCACGCCCAAGTCGGTGATGACTGAGATGCCGAACACCCGGATGCCGCAATGGTTGGCTACGATGACTTCGGGCACGGTGGACATTCCCACCGCGTCGCCTCCAAGGATGCGGAACATCTTGTATTCGGCGGGTGTTTCGTATGTCGGTCCTTGCGTGCCTACGTACACGCCGTGCTGTACCTTGATGCCTTGTTCGGCGGCGATGGCATCGGCTTGTGCTATCAGTGTCCGGTCGTATGCTTCGCTCATATCGGGGAAGCGTGCGCCGTATTCCACGTTCTTTCCCCTCAGCGGATGTTCGGGGAACATGTTGATATGGTCGGTGATAATCATCAGGTCGCCTATTTCGAAGGAGGGGGTCATGCCTCCCGCCGCGTTGGATACGAAGAGCGTGCGTATGCCCAACTCGCGCATCACGCGAACGGGGAATGTTACTTCTTTCATCGAGTATCCTTCGTAGAAATGAAATCGCCCCTGCATGGCAAGGATGTCTTTGCCGCCCAATCGTCCGAAAATCAGTTTCCCGCTGTGTCCTTCGACGGTGGAGAGTGGAAAGTGAGGAATCTCTTGATAGGGAATCTCGTAGCAATCGGTGATTTCGTTGGCGAGGCATCCCAGTCCTGTGCCGAGTATGATGGCAGTGTGTGGTTGCGTGTGCATCCTATCCTTCAAGTACGCGGCTGTCTCTTGGATTTTTTCTAACATATTCCATTATATTTTGGTTGAACGATTCTTGTTGTCCCTGCAAAAACGCCACTTCGATAGGAATGACATAGATGTATGGCTTGATGGTTTCCGGCAATAAAGGATGCTCTGTCAGCCGTGCCGCATCCTTTTCGGTCGTGATAATCATCCGTTTCCCCTCGGGCAGTTCGTCGAACCGTCGTCCGATTTCCTCCATGTCCTCTTTGTTGAAGTGGTGGTGGTCGTTGAAGGTCAACGGATGGACGTTTCGGTTGACGGTTGCAAGCTCTTGCTCCAACTGTCGGGGCGAGGCGATGCCTGTCAGCAACAGGATGTGTACGGCGGGTTGGATGCTTTGCAGGGAATATTCCTTGCCGCCGTTGAAGAGCGGTCGCAATTTGCCGTAGCGGAACGTTGTGAAGTACAGTTGTTGGAAAGCGTGCAGTTCCAAGCGGTTCGTGATGTCCCGATAATCCCACGGAGTCAGGTCGTTCGGACATTTCGTGACGATGACGATGTGTGCGCGGTATTTGCCCGATTCGGCCTCCCGCAACCGTCCTGCCGGCAGCAGCGCGTCGTCTGTTATCATCCGTCGATAGTCCACTAACAGGATGTTCAGCCCTGCTTTTACGTAACGATGCTGGTACGCGTCGTCCAGCAGGATAAAGTCTGTTTGCGGGGTGATGCTTTTGCGCAGCAGTTGTTCGATGCCGTGTCGGCGGTCTGCGTCCACAGCCATGTGGATGTGCGGAAACTTTTGTTTCATCTGACGCGGTTCGTCGCCTATCATGCGTGCGGGGGTGTCTGCGCCTGCCAATACAAAGCCTTTGGATTGGCGTTTGTAGCCGCGACTCAGCACGGCCACTTGCCCTTGTCGTTGCAGAAGCCGGATGAGGTATTCGGTGTGGGGGGTCTTTCCGGTGCCGCCCACCGTGAGATTGCCTACACAAATGACGGGCAACCGGAAGTTTTTTTCGGGGAGGTAGCCCCAGTCAAACAGCTTGTTGCGCAGCCCGACCACCGCTCCGTAAATCCACGAAACAGGGTACAGCCATTTCTGTATGTCAATCAAACTTTCACTCATTGGCGTTCTTTCTTTTTTCGCTTTCGTTTGTTTTACTTGATTCGAAGGTCGAAAGGCAGACGGGCTTGGATGCGGTCGGCTTCTTTGCAGTCGCGTACAAACCGGATGTAGGAATAGTATTCACCCAAAGTCTGTTTCATCTGTCCGTTGATGTAGTTGTCCGTAGTGTGATTCATCAAAGTGCTCAAGAAGTTTTTCTGAGCCGGATATTCGAGAATGCTGTAGGCCTCGATGCCCGCTTTCCGTGCGGCGATTTCCACGGCTTTGTCCAGTCCGCCGAGTTCGTCTACCAATCCCAACTCTTTGGCGGTGTCGCCTGTCCATACCCGTCCTTCCGCTATTTGCTCGATGGCTTCCACGCTCATGCCGCGTCCTTCGGCGCATCGTTTCACAAACAGTTGATAACCCTTGTTGATGTAGTTCTGCATGGCTTCGCGTTCTTCGGCGTTGAAGGGGCGTGCCAGGTTGCCCATGTCGGCAAAGGAGTTGGTTTTCACCATGTCGAAGTGCAGGCCGAGTTTGTCGGTCAGCAGTCCTTGCATGTTTGGGAACATGCCGAAAATGCCGATGGAGCCGGTCAGCGTGGTCGGTTCGGCCACAATCGTATCGGCGGCGCAAGAGATGTAATAGCCGCCCGAAGCCGCGTAGTCGCCCATGGAAACGATGACGGGCTTTTCGGCTTTCAGCAGGCAGACTTCCCGCCAGATTTGTTCGGAGCCATAGGCACTTCCTCCCGGCGAATTGACGCGCAGCACCACGGCTTGGATGGTTTCGTCTTCGCGCAGCTTGCGCAAGTCTTTGATGACTTTCTCCGATTGGATGCCTTCTTCGGCGGAAGCGGTGTCGTCGATGCCTCCCGAAGCGTAATAAACGGCGATGATGTTGCCGCTCTTGTCAAGGGGCACGTTGCGTTTTACGTTTTTCATATCTTCCAGCGACAGGGTGCGCAGGCTTTCATCGGCTTCGCGTCCGGTCAGTTCTTTCAGATAATTAAGAACGCCGTCCTTATAGAGTAAGGTGTCTGCCAGTCCGCAGGCAAGGTATTCTTCCGCCGACTTCAAATCCATCATTTCGTTGGCATATTCGTTCAGCTTCTCTTTCGGAATGTTGCGCGATGCGGATACATCTTCCAGCAATCGTCCCCAGATGGAACCGAGAAATTCTGTCACTTGCCGACGGTTCGCATCGCTCATTTCCGTCGCGATGTACGGTTCTACGGCCGATTTGTATGTGCCTACCTTGAATATCTGCATTTCAATGCCCACTTTCTCCAACAGGTCTTTGAAAAAGATGGGTTGCGAAGCCAGGCCGTGCCAAGAGATGCTGCCTTGCGGATTCACAATCAACTTGTCGGCGACGGTGGCCAGATAGTACATCGGTTGGGTGTATTGGTCGGCGTATGCCACCACAAACTTGCCGCTTTCCTTGAAGTCGGACAGCGCATGGCGGATTTCTTCCAATGAAGCATACGATGTTTCCAGCCAATCGGATTGCAGATAGATGCCTTTGATGTTTTCGTTTTCCTTGGCTTTCCGGATGGCGGACAGGATGTTGTTCAATCCATATGTTTGGAAGTCCTCGCCCAGCATTTCCTGCAACGGGTTGTCTTGTTGTCGTTCGGACAACGTTCCTTTCAGTTCGATGGCGAGGATGGAGTTTTCTTTCACCGTGGTTTCCGTGTCCGCGGAGACCAACATGCCCGCAAGACTGACGATGCCTAATACTGTAAACACGATGCCTGCCAAGACCACGCCCAGCATACAGGCGAAAGTGTATTTGAAGAAATCTTTCATAATGACTATAGATAATGATTTGTTTGCTGTTAATTAAAGAAGCAAAATTAGGTGATTGTGAGGAAAGAACAAAAAAAAAAGGATACTTTTTGGCGTATATCCTATAAATTATGCATCTTTGTATCACCTAACGAAGATATTACGATATGAAAAAACTATTATCCTTGCCACCCAACTTGGTGGAATGTTTTCACGAAATAGAAAATGTAGAAAAATCCGAATGGTTTTGTACGTCCGACCCGGTGGGTAGCAAACTCGGTTCGGGGGGCGGTACGGCTTGGTTGCTTCAAGCCTGTCGCGACGAATGGGCGCCCGGCACGGATTTGTCGGAATGGTTGTCGCAAGAAAAACGTATTCTGCTCCATGCCGGCGGTCAGAGCCGCCGCTTGCCGGGCTATGCTCCCGGTGGAAAGGTGCTGACTCCCATCCCGGTGTTCCGATGGGCGAGGGGGCAACGCTTGTCGCAGAACTTGCTGAGCTTGCAGCTTCCCCTTTACGAGCAAATTCTGAATCAGGCTCCGGACAGCCTGCATACGCTGATAGCCAGTGGCGATGTGTACATCCGTGCGGAAAAACCGTTGCGGCAGATACCCGTGGCGGACGTGGTGTGTTACGGCCTTTGGGTGGATCCCGACTTGGCGAAGAATCACGGCGTGTTTGTCAGCTCCCGTCGCGCGCCCGACCGATTGGACTTTATGCTTCAGAAACCCACCGTGGAGGAGTTGGGCAATCTGATGAAAACTCATCTCTTTTTGATGGACATCGGCATTTGGTTGCTCAGCGACCGTGCGGTGAAACTGTTGGTGGAGCGTTCGTACCGTGAAGGCGCCTTGGGATACTATGACATGTATTCGGAGTTCGGATTGGCCTTGGGCGACCATCCGCGTATCGCTGACGAGGAGCTGAACAGATTGTCGGTGGCCATTCTCCCTTTGCCCGGCGGAGAATTTTATCATTACGGCACGAGCCGCGAATTGCTTTCGTCCACTCTCCGCGTGCAGAATCGTGTGACCGACCAACGCGAAATCATGCACCACAAGGTGAAGCCGCATCCGTCGATGTTTGTGCAGAACGCACGGACCGGTATTCGGCTGACCGCGGACAATCAGAATACATGGATAGAGAACAGTCACGTACCTGCCACTTGGACGCTGCATCGGCAGACCATCGTTACGGGTGTGCCGCAAAACGATTGGGCGTTGCATGTTCCCGAAGGGGTGTGCGTGGACGTGGTTCCCGTGGGCGAACGCCTTTATGCGGCCCGCCCTTACGGTTACAACGATGCTTTCCGGGGCGACATCAAAGCGTCTTCTACTGAATTTTTGGGAAGGCCTTTCGCCGAATGGCTTGCCGCTCGCGGCCTGTCTTCGGAGGAAGTGGAGAACGGATACGACCTGCAGGCGGCCCGTCTCTTCCCGCTGACGGAAAGCGTGGATGAGTTGGGCGTGATGATGCGTTGGATGATTGCCGAACCTGCCTTGCAGGAAGGTCGTGAAGCTTGGTTGCGATGCCCAAAACTCTCGGCGGACGAACTTTCGGCGCAAGCGAATCTTCGGAGGTTGACGGCGCAACGTGCGGATTTCCGGCGCGAAAATTGGATTTTGTTGGCGCAGAACCACTCGCAAAGCGTGTTCTTTCAGCTGAACTTGGAAGATGCGGCAGGCGCTTTCGCAGCCGCCGGCCTACCTTTGCCCGAAGCCTTGGATGCCGACGAACCGATGATGACCCGCATCAGCGACCAAATGTTCCGTGCCCGTGTGTGCCGCTTGACCGGCCGCCCGTTCGAGGCTTATGAGGAAACGGCGTTTTGCCTGATGCGCGAGTCATTGACCGAGGCGGCGTTGTCGCATCGGCAGCAACCTCGTTTGTCGGTCTATGCCGATCAGATTGTGTGGGGACGCAGTCCTGTGCGCATTGACTTGGCGGGAGGATGGACCGATACGCCGCCTTATTGTCTGAACGAGGGGGGAAGCGTGGTGAATATGGCGGTGGAACTGAACGGTCAGCCGCCTTTGCAGGTGTACGTAAAGCCTTGTCGCGAACCGCACATCGTTCTCCGTTCCATTGATTTGGGAGCCATCGAAGTGATAAAGACTTACGACGAACTGTCGTGCTATACCCAAGTGGGTTCGCCCTTCTCCATACCTAAGGCGGCTTTGGTGCTGGCGGGATTCCAGCCGGGATTCTCGCACGAGTCTTATGCGTCGTTGGAAGAACAGTTGAAGGACTTCGGAAGCGGCATCGAACTGACGTTGCTTTCCGCCGTTCCTGCCGGTTCGGGATTGGGCACAAGCTCCATTCTGGCTTCAACGGTATTGGGAGCCGTAGCCGATTTCTGCGGATTGAATTGGGATAAGAACGAGACTTGCCATCGTACGCTGATTTTGGAACAGCTGCTCACCACCGGAGGCGGATGGCAAGACCAGTACGGCGGAGTGCTTCGAGGCGTAAAACTGTTGCAGACCACTTCCGGCATGGAACAGTGCCCGCAGGTGAAGTGGTTGCCCGACTATTTGTTTACCGCGCCCGAATATCGTGCGTGTCATTTGCTGTATTACACCGGCATTACCCGTACTGCTAAGAGTATTTTGGCCGAAATCGTGCGCGGTATGTTCTTGAATTCCACCGAGCATTTGCATATCCTGTCCGGCATGAAAGCTCATGCGGCAGACCTTTATGAAGCGATTCAGCGTGGTGATTTTGATGCGATGGGGCGTTTGGTAGGAAAAACATGGGAACAGAACAAGTCCTTGGACACCGGTACAAATCCGCCCAGGGTGGAAGCCATCATCCATCGCGTTGCCGATTATTGCTTGGGCTATAAACTTCCCGGAGCCGGTGGAGGCGGTTTCCTTTACATGGTGGCGAAGAGTCCCGAAGCAGCGGCTCGCATCCGTACCATTCTCACGCAGAATCCGCCCAATGCTCTTGCCCGCTTTGTAGATATGACTCTTTCGGATAAAGGTTTCCAAATCAGTCGTTCGTAAAGAAATGAATGGATTTTGGTCCTCTCCGGTTGATCGGTAAGACATTCTGAATTTATCGGCTGAAGATATGCGTTTGTATCTTCAGCCGTATTTGTTGGGTAATGATGGGTGGAATGTTTCTTTTTTTTGCTCTCATCTCTTCGGCTTTTTATGTTCTATATTCCCTCTAAATTTCCCTTTGTTTTCGTTTACAAACTTCTAAGAGTTTTTCAAAAAAC
>CAYXZF010000090.1:0-1194 GCA_964469845.1 uncultured Phocaeicola sp.
TTGAAAACGACATATTCTTCGTTAAAAGCGACATATTCTCCGTAGAAAACGACATATTTTTCATTGAAAACGACATATTTTCGTTGAGAAAACGACATATAAAGGTCACTTTTCGCATGTGTCGAAAAAAAGAATCGTTACAAAGAATATAACGCGTCATATATTTGGTTTTGGCTCGTCCATGTTGTAACTTTGAAGTTGCAAAGCTCAGTCATAGAGAGACTTGAGATTGCAAGATTTTAAATTTATAAAAACAATTTATGACCGAAAAAGAAATTGTTTTAGCATGGATTCAGGTGAAGAAAGTAGCCTGCCATGACAAAGAAAGTTTCATCAACAAAGTGTTAAACAACCCCGATCGTAACGAAACGATTCTCAAAATCCGTGCCGAGCGCAACGCCGACGAGAGGGAACGCCTCAAGAAAACCCTTCCCGGCGTGTGCTGGAACGTAGAATGTTTTACCGACGGCATGCGGCATAACGAGTCTGCCGTGCCGGGCGTTTTCTTCGCCGTCGATTTCGACCGGAAAGACAATCCGCACATGGGCGATGCGCGCGAGTACTTTAACAACCACATCAAGCCCCTTATCGGTTCGCTTCGCATCGTATGGGTGGAACAGACGGTGAACTACGGCCTGCACGTCGTGGCGTTGCGCCCGAACAATTCCACCATAGCGGCGGCGCAACAGCATCTGGCAACCCTCGTCGGTCTGAAGCACGATCCCGCTTGCAAGGACGAATCGCGCCTTGTCATTATCGGTCACAAGGACGAAATCTTTCACGCCGATTGGGACGCCGTTTTCGGGGCGAAGGAGCCGGAACCCTACACCCTCGACACGTCCGAGGACGAAACGCTCGCCGCATCCCTCAGTCCTTTCGGTTCGATGGAAAGCATAGACTGTGTGCGTGCCAAGAAGTTTTTCGATGTAGACCTTGGCAGCATCTTCGATGCCTATGTGGGTACGGAGCCCATCCCCGCCGGCGTGCGCAACGCCACGGTCTTCGGCAAGTCGCGCAAGCTGCTGACACTCGGTGTTTCGCTGCGCGATTTGGTGACGCTTTTCCGGTCTGTCACCGAGCTTTCCGAAACCGAACTGAAGCAAGCCTGCCGCATCGAGCCGTCGGCCACGCCCATCGATGGCAAATTGGCGCCCGAACTCCGCCGCATCATTCGCGGTCTGCGCGAGGAGAGGG
>CAYXZF010000090.1:1294-7894 GCA_964469845.1 uncultured Phocaeicola sp.
GCCGCATCATTCGCGGTCTGCGCGAGGAGAGGGGACTGGAAACCGGCTCCGGACTGCTTCCCTGCCGACCGCTGCCCCGAAATCTTCCGCCGCTCATCCGGGTGCTGGCAGCCGTTGCACCCCGCGGAATGGACGTTCCGCTCATCATCCTCAGCCTGTCCGTCCTGGGATTTTTGGGTACGGGGGCGCGACTGCGTTACTTGGACGGCGCGCTTCATTACCTCTCCTTCATGACGCACGTGGTAGGTAAGTTTGCCGGTGGCAAAAGCACCCTTATCAAGTGGCTCAACACCCAACTGCTCAGTGAAGTAAAGGAGCGCGACAACGCCGCCCGGCAGATAGAACGCGCGTATGTGGAGGAGTGCCGCAAGTGCAAGTCGGACGAGCGAAAGCCCGACGACCCCAAGCCGCTTATCCGACTTGTCCCCATCACCATCAGTGTGGCGCAGCTGCTCAAAAGGCTTGACCAAGCCCGCGGATTGCATATCTTTTCGTTGTGTGAAGAGATAGACACGGCTCAAAAAACCAACAAGGCGGGAGCGTGGTCGGAAAAGACCGACATCTATCGTGTGGGCTTCGATGGCGGAGAATTCGGACAGGACTTCTTGTCGGACGCTTCCTATTCGGGCATCTACCAAGTGCTCTACAACATCTTGTCCGGCGGAACCGCGTCATCTACCTCCAAATTCTTCGACGCTCATGTCATGGATGGATTGGTATCGCGCGTGGCGTTCACCTGCATCCCCGACGACTTTGCCGCCGAAATCCCTTGCTTCAAGCCCTTGAACGCCCGGCAAACCGCCGAAATCGAGCAAGGCATCAAAGCCCTCGAAGCGGCCGAAGGCGAAGTGAAAATTCCCCGTACGCTCAAAGCCATTCAGCAGTGGCTCGCGGAAAAGCGTCGCCTCGCCATGGAAACCATGAGCGTCGCCATCGACGCTTTCTACAAGCGTTCGGCCGTGATGGGAGCCCGTGCCGGCGCAGTGGCCTTTATCCTTAACGGGTGTCGCGAAAACAATGCCGTGGTAGCGTTCGCGCAGTTCGTGGCCGACTACGTCTTGCAGCAGCAAGTGTTTCTATGGGGCTTCAAATTCGAGAACGAAGCGGAAACCGCCGTACCCTGTTCGCTGGCCAATCTCTATCGGGAACTGCCCGAAACGTTCACCCGCAAAGAGTTGGTAAACCTTCGAGTCATCAACGGTCAGGGTACCAACGTACGGCAAATCATCCACCGCTGGAAACAAGCCGGCATGATACAGGAAGTGGAAAAAAAGCAATACGTCAAAACCTCGGCGCAAGTATCTGCTTGACAATAACCGTGATGTAAATTTTTAAGATTAATACGTAGAATAGCGAGGACGCAGGGATGCGTCCTCGCTTGCTTTGTGCATAGAGCGCGAGGGCAAGACCTGCGAGAAAAGCACAGAAAGTGCCGGACGAGGAAAACTATAAGCCTTTTAAAGCACCTTTAAAGCCGAAGTTTTCAAAAAAAAACACATTCTCTTCGCCGTTTCAAATAAAATGGTTACATTTGCACAAATTTTCGCGAACAGATAATGAAAATTAAGGAAATAGTAAACGCCCTTGAAAGGTTCGCACCTCTGCCGTTGCAGGACGGATTCGACAATGCCGGACTGCAAATCGGACTGACAGAAGCGGAAGCAACAGGGGCTTTGTTGTGTCTGGACGTAACCGAGGCCGTTGTGGATGAGGCGGTTGCGTTGGGATTCAACCTCATCATCTCGCACCATCCACTCTTGTTTAAAGGCTGTAAATCCATCACCGGAAAGGATTACATCGAACGATGCATCCTGAAAGCCATCCGTAACGACATCGCGATTTATTCGGCTCACACCAATCTGGACAATGCGCCGGAAGGGGTGAACTTCAAGATAGCCGAAAAAATCGGGCTGAAAAACGTGCGGATACTTCAACCGAAAGAAGACTGCCTGCTGAAACTGGCGACTTTCGTGCCCACGGAACATGCAGAAAAACTGCGCAAGGCTTTGTTTGATGCCGGATGCGGATGCGTCGGAAACTACGACTCGTGCAGCTACAATCTGCAAGGAGAGGGGACGTTTCGTGCCGGAAAAGGAACTCATCCGTTCTGCGGACAAGTGGGCGAACTTCATTCCGAACCCGAAGTGCGTGTGGAAACCATCCTTCCCGCCTTCCGGAAAGGGGCGGTGCTCAAGGCACTGATGGCTGCTCATCCCTACGAAGAGCCGGCGTTCGACCTCTATCCGCTGAAAAATACATGGAACGAAGCCGGTTCGGGCGTGATAGGCGAACTGGAAGAACCCGAAACGGAACTGGACTTCCTGAAACGCGTCAAGAAAACCTTCGAAGTGGGTTGCGTGAAGCATACGCGGCTGACGGGACGCCTGATTCAGAAAGTGGCCTTGTGCGGAGGAGCGGGGGCTTTTTTGGCACCGCAGGCCGTGTGTCGAGGAGCCGACGTGTTCATCACGGGCGAAGTGAAGTATCACGACTATTTTCATTACGAAGACCGCATACTGATGGCGGAAATCGGACATTACGAAAGCGAACAATATACGAAAGAGATTTTTTATTCAATCATACGGGAAGCGTTCCCCGGACTGGATGTACAGATGACCCGGGTGAATACCAATCCCATTAAATACTTGTAAAGAATTATGGCAAGAGAAGCTAAGAAAGACCCGAGCGAATTGAGCGTAGAGGAAAAGTTGAAAGCGTTGTATCAATTGCAGACCATGCTGTCTGAAATCGACAAAATCAAGACACTCCGCGGCGAACTCCCGTTGGAAGTGCAGGACTTGGAAGACGAAGTGGCCGGCTTGGGTACTCGTATCGAAAAGATTCAAAACGAAATCAGCGAACTGAAGTCGAACGTGGCAAACAAGCGAATTGAAATCGAAACAGCCAAGTTGTCCGTAGAAAGGTACAAAACTCAGCAGGAAAATGTGCGCAACAATCGCGAATACGATGTGTTGAGCAAGGAAATCGAGTTCCAGACACTGGAAATCGAACTCTGCGAAAAACGTATCCGCGAATCGCTGGCATCGGAAAAGCAGAAGAACGAAGAAATGGAACGCAGCACCGTAGCCTTGGAAGAAAGAAAGAAGGACTTGGAAGCCAAGAAGTCCGAACTGGACGAAATCGTATCCGAAACCAAGCAGGAAGAAGAAAAACTCCGCGAAAAGGCCAAGGTACTGGAAACAACCATCGAACCGCGTCTGTTGCAGGCTTTCAAGCGTATCCGCAAGAACTCGCGCAACGGCTTGGGTGTGGTTTACGTTCAGCGCGACGCCTGCGGCGGTTGCTTCAACAAAATTCCGCCTCAGAAGCAATTGGATATCCGTTCGCGCAAGAAAATCATCGTCTGCGAATACTGCGGTCGCATCATGGTAGACCCGGAACTGGCAGGCGTGGTGGCCGAACAGCATCTTGGAAAGTAACTCATCCTTCCCGTCTATTTTTTTGAAGTGTCACTCCGAGCGTAGCGAAGAGTGGCGCTTCTTTTCTTTTTATTTACAATTCATCGTAACCGGGAATGTCCGGCAGAAAGGTATAGCTCATGCCGGAATAGTCAATGCGGCAGCAATAGTGGTTGATGCCGTTGCTCACGATGAGGTATTCCACTTTCAGCACCATGTTGTAACGCGTAATCTGGTCGAACACGGCCTGCGTAATTTCAATGTGCGGCGCCTTGTATTCCACAATCATTCGCGCGCTCAGGTCTTTGCCGAAAAGAACCGTGTCGCAACGTTTCTTCGTACCGTTCAGGTCGAGCTGCACCTCGTTGGCAAGCAATCCCTTGGGATAGCCTTTCAGCTCGGTCAGAAAGTGTACGAAATGTTGTCGCACCCATTCTTCGGGAGTGAGAGCGATAAACTTGCGGCGAAGCGGATCGAAAATAACATTTTTTCCGTTCCGACGCTGTATTTTAGCGGCAAAGGATGGTAGGTTTAATGGTAACATTTGCTAAATTTGCATTTCGGGTTACTACGTTAGTGCCTGCAAAAATACAAAAGAAGATGAAAACAAAAGAGGAAATCGTAAAGAATTGGCTTCCGCGCTATACAAAAAGGAGTTTGGAGGACTTTGGCGAGTATATTTTACTGACTAACTTCAACAAATATGTAGAGCTGTTCGCCAAGCGGTTCAATGTGCCCGTGCTGGGGTACGACGCCAACATGACTTCGGCGGGTGCCGAGGGAATGACCATTATCAACTTCGGCATGGGCAGTCCCAATGCCGCCATCATCATGGATTTGCTGGGAGCCGTTCGTCCCAAGGCCTGCCTGTTTTTGGGAAAGTGCGGCGGCATCGACAAGAAGAACAAACTGGGCGATTTCGTCCTCCCGCTGGCGGCTATCCGAGGCGAAGGAACATCGAACGACTATTACCCGATAGAAGTGCCGGCCCTGCCTGCTTTCATGTTGCAGCGCGCCGTGTCGTCCGCCATCCGCGACAACTCGCACGACTATTGGACGGGGACGGTGTACACCACCAATCGCCGTATCTGGGAGCACGACGAGGACTTCAAGAAGCACCTGATAAAGACCCGTGCCATGTGCGTGGATATGGAGACGGCGACATTATTTATTACCGGATTTTACAATCATATCCCGACCGGCGCGCTGCTGCTGGTATCCGACCAACCGATGATTCCCGAAGGAGTGAAGACCGAAGTGAGCGACAAACTGGTGACCGAGCGTTTCGTGGAAGACCACGTGAACATCGGCATTGAAGCCATGCGGATGATAATGGAAGAAAAGAAGACGGTGAAGCATCTGAAATACGAATGGTAGTTAAATAAACAACTATGGCAAAAGAAACCACATACGAAGAAATAGCCCGCGACCTGAAGAACCGGGTGTACAAGCCTGTTTATTATCTGATGGGAGAGGAATCTTACTATATTGACAAGATTTCTGAATACATCATGCAGTCGGTACTGACGGAAGAAGAGAAGGAATTCAACCTGACGGTGCTGTATGGCGCAGACACGGATGTGACGACCATCATCAACGCCGCCAAGCGTTACCCCATGATGGCCGAACGACAGGTGGTAGTGGTCAAGGAGGCGCAGAACGTAAAACGTATGGAAGATTTATCGTTTTACTTGCAGAAACCTTTACAGTCTACCATCCTTGTCCTTTGTCACAAGCATGGGGTGATTGACCGCAGGAAGAAGCTGGCTGCTGAGATTGAAAAAGCAGGCGTGCTGTTTGAGTCGAAGAAAATTAAAGAGGCGCAGTTGGCG
Organism: uncultured Phocaeicola sp.; assembly: GCA_964469845.1. Taxonomy (GTDB): domain Bacteria; phylum Bacteroidota; class Bacteroidia; order Bacteroidales; family Bacteroidaceae; genus Phocaeicola. Next base: position 6,546 of record CAYXZF010000090.1, read on the forward strand.
GGATTTATCAGCTCTTACCTAAAGCGCAAACAAGTAGAGATAGAGCCGAAAGCGGCAGAGATGATGGCAGAATTTGTCGGGACGGATTTGAGCCGGCTGGCAGGGGAGTTGGAGAAACTGGTCATCACGCTCCCCCAAGGCATACGGCGCGTCACTCCCGAACAGATTGAACGAAACATCGGCATCAGTAAAGACTACAACAATTTTGAACTGAGAAGTGCGCTGGTGGCAAAGGACATCTTAAAAGCCAACCGCATCATCAAATACTTTGAAGAGAATTCCAAGACCAATCCCTTGCAAATGACACTGTCGGTGTTGTTCGGGTTCTTCTCGAATCTGATGCTTGCCTACTACGCTCCCGAAAAGAGCGAACAGGGCATAGCCGCCCAACTTGGGTTGAAATCACCCTGGCAAGCCAGAGAGTACATGGCTGCCATGCGTGTATACAATGGAGTAAAAGTGATGCAGATTATCGGGGAAATTCGTTATTGCGATGCACGCTCCAAGGGGGTGGACAATTCATCATTGACCGATGGGGATTTGCTTCGAGAGCTTATCTATCGGATTTTGCATTGATTTTGTCTTTATTTTTCAGATGAGAACGTAGGCTGGTTGTTGAAAATCGGCCTACGTTGTTTATATACAGACGTTTGCATGAAATAAGACTCTCTCAGAATCGAATATTTCCAACAATTCAAACTTTTATACGTGAATACTTCAAGGATTTTACTTTTGTGAATACGTAGGAGGGGAGTAAGCTCTGAAAGTAAGTCAGTGGGGAATCGGTAGGAGTGTGACCTGCTTTACATTTCTAAAATGGAAGAGAATTTTCTTTTCGTATGATTCAATCAGTTATCCAAATAAAAACGGAAACGATTTTCTGATTTGTATTAATTATAACAAGCGTGTCGGTTTAAATCTATAGCACTGCCATCAAAATTCAATATTGGAACTTATTTAGATTTAGTTTTGTGAATTTACAATACTTAACCTATTCAATTTTACAGGAATAAAAAAGGATAGAACGCATGAATTGTGTGAAGATTTTCATTAGATAACGGTAGGTTTTCATAATTAAATTTTCGTTTATAAATATAAATGAATAAAGATACACTTGATTTAGTATTCGTTTAACTACTTAAAAACCAAGGATGTAATATGTATTTTATAGCTTTACCTTTATTATTTTGAGTGAATATTCATTGAACGGAATAGATTATGTTTTGTTTTATGTGTAAACAATAACAATAAGTATTTGATAGTCAATTTAATAAGTCATTATATTAAATCATTGGTTATGATAATATAAAGGAGGATTTTACTTTTGTATATGTCAATGCTGGCATACT
>CAYXZF010000091.1:0-7873 GCA_964469845.1 uncultured Phocaeicola sp.
AAAATGCAGGGTCAGTAGGGCTCAGTAGCTTTTCGCTTATCCCCATTAAAAAGCTACTGAGCCCAAAATAAGAATCTCAAAGAAAAACGAATGGCAATAAATATACCATCATCACTCCATACAGGGTGACGATGGCATATTGAGATGTCAAGACTCTTGTTTGGCTTAGCCTATCCTATACAAGAGGTTCAAACTTCAATGTTCCAAAAAATTCCGGACAATGGAACTTCGGTTTCGGAAGTTCTATCGGACTCCAAGAAAGGAAATGCGGAGTACGCAGCAAGTCACCGCACTTGTAGAAGTTGGCCCGCATAACCTTGCCGGAGAATGAAGTGAGGTTGTGCAGGAAAACGGCCGATACGGGAATAACCAACGCCACTTCCCAGCTACATTCCCCTACCCGTTCCTCAAAGGGTTCGGTACCCAACGAGGCCCAACGCTTCACGCCCTTCAGTACCTCCTCGGACGCTCCCGGTCGTTCGCCTCCGGCAAGACCGCCATGAAGCAAAAGTCTGGAGGCACAATTGCACTCAAAATTGTAATAAAAATCGTTCCCGTCGGGCGAAAGGAAAAATTCCACACAAGCATCCTCCCACACCCGACCGTCGTCAGTCTCGGACACCGCACGCACACTGTCTTCCGTCACCCGATAGTGAAGCAGAATCTCTTGTCCCGTATGAGCGATACGGCATTTCACCTCCGGACGGTAAGGATATTCCTGCCAATTCACGCAAGCGACAGGAATGAACTCGATACCGGCCGCGTCCAACAAAGCAGGTACGGCGGAAGCCTCCACCGTGCCTGTCTCAATCTTTTTGACTATCAGTTCTTTCATCGCATTCATTTCTTCAGATATACATTCCAACCGGAAAGAATGTCGCCATAGAAGTAGAAATAAACGTCAAAAGTCTGCTTACTGTCGGCATCTGTCACTTCGTAACGCTTAGTAATGTCCTGTTCCTCCTTAAACTTGTATTCGCCCAACGACAATGGAGCAAGTTCGGTCTTGCCGGCGGCATCGGCAATGAGTTTCTGCATACGGCCTTCAATCACCTTCATCACACCGGCATGGTTGAACGGATTCGGGTCGGCTTTGTCGGGATAAACAGCCTTAACTACACCGCCATTCGCCTTGCGGGCGGCACGGGCACTGTCGGCATACTGTTTAAACTGCTTGCGGATGACGGGGTCTTGAATGGTTTCGGCGGTAAACATAGACACGCCCTGCGCACCGTTGTTTAGAGCCGCATCCATAGTAGCAAACATTTCCGGTGAATCGTAAGCCCAGATACCGGCATAAAGGGTGGTCATCTCATTCTTATCGCGAACATTCTCTACGGTACAATCGGCCACAAAGCTGACATCTTCCGTATAGAAGTTATGATAAATCATCGGGAATACGATGTCGAGGTTCCAGTCGCCCCAGTCCTGACGCACCATGCGCGAAGACATTTTGGGCGTAGGGAACGGAGAAGCCGACATGGCCTTGCCGTACTTGTGAACGACTTCGGCCACCAGATTGGCCACTTCGGCCACCATGTCGCAACGGAACTGCCGCCAATTCTCGTCCATCGCCGGGTCTTCCTTGTCGCGCGGGTCGTAACCATACTTTTCCTTGAACGCCTTAATCATTTCGGGGTGATAGCCGTAGTCCCACTGCGGGTATTCACGGTCTTGCACAATGCCGTAGTTCGGCCACAAGGTAGTGGGAAGCACCACGTCTACCAAACGATGGTAGTCGATGGCCACCCCTTCCAAACCTTCCACTTCGCAGATTTCTTCCACCTGCTTGCAGATAGCTTCACGCACACCGGGAATGATGGGGCAAAGGAATTTGTAATAAGGAACATAAGCCATGCTGTCGGCTATGCTGACGCCGTTGCGGTTCACGCTGAGCCACTCGGGATGTTCGGCGGCAATCTTGGCATTGTTGATAGTCCACCACCAAGCATAAACGGTCAGACCGTATTTGTTGGCCACCGGAATGGCCTGACGGTATTCATCGGCCGAACCCGCTTTCAACACGATACCGTCCAATCCCAATTCGTTTAACGACTGACAAACGGAGTCAAACTTTTCCGCATCATAACCAATCCATGTCCAGAACATGGGATACTCTTTCACTTGATTTTTCTTCGTCGATTGTCCGCAAGAAAACAAGCCGATTCCCAGCACCCAGACAACCAACGCAAAAAACACGAGATTCTTTTTCATCATTATCAGTATTTAAATTAAAATTTCTGTTTCTTCTTGTCTTTCGAAGCCGCCAACTCCTTGCTGAACGAATAAGGTAAATCCTCTTCCAGCGTACCGCGATGGGTATTCGGGACAGCAGTCATCTTCACATCGAGGTCGGCGCCGTTCATCAAGTCACCGTAAGTCAGGTAGTTCTTGGTATAATCTTTGCCGTTCAGTTTCAAGTTATCCACGTAAATGTTCTTGTCGCTGTTTTCGGGCGCATTGATAACCACGTCCTTACCGTTTTCCAAATGAATGGTCGCTTTCCGGAAGAGCGGAGCACCGAGGATGTATTGGTCTGTGCCCGGACAGACGGGATAGAAACCGAGAGCGGAGAACACATACCAAGCCGAAGTCTGACCGTTGTCCTCATCACCGCAATAAGCATCCGGCGTAGGGGTGTACATACGGTTCATCACTTCGCGAAGCCAATACTGCGCTTTCCAAGGAGCACCGCCGTAATTGTACATGTAAATCATGTGCTGTATGGGTTGGTTGCCGTGCGCATAGTTGCCCATGTTCATCACGGTCATTTCGGTGATTTCGTGGATGGGGAAGCCGTAGTAGCTGTCGTCATAGATGGGCGGAACGGCAAATACGGAATCGAGCATCTGCACGAACATTTCCTTGCCGCCCATCAAATCAATCAGTCCCTGCGGGTCATGGAACACTGACCAAGTGTAGTGCCAGCTGTTTCCTTCGGTAAAGTTACCGCCCCACTTCAACGGCGAGAAGTTTTCCTCAAATGTACCGTCCTGCTTTTTGCCGCACATCAGTTTGAAGTCGGGATGGAACAGGTTCTTATAGTTCATGGCACGTTGTTCGAAGAGTTTGATTTCCTTTTTCGGACGGTTCAGTTCCTTGGCGAGTTGCAAAATGCACCAATCGTTGTAAGCATACTCCAACGTACGGGCCGCGTTTTCATGTATCTTCACATCACAAGGCACATAGCCCAACTTGTTGTAGTATTCATGTCCCAACCGACCGGTAGAAGATACTTCGGGATGCACGTTTTCCGTTCCGTGAATCAATCCGGCATACAATGTTTCAAGATCTTGCACCCGAACGCCCTTCATGTAAGCATCCACCAGAATGGAAGCCGAGTTATTGCCTACCATACAACCGCGATGTCCCGGACTTGCCCATTCGGGGAAGAAGCCGCTTTCCTTATAAGTATTAATCAGTCCTTCCTGCATCTTCAGGTTTTCGGACGGATACATCAGATTGATCAACGGGAACAGGCAGCGGAACGTATCCCAGAAACCACTGTCGGTGTACATATAGCCGGGAAGCACCTCGCCATTGTAAGGACTGTAGTGTACTGGATTACCTTGCGCATCTACTTCCCAGAACATGCGCGGGAAGAGCAGCGAACGATACAGACAAGAGTAAAACATGCGGTATTGGTCAAGGTCTCCCCCTTCCACTTCTACCCGACCAAGCACATCGTTCCACTTGCTCTTTCCTTTTTCCACAATCAAGTCAAAGTTGTCACTACCCAATTCTTTCAAGTTCTGTTCCGCCTGTTCGGGGCTGATGAACGAAGAAGCCACACGGGCATGCACCACCTCTCCTTTCCGGGTTTTGAAACCAATCACGGCTCCGGTGTGGAAATCGGTCTGTTCCAAACGACCTTTCTTCAAAGTGACGGACACCGTAGCATCCGGCTTGGCGGGTTGCTCATCGTTGCTGAAAGTCGCCTTGTAAGTAAAAGGTTTGTCAAACACTATCACGAAATAGTTTTTGAAATTGTCGGGCACTCCGCCGCTGTTGCGCGTGGTGTAACCGATGATTTTATTTTCTTCGGGGATAACCTTAACGTGCGACCCCCGGTCGTAGGCATCCACCACCACATACGAATCGGCTTCGGGGAAAGTGAATCGGAACATGGAAGCGCGTTCCGTAGGTGCCATTTCGGTCACCACATCGTAATCCGCTAAATATACCTTATAATAATGAGGCAATGCCACCTCTCCTTTATGCGAAAACCAGCTGGCGCGCTTAACTTCGTCCATCTCCACCTTACCGGTGACAGGCATCAGCGAGAACTGTCCATAGTCATTAATCCACGGACTCGGCTGATGCGTCTGTTCAAATCCCAGAATCTTGTGAGCGTTATAGGTGTACTGCCATCCGTCCCCGATGCGTGCGGTGCGAGGTGTCCAAAAGTTCATTCCCCACGGCATCGCAATGGCCGGATAAGTATTACCGGCAGAAAGTTCAAAACTTGACTGTGTTCCCATCAAGGGATTCACATAGCGGGTATAGTCCTTGGCTGATGACAGAAGTACACTGCACAGAGCGACTACGGCTAAAAATAGTTTTTTCATTGTTTCTTGATTTATGAGTTTTTTTCTTTGTTTTCCATTTTTCTTTTCGTGTACCTACTTATCAGTACCACACGTCTCCCGGTTCGCTTCCCATTTCAAACTCGATGGTCGCCCCGTCCATCACTTGTTGATGGGTGATGAAACTCTTGTCGTAAGGCCGCCCGTTCAATTTTACGCTCCGGATATAAATATTTTCACGGCTGACATTCGGAGCCAACACGGTGAAAGTTTTTCCGTTCGACAGATGCAAACGAACTTCAGGGAAGAGCGGAGTCCCGATTTCATATTCTCCGGCCACGGGATTCACCGGATAGAAACCCATCGCGCTGAACACGTACCAAGCAGACATCTGACCGCAATCCTCGTTACCGCAAAGTCCGGCAGGAGCGTTGAAGTACAACTCGTGCATCACCCGTGCGGCATACTTCTGTGTTTTCCATGGTTGTCTTACCTTATTATATAGATAGATAACGTGATGGCTCGGCTCGTTGCCATGCGCATACTGTCCAATCATACCGGTACTGAATATAGGCAACTCCTCATTCCCCGCCGGAATGTAAGTGAACATACTGTCCAACTTGGCCGCAAAGCGTTCCTGACCGCCGACCAGTGAAATCAAGCCCTTAATATCCTGCTGCACCGACCAGAAGTAATGCCATGCGTTACTTTCACAAATGTGAGCCGTGTATTCATCGGGATTGAAGTCGGGCTGAAATACGCCCTTGTCATCAATCGGCTGCATGAAGCCCGTAGCGGGATTAAACACATTCCGATAGTTCTGCGAACGCTTATAGAATTCATCCGCCAACTGTGTCTTGCCCATCTTCTTCGCCATCTCGGCTATGCAATAGTCATCGTAAGCATATTCCAAGGTACGCGAAAGCGACCAGTTTTCAGCATTATACTCGTCCGTCAAGTTGTAAGGGATATAACCGTTTTTCTTGTACAAGCCGATACCCCGATAGCTGTCGATGTTAGCGGTAGCCACACAAGCTTCGAGTGCCTTTTCAGCATCAAAGTCACCGAGACCTTTCAGATAAGCGTCCACTATGACAGGCACGGAATGATAACCAATCATCATGTCCGTTTCGCTTCCCCACATATTCCACACCGGAAGTCGGCCGTTCTGTTCATAGAAAGCGATGAAAGACTTCACCATGTCATTCACCCGTTCGGGCTGGGTGTACGTGAAGAGCGGATGTGCCGCACGGAAAGTATCCCAAAGCGAAAAAGTACTGTAATTAGTCCAACCATCGGCTTGATGAACCTGTTTGTCGGGTCCGTAATACTTACCGTCCACATCGCTGTAAACGGTCGGAGCAATCATGGTATGATAAAGAGCCGTGTAGAAGTTTACACGGTCGTCCGCCGAACCGCCGATAACCTCGATGGCACCCAAATGCTTGTTCCAGTCCGCTTGAACCTGCGCCAGATATCGGTCAAAATCGTTATGCGGAGCTTCGGCTTTCAGATTCAGTTCGGCACCCTCCATACTTACACCGGACAAGGCGGTCACAACGGTAATCTGTTCACCGTCCTCGGTGTCAAAGTAAAAGCGTCCTACACTCGAAGTGCCCACCTTTTCCCCTTTCAGCGTGACATCGGTCTTATCCGGTTCCATTCTTTGGAACGGACGGCTGAAGCGAGTGGCAAAATACACTTTCTGTCCGTGCGCCCACCCATCGGAAAAACGGTAGCCACGGATGGTAGTCGAATCCACCACCTCAATCTGAGAATCCATGGTGAAATCCCAATTCATGGCCTTTCTCAGGTTCAATACAACCAAACTTTCCGCCTTGGGGAAGGTGTAACGCTGTATGCCTACACGAGGCGTGGCTGTCAGTTCCACATCAATGTCATAGTCCTGCAACTTCACGCGATAATATCCGGCACGAGCCTCTTCATCGCTATGCGAAAACTTGGAGTAAATGCCCAATCCGCCTTCCGCCGTTTCATTGAACGGCAATGTGACAGGCATAAACAAGATATCGTAAAGGTCGCCGGCTCCCGTACCGCTGAGATGAGTGTGACTGAAACCGGCGATGGTACTGTCGGGATAGAAATAGCCGGAAATTCGATCCCAACCCGCCAAACCATTGTCGGGACTGAGCTGCACCATACCGAAAGGAGCCTGTGCGCCCGGATAGGTGTTTCCGGTGAAATCTGTTCCGATAAAAGGATTTACTTCCTTCACAAAATCGGCGGTCATTTGTGAAGTTCGGCCCGGAGAACAGGCACTCAAAACCAAAAGAACAACAGACAATGCTGCTGCGGGAAATAGTCTCATAGCAAATAAGATTAATAATTTTCGTTGAATCGGACAAATATACTCATTTCCACGAACATTCCGAAAAAAAAACGTAAATTCGCCCCTAAATTAATCATGATTATGGGAATTGAACAAGGAATTTTTAAGAGAACGGAACTTTTAGTAGGTAAAAACACCTTCGAAACCGTCACCGAGACACGAGTCATCATCTTCGGCGTGGGAGGCGTGGGAAGTTGGTGCGCAGAGAGTTTGGTACGTTCGGGCATCCGCCAACTGACCATCGTAGACTCCGACCGTGTGTGTGTCACCAATATCAACCGACAACTGATGGCTACCACCGAAACTATAGGACAGGTTAAAGTGGAAGTACTAAAGAAACGGTTACTTTCCATCAATCCTACTGCTGAAATTACCGCTCTCCAACAAATCTATTGCGCCGACACCGCCGAAAGTTTCGGCATCGAAAACTACGACTATGTAATCGATGCCATCGACAGTCTGGACAACAAGGCGCACCTCATTCTGCACGCCTGCTCCACAAAGGCCACTCTCTTTTCGTCAATGGGTGCCGCCCTCAAGGTAGACCCTCAAAAAGTGGATGTCGCCGAATTCTGGAAAGTAAAAGGATGTCCACTGGGTGCCGCTCTCCGTCGCAAATTCAAGAAAACCAAGACTTTTCCAAGCCGGAAATTCAAGTGTGTATATAGCGAGGAACTATTGGAAAACCAAGGTATCCCTTCCCTCTGCGGCACCGACCAATGTATCTGCACAACCTCTGGCAATTCTTTGGCAGCAGAAAACAGCGAAGACAACGATTGGCACCCCGCCAAGATACACACCAACGGCACTTTTGCTCATATCACCGCCCTCTTTGGCTTCACACTAGCAGGACTGGTGATGCAGGACATCTTTAAAAAAGCATAGTCCCCTCTAACTGTAAAGAATTTTCTCCACGAAAAAACACTATAAAAATGAATAAGCACACGGCTCTTTCATTTAAAACGAAATAAACGACATAGCCCCCTTACCCGGTTCG
>CAYXZF010000092.1:0-7488 GCA_964469845.1 uncultured Phocaeicola sp.
ATATAATATATATAAATATATATTATATATAATACTCAGTTTTCACCGGGAGAGACCATGCAAATTTCTAACTGAAATCTGAAATCTGAAATCCCTCCGGCGGAATCGGGATGAAAAACCTCCCTACTTTTCGGCGATGCCGTCCACCCTCCGGCGGACAGCCAGCACATTGCACACGGACACCGCCGCCCACAGCACGACACCCGCCGACAGCGTCATCCACACCCCGCCTTCGGAGGCATCGGGCACAAACCGGGCAAGCGTGCCGAGGTAGAGCGGACGAACCGCGAAGACCACCCCCAGCGACAAAATCAGCACAAGCAGATTCAACCCCGCGGTGAGCAGTTGATAAGGCAAAGCCACGAGGCGGGGACTGTAGCCGATGAGGAGCAGGTTTTCCAGCTTGACGGTGTTCTTCTGCAACAGCAGGTAGATGCTGAGCATGAGAAGGTAGAACGACAGGAGGCTGATGACCAAACCTACGCCGAGCACCGCACCCACCGCAAGCCGCAGGAACCATGCGGTTTTTCCGGCGTCCAACTTGTCGCCTTCCGTTTCGTACCCCTTCTCGCGAAAGAAGCGGGCGATGCGTTCGTCGGCCGGATTGTCCACCTCCACGATGAGGCGGGAAGGCTGCCGCACGGCACCATCGGCATAAACGGCGTTCGCCCAATCCATGAACGACCGGGGCACGAGGATGGTGTTCAGGCGATTGGAGAAACCGACAATGCGCCCCTTGAACGTGTCCGAACGGCCGTTGCCGCCCACACGGATGTCCAGATTCACCATGCCCATCACGCCCTCCGAAAGCTGCGGCATGCCGCGGCTCTGCGCAAAGCCGAAGTTGTAAAGATTCAGGTAATTACGCGGCAGGATGATGGGGATGACTTCCTCTTCGGGCGAAAAACGCCAGCGGTCGAGGCGGACATCAATGTACTCGTCGGGCACCGACTCGAAAAACAGGGCGGTGCTCATCTTCAGTCCCGCCTGCTCCAGATTAACACCTGCCGAAACCTTAAACTGCGAGGGAGTAAACTCGCCCACCCCTACGGTAAAGGGTTGCGAGGCAATCTCCTCCCGGTCGGCCTCCGAGAAGGTCTTGCTTCCGCCCATCACCGAGCCGAGGGTGCTCACCTTTCGGCTGACGATGAGGTAATCTTTTTTCATGAAGCTGTCGCCTCCCGTCAGGACGGGAAGCACATCGCTGTAAAACTGTATGCCGAGCAGCACAATGACCATGCCGCAGAGGTTGGCCAGAAAGAATCCGGTCAATTGCGCCACACTGATGTGGCGGCGAAGAAGTTTCCAAACCCATCTCATAACTGCCAAGTTTTAGTGTAATCCAACTCCAAATGCTTGCCCACCGAAGTGACCGCGATGCCGGCTCCGCGACGGGCGGCCTCATCGCCGAGGAGCCGCGCCATCACCCGGCTGTTCACCTCGTCCAAGTGGCTTATCGGCTCGTCCAGAAAAAGGAAATCGAAGGGTTGGCACAGCGCACGGATGAGCGCCACCCGTTGCTGCTGTCCGAAAGAAAGTTTACCGACGGGCACGTCCATCTTGTCGGCGACACCCAAATCCTCGAACAGTGTCTTCACTTCCTTGGAAGTCTTGAAGTTTGTCAATTTGTTTTTAATCATCACATTCTCTTTCGCGGTCAGCTCGTCAAAGAGCCGGAGGTCTTGAAAGAGCATACTGAGCGAACGCTTCCGCAGTTCTGTCCATTGCCGAGTGGAAAGGTGACGGATGTTGCTGTCGTCAAAACAGATAATGCCCTGATAGTCACTTCGGCGACCGTACAGATAGCTGCACAACGAAGACTTCCCCGTGCCCGAAGCGGCCTCTATCAGATAAAAATCGCCCCGTTCCAGCGTCACTTGCTTGTGCCAGATATCGGAGTCGATATAGTCCTTTCCCGAAAAGACTTCGGGAAGGACTTGTTGTAAAGTTATTTTCTCAATCATTTGGTTTACATTTCTTCAACAATCCTTACTATCGCGCGCAAAGCGTTCTCATCCTGATTCTTCATGACGACCTCCATGCGCACCTTGTCCCATTCGGGGATGCCCACGGTGACGCTTTCTATCAGCTGTGCGAAAGGAAGCCCCGTTTCCGAAGGTTGAAGCGAAACGAACACGCGGTTTTTCCGCGCCTCTTCCTTCCACGGACGATTGGCGGGCGAAACGCCGTAGGTTCTGCCGGCCTCCTCGGCCAACTGCCGACGGTTGGTCACATAAAAACGATTGCCCTTCACGCCAAACCAATACACCGCGTCGTAGGTCTGCAAAGCATATTGGTCGGGAGCCGTATCGTGCAGCTTCACCTGTCCGCCGGTCAGGGCGAGCAAGGGACGAAGTTCTTCGAAGGTACGGAGAAAACTCCGCTCCGTCACATCGGCGTACGCAAGGAAGTCGCCTCGGTCGAGCGACAAGATTCCGATGCTGAAATCGCCCTCCAGCGACGCGAAAATGCGCTTCACATCGACGGGCAGCACGGGATTGTTCAACGCCTGACGGATGGACGGATTCCGGGCGAGCATGTCGTAGAGGGTGGCACCGTGTATCTTTCCGCCCATCCACACCGCCGTTTGGGCGGGATAGAGTTCAAGATTCCGGCCACTCAGGGGCGAAGTGATTTGGTTCATCTGCCGGAAGAAGTCTTTCACCGAAGCATTGCCGGTGACGCAGCTCGACTCCACCGTCAGGCGGCCGCGTTCAAAGTTGGCGGTAGTCAGGTACTTGATGTCCTGCAAGTCGATTTCGGCCGACAGTCCCATGCGCAGGGGTGTCGTCCAGCGTTGAGGCATCGCGCTGAAGTCGGCCACCGAGGCGATGTCGTTGCCCTTCGCTTTCAATGAGCCGAACTCGGACAGAGCGGAAAACCCCTCGCCTTCCTGCTGGCGCATGAGCGAAAAGAGGGTGCCGCGAATGCCGGACGCGTCGCCTTTGGCGTGCTGCATCGCAAGGAAGGTGCCGTTGTTGAAAGCGCACACGGCCTGCCCCACCTGCGCCCATCGGCAACCGCTTTCTTCTTTGATTTCGGTGGCTATGCCCTCGCCGTGCAAAACTTCAAACAGTTTTTCCAATTTCGATGTATCGTCCACCTTGGCAAGGGCGGCAAAGGCTGTGGCATGGGGTGTGGAGAACAGGTACAGCTTCTCGTCGAGCGCCAGCCCCGACTTCTTGGGATTCGCCACGATTCGTTCGGCCAGACGCGCCGCCTCGCCTTGCAGACCGCTCTTCAGCAGGGTGGTCAATTTATCCGCCAACGGCTTTCCGCCACCGTCTTTCAGTCCTCCTTTACCCGCCATCGCATCGAGGTCGAGCGCCACCACCGCGGAAGCGTTCTTCGGCAAGGCATGGGTGTATTCCGTCCTTGACGAGCAGGAAGCGAGAAAGAGAAGGACGGTCATCGCCGCCGCGTTCGTTAATTTCGTCAGTTTCATAAACAGTCGTTGTAGTGAATGGTGAATAATGGGGATTGAACGCGGTCAGTCGGTCGCCGCGTGAAACAGGTTGAGCGTATGAACAGCTACCAACGCCGCCGTTTCGGTGCGCAAACGAGACTTTCCGAGGCTCACGGGACGGAAGCCCGCCGCCACGGCCTTCGCCACTTCTTCCTCGCTGAAGTCGCCTTCGGGACCTATCAGTATCAAAGCATCCTCGCCGGGCACAATCACGTCTTTCAGAAGCGGCTTCTCGCCTTCGTAACAGTGACAGATGAACTTGCTGCCCTTGAAATCTCCGGCTATAAACTTGCCGAAGTCGGTCATTCCGTTCAGCACCGGTTTGTCGGCTTTCAGCGACTGCTTGACGGCCGACACGAGAATCTTTTCGATACGTTCCGTCTTGATGACCTTCCGTTCGGAGTAACGGCAGTTCAAGAAGGTGAGTTCGTCGAAACCAATCTCGGTGGCTTTCTCGGCGAACCACTCGGTGCGATCCATGTTCTTGGTGGGTGCCATCGCCACGTGCAGCCGGCCGTTCCAGCCTTTCCGCTGCGGCAGGGTTTCGAGTACCTTCACCTGACACCGCTTGCCGGTGGTGCCGCTGATTACCGCCTTGTAAAAATTTCCTTTTCCGTCGGTCAGCGTCACTTCATCGCCCACACCGAGGCGAAGCACACGCAGACAGTGTCCGGCCTCCTCTTCGGGAAGTTCGGGACTGACGGCTATGTCGGGAGTATAAAATACGTGCATCTTTTCTTTCTTTTTAAGTGATTATTATCCTTTGTGTCCTTGCGGACGGTGTTTATACTTGAAAAATACGGCGAACAGCACCGCCACCACCAGCATGTAGAGGGCGAACAACAGCCAAACGCGGCTCCAACCCTCGACCTGAGGCAACGGACTGCGGAAATCGACGAAACGATTCACCACCTGCTGGGCAAGGACTGTGCCCACCGTGGCTCCGATGCCGTTGGTCATCAGCATGAACAATCCCTGCGCACTCGAACGAACCGCCGCAGGACTTTCCTGATTGACAAACAACGAACCGGAAATGTTGAAGAAATCGAACGCCACGCCATAAACAATCATCGAGAGAATGAACATCCAAACGCCATCGCCCGGATTGCCCCAGCCGAACAGGGCGAAACGAAGCCCCCACCCCAACATGGCGATGAGTATCACCCGCTTGATGCCCCAATGCTTCAAAGCGAACGGGATGAGCAAAAGGCAGAGGGTTTCGGAAACCTGTGAAAGGGAAATGAGCGCGTTGGCATGACGCACGCCGAACGTGTCGGCATATTCGGGGATGCGCTCAAAGCTCTTCAGAAAAGGATTGGCAAAGCCGTTCGTGATTTGCAACGCCACCCCTAACAACACGGAGAAGAGAAAGAACAAAGCCATCCGACGCTCCTTGAACAGGGAAAAGGCACGAAGTCCCCACGACTCGGCCATCGACTTGCCGCCTTTCCGATTGACCGGACAGGCGGGCAACGTCCACGCGTAGCAAGCGGCGACCACACCGAGGGCGGCACTGAAGAAGAACTGCAAGTAACTGCCCTGAAAACCCCAAACGTCCGTAAGCAGCATGGTGCAGATGAACCCCACCGTACCAAAAAAGCGGATGGTGGGGAAAGCCGTCACCGGTTCAAGTTTCACGCGTTCGAGAGCCGAGTAGGCCACCGAATTGCACAACGCCAGCGAGGGCATGTAAAAGGCGATGGAGCAGGCGTAAAGCGTCAGGACGGTGGTAAAACCGACTTCGCCCGTCATGCCCGCATAGCCCACACCGCACTTGAACAACGCGCTCAACAGGTGGCACAGGGCCAGAAGTTTTTGAGCCGGTATCAGGCGGTCGGCCACGATGCCCATCAGCGTAGGCATAAACAAGGATACGACTCCCTGCATGGCATAAAAATAACCTATCTTGTCTCCCATTCCGATGCCGAAAAGCCACGTACCCATCGAAATCAGGTAAGCCCCCCAAATGGCGAACTGAAGGAAACTCATCAACAACAGACGGAGTTTCATGACCCTGTGTTCGTTTTTCATCTTTTTCTCTTTTATTCATATAAGGTGCAAAGAATGACAGGTCTACCGCTTCACCAGCCCGATTTTCACGTTCAGTTTGAAGTAGTAGACACCGTTCTCGCGTTCAAGATAGCCATACTTATCCTTGGCGGTGGGTCCCTTCTCGAAACGGGTATGGTTATATAGATAATCCGCGAAAGTCTGGCGGTCGGCCTTCTGATAACAAAGCACCTCGCCCTGACCGTCCACCATCAGAAAGCCCGCAACGGCGGAATCCGTACCGTTAAAGAGCTTGGCGGGACGCATTCCGCAAGCCAAAGCCAAAAGGAACTGCTTCATTTTGTATTCGTAATAGCCGTGTTTGGTGATAAGTTCTTCTTTGATTTTAAGCGGATTGAGTTGCTTGACATACTCCGTCAGTTCGCTGACGCGGGTGATGCCTTCGAGGTGCATGGCGCGCGCCATCTCGCCCAGCACACGGGGAAAATGAAGGTCAATCATGCCGAGGTTGCTGCGAAAGACCTTGTCCGCCGCATCGTTAAACTTCAGATTACCCCCCAAGCGTTCAATCATCAGCATTCTTCCCGCCACATCGTCCTCCTCGCCAAAGGCATTGATTTTGTTCACCGTAGGCGTGGCAAACTTCACGCCCGTCTGCTCGAACTTAAAGTTGGCGGTGCGTCCGCCATCCAACAAAGGAAACATGGGACTGAGGCGCGAGCGCACGCAAAAGCCTACCGCCGGCGCATCTACCGACCAGAAAGTCACATAGAAGTCGGTACGGTCGTCGGTCTTCGCTTCGAGGTCGAAGATGGCGACTTCGTCAAGAAACTCCTCCACCCCGTCGGGCGAAGTGACATCACCTTCCGGTGTCGTCTTCACCGCCTCCAGTATCAAATCCGCCACGGTGCCAAAATCTTCTCTCGGTATCTTTTTGTCGATATTTTCGCCCACGATGTGTATGCTGTCGGGATGAACGATGTATCGGCGTGTACCGTCGTGTTCCTCGCGCTGCACCATCGCCACGGGATAACACAACGATTCGTTTTTCTTCGCTTCGGACGTACCCGCATATACTTTTCCATCGGCCAACAGGCGGAAAAAGGCGTACAGTTCGCCCCACTCTCTCTTTGTTGCTTCAAATGCCATAATTCTTCGATTTAAATTTTGGCGCAAAGATAATGAAAAGAAGTCTTAATAGAAAAGTCAGAAGCAGCGTTAAGTTCTAAAAAGTGTTATAAAACATTGTTTTCCGACCGAGAAATTTGCAGATAACGAAAAAGTCCGTACCTTTGCATTGTGTTTTTCATAGTATTAGATTTAAGGTTAACAAAGGTTGGAGCAAGGCGTTGCTCCTTTTTTTATGTCCCTACCGAAAAAGTTCCTCGCGTCTGCCCGCCTTAAAGGATGAATAATCGAAAAATGTTCGTATCTTTGCCGCCGGATAAATCAGTTAAACCAAAACATTACCGATATGGAAAACCAACCATCCCTAAACGAACATAACAAACAAGAGTATCCGCCGATGCACACCTGCGAGCATGTGGTAAACCGAACAATGGTCAATCTTTTCGGATGCGGACGGGCGGTGTCGGCGCACATCGAGCGCAAGAAGAGCAAGCTGGACTTCGCCTTGTCCCAAGCCCCCACCGAGGCACAGATTGCGCAGATAGAAGAAACCGTCAATGAGGTATTGCAACGGAATCTGCCCATTACCATGGAGTTTATCAGCCAAGACGAAGCGATAGGGCGATTTGACATGAAGCGTCTGCCCGAAGGAGCATCGGACACGGTACGAGTGGTTCACGTCGGCGACTACGATGAATGCCTCTGCATCGGCCTCCATGTAGAAAACACCGCCGAAGTGGGCATCTTTAAAATCATCAGCCACGATTATAAAGAGGGAGTATTCAGAATGCGTTTCAAGCTAATCGAACGATAAAACGTAACAGGATTACACGGCTCTTTCATTTAAAACGAAATAAACGACATAGCCCCCTTACCCGGTTCGT
>CAYXZF010000093.1:0-7193 GCA_964469845.1 uncultured Phocaeicola sp.
TGTTTCGTTTATTTTTGTTATAGGGTAGTGAGTTCTAACAAGACTTACGCCATTCCGAAGTTTGTTCTTAGATAATTTTAAACCAACATAAACAGATTTTAAATATAAATACTGAATTTACGCAACATTTTTGATTTAAATGAAAAAAAGTCTTAATTTTGCTGTGCTTTATTGGGATTATAAAGACAGAATGGCGTAAGTCTTGTTAGAACTTATCCCATGATTTAATCTTCAAGGCAGTTATTTATTATTAACCCTAAATTATATGAATCGTTCTTAAAAATTCAAGACTATGAAAAAGGAACAACTAAAATGGGCATGCGCATTGTCGCTTTTATCCGGTTTTCCGGTTGGATATGTACAAGCCACCCCTCATGTTGCGATTACGGAAATGCAAGCCGTGCGTCAGGCAGACATGTGTACAGGAGTTGTAGTAGACCAAAAAGGTGAAACGATTATCGGAGCTTCTGTTGTAGTGAAAGGTACCACCAACGGAACCATCAGCGGACTGGACGGAGACTTCAGTATTCCCAATGTTAAAAAGGGAGATGTAATCGTTGTCACTTATGTGGGCTATGTAAACAGTGAAGTCGTATGGAATGGCAAACCCTTGAAAATCGTATTGAAGGAAGACGCTAAAACGTTGGACGAAGTGGTTGTCGTAGGTTTCGGCTCGCAAAAGAAAGCCGACTTGACCGGTGCTGTATCGCAAGTGAAAATGGAAGAAGTCTTAGGTGACAGACCTGTCATCAGCGCGACGGCGGCACTCCAAGGAGCCATGCCCGGTTTGATGGTTTCCGGTGCTTCCTCTCCGGGACAGAGCAAGAGTTTCAATATCCGTGGCGACCTTTCCATTAACGGAGGTTCTCCATTGGTGTTGATAGACAACGTGGAAGGAGATCTTAATTCCTTGAATCCGGATGACATCGAAAGTGTATCTGTATTGAAAGACGCTGCCTCTTCCGCCATTTATGGTGCGCGTGCAGCCTGTGGTGTTATCTTGGTTACTACCAAGCGTCCGAAGAATGACGCGAAGTTCCAGTTCAATTACGGTTTCAATCAAGGATGGGAAAAGTCAATCGGCCGTCCGGAACAAGCAGCTTTGAGCGATTACATCGCAGCTTATGAGGAAGCCGGTTATTCAAGCCAGTATTGGGCGGGAAACGGGCAGGTCAGCACCTGGAAAGAGTTGCTGAGACAATACAAGGACGGTTCCTTGAACGGTGTGTTGGAGAATGGTATCTACAAACACACCGACGGTAATGTATATTATTTAAAGGAAGGAGACCCGCAAGGCAATGCGTTGGACACCGGCGTTTTGTCCAACCATAACATTTCGGTTTCCGGTGGTACCGACAAAATTCGTTTTCGCATTTCCGGAAACTACAGTTATGAAAACGGTCCGATGGTTACCGATAAAGATAAGTACATCCGCAAAGCCTTGTCGGCTTTCATCTCGGCGGACATCAATCAATGGTACACGCAAGAAATCACCATGTATTATACCGATACCAAGAAGACGGCTTTGTCGAGCAACATCCGCGACCCGTTTGCCACTCGCTTGATTAGTTGGTATCCGGAAGGGTATATGCCGGGAGAGATATTGGGAAGAACGGAAGATTATATCATCGACTCTCCTCGCAACTCTTACTTGGTGTCGCCTACCTCCACCACACGGAATTCCATTCCGCGCATTCAGATTAAGTCCATCATCAAGCCTTTAAAGAATTGGGACATCGTTGCGGAATATACCTTCAATAAGAATAACTATAAATACAACAATTATACCGGTCTGTTGAAGTATGCCGATGTGCAGTTGGCGGTGAAGCAATCGCCGACAAGCGGCATCGATACGTATACCATCAATAGCAGTGAAACCAAATACAATGCCTTGAACCTTTATTCCACTTACAAGTTGGAATTGGGCAAGCACAAGAGCAGCGTCATGGTTGGTTTCAATCAGGAAAGTTCTTGGTATGGATACCTGAATACGAGCATAGACGAACAGTCCGTTCCTACCGTGCCTTCGTTTGGCGGCGGTACCGGCACCAAAAATATCGGTGAAGGTTATACCGAATATGCGATTCGAGGTGCTTTTGGTCGTTTGACTTACAGTTACGACGATAAATACCTGTTGACTGCCAACATGCGTTACGATGGTTCTTCCAAGTTCCCCAAAGAAAATCGTTTCGGATTCTTCCCCTCTGTTTCCGTGGGATGGCGTTTGGGACAAGAGAAATTTATGGATTGGTCGCGTAGCTGGTTGGACGATTTCAAGATTCGTGCTTCTTATGGTTCCATCGGTAATCAAAACATAAGCCCGTATGGCTTTGTCGCTTCGATGGGTATCGGACAATCTACCGCTTGGCTGGATGGCGGCGATAAGATTACCTACATCGGTGTACCGGGATTGGTTCGTGCCGATTACACTTGGGAAACCGTAACCACACTGGACTTCGGTTTTGACTTGAATATGTTCAATAACCGCTTGAATGCCGTGTTCGATTGGTATAAGCGTGATACGAAAGACATGCTTGCCGACGGTGTGGAACTTCCCTCTACGGTAGGTGCAAGCGCTCCTTTGCAGAATGTGGCAGACATGAGTACGAACGGTTGGGAGTTGGCGGTGACATGGCGCGACCGCATCGGCGACTGGAACTACAGTGTGGGATTCAATGTGTACGACCACATGTCGAAGATTAAAAAATACAACAATGAATCCGGCAACTTGAGCTATTATTACAACGGTCGTAAATTCGGTGAAATATGGGGTTATGTATCCGATGGATTCTATAGCATCGACGATTTTGAACCGGAGCAGGCAAAGGTCGGTACATGGGTGCTGAAAGAAGGAGTAACCAAAATAAACGGCTATACCCCGCAACCCGGTGACGAGAAATTCAAAGACTTGAACGAAGACGGCATCATTAACACCGGTGCCAATACGCTGGACAATCCGGGCGACCGTAAAATCATCGGAAACAGCACATCGCGTTATCAGTTCGGTGCAAACTTCGGCGTAGGTTACAAAGGCTTTGACCTGAGTGTCATGTTGCAGGGCGTGGCTAAACGCGATGTTACATTGGGCGGTGCGGCCTTGTATCCGTTTGGTGCCGGCGGCTCCGATGGCGTTTTCCTCCCCATATATTACAATCAGACAGACTATTGGCGTGCCAAGAGCTATGCCCCGGAAAGTCCTGACTACATGGTGGCCGAGAATCCGAATGCGAAACTCTTCCGCATATACGGTCAAGAGGGCAATGTCGGTTCAAATACCCGTACAAGCACCAAGTATTTGCAAGATGGTTCGTACATGCGTATCAAGAATGTTACTTTGTCCTACACATTCCCCACGGCATGGATTCAAAAGATTCATCTCAATCAGTTACGTCTGTATGTCAGCGTAGAAAATCTGGCTACATTTACTTCGTTGCCGAAAGGTTACGACCCCGAAAGCCTTTCTTGGTCATATCCTTTCTACCGCACATGGTCGGTCGGTGCTAATGTCTCATTTTAAAAAAACGAATGTATGAACTTAAAAAAACTAATATCAGGTGGCTTTGCCATTCTTTCTGTTCTTACAGCTTGTAATGACAGCTTTTTGGAAAAGAATCCGATTACCTCTTTGGGCGAATCGAACGCTTTTCAGACTTATGACAATTTCAAGGCATATATGTATAACTGTTATCCGTTGTTTACCGATTCGCGTATCTACACCAATTTCTCCGGAGGAAGTTATTATTCGGGCGGACAATGGGCGAGCGATTACTATGCGGGTGTCATGACAACCCGCGACCCCAGTTTCAATCCGTATGCCTATGGAAGTTTGAGCGTAACCACAAGTTCCAGCAATTGGAATTTCACGTATCCCCGTATTGTGAACGTCATGCTTAATCACTTGGATGACGGAACACTTACCGAGGAAGAAAAAGCGCATTGGCGTTCGGTGGGTTATTTTTTCCATGCGTGGTGGTACATGGAACTCGTGGCTAAGTATGGCGATGTACCTTGGATAAACAAGGTGCTGACCGATGAGTCGGAAGAAAGCTACGGACCGCGTACTCCTCGTGCAGAAGTGGTGGATTCCATCGTCGCTCGTTTGGAATATGCCGCGGCAAATATCGGAGACACTTCCAGAGATGGTGACAATCCGGTGACGGCTAATGCCATCAAGGCTGCGCTCAGCCGCTTCCTCCTCCGCGAGGGTACATGGGCGAAGTATCATGGTTTGAATGAGCCTTGGCAACAATACTTGCAGAAGTGTCTCACCGTATCGCAGGAATTGATGAACGCTTATCCCGCTCTCCATAAAGGCAGCGGCTACAACCGATATCCGGGGGCAGGCTATGACGAAGTGATGACCAGCGAAGACTTGAGCACCGTGCCGGGTATCATCATGTACAAGCAATACCTCGACCCGCTGTTGCGCCATCGCTTCAGTGACTTGGTACACGTGGAAGCGCACCGTGCGGATGCACCTCAACATACGGTGGACATGTTCTTGATGAAAAATGGTAAGCCTATCGCCAATGCCGATTCCGAATTTCAGGGTGGCGAAGGCAAGGACTTGTGGGATTATTATGAAAACCGCGACCCGCGTCTGCACATCAATTTCTGTCCTCCTGCACAGGCCAACGCACACGTCAGCCACGGCAATCCGGACAACGTGACTACGTTCAAAAAATGGCAATTCTGGAAAGCGGGCGAATCACTGCAGAACAACGGAAACTTCGTGATTACACCCGAATACGAAGAAAAGTTCCGTCGTTATATTGATTACTTCGGCCCGAACATTACCTGTGAAAACGGTACAGGCGATGAATCCATCGGCTCGAAGCGATTGCCGGGACATAACTGGGGCGGCTCCATGAGTCACTCGGCTCCGAACATCACCTCATACAGCCAGACTGACAACTACATGCGATGCTGGACCGGTTATTATTTCTGGAAGCATTACACCGCATGGGAAGTGGGAAGCAACGGCAATTACCAGACTTCGGACAAGCCTATCTTCACCATCGAAGAGGTTTTGCTGAACTATGCCGAGGCCGCTTGGGAACTCAATCAGTTTGACCAAGGAGTGGCCGACAAAACCATCAATCTCCTGCGCGAACGTGTAGAGGTAGCTCCGATGGTTGTTGCGGAAATCGGTGCCGACTTTGACCCGAACCGCGACCGCGGTACGGCTGCGTGGACACGCGGTTATGACAGCAAGACGAACTATGAGGTAGACCCGGTGCTTTGGGAAATCCGTCGCGAACGTATGGTGGAACTCATGGGACAAGGTTTTAGTTTCTACGACATCAAGCGTTGGCACAAGGCACCTTACTACACCAACCGCCAACCGTGCGGAGCGTGGGTAACTGCAACAAACTTGCCATACGGAACAGGTAAGTATACCGGCCAGTTTGTAAACTACAACGAAATCTTGCAGAATGGTTATGCCACCGCTCAAAATAACGATGCCGGCAGTGGTTGGATTTACACCAAGCATGGTCCGTTGTCGGTGGGCGAAGGCTGGAAGGATACGTTCTATTTGGAAATGGTACCGCAAGACCAGATTAACCTGAATCCCTCTCTTACACAGAATCCGGGCTACAATGAATTGTTTGGACTGAATTGAGTCGTGAGAGTGATAAAGCGCAATTGAATTTCCATCGAGATTCATAAAGAAATTTGTCCGCGATGCTTTGGCATATCTAAAGCGTTGCGGACAAATTATATCGGGTGTTATAACCATTGATTTAAACCTCCATTAAAATTACTGTAAATCAAATCCATTTCCATATTCTTCCGCATTTCACTTTTTTGTCGTAACTTTGCGCGCATAACCAATAAAATCAGATAAAATGAACATATTCTCCAAACTGTTCGGTAAAAAACAAGCCGAAAAAGAAGAAGAAACACCGCAGGTAGGCGGAATGGAAGATTTCATGACCTTAATCAGAGTATATTATCAAGCAGTCATGGCAACCAACATCGGTATCAGCAACATCAACTTCCTGCCCGATATGGCCGTGTTCAAGCGTACACTGAAAGTTCCGACGCAAAATAACAAACTGGGTATCGCCGAAAAATCCCGTTGCAAGAAAATGCTGGTAGAACTTTACGGACTGCCCGACCCGTTTTTCAAAGAAATAGATAACTCCATCAAGAAGAACGTAAAGAACATCAACGACGTAAAAACATACCTCTTCATGTTTCAAGGCTTTAGTCAAGACCTGATGATGCTCATCGGCAACCTGATGCAATGGAAGTTCCGTATGCCAAGCGTCTTGAAGAAAATGCTCCGTAACATGACAGAGAAAACCATTCATGACATCATGAACAAAACCGATTGGAAGGACGACAGCGTACACAAAACCTGTATGGCCATTCGCAAGTACCAACACGTACTTGGCTATTCGGAAAGTTGGATGACCGAATATGTCTACAACATCGTGCTCTTGGCCAAGAAAGAACCGAAACCCAAAGAATAACCCCACGTTTCACATCCTATGCGCCGACGTCTTTAAAAAACGCCGGCGCATATCATTACGCTTATGCCAACCCTTTTTCCACCTGTCGAAGCACATCCCCTCGAGCCCTTCCTGCCGACCAATGCCCGCTTGCTGATGTTGGGCAGTTTCCCTCCGCAACAAAAACGGTGGAGCATGGATTTCTTTTATCCCAATCTGCAAAACGACATGTGGCGGATAGTCGGTCTTATCTTCTTCGATGACAAAGAACACTTCCTTCTTCCTCACCGGAAAGCTTTCCGCAAGGAAGACATCATCCGATTTCTCACGGAAAAAGGCATCGCCCTCTACGACACCGCCGTTTCCGTTCGTCGCTTGCAAGACAATGCGTCCGATAAATTTCTGGAAGTGGTGGAGCCGACGGATATCCGCCTGCTCCTGAAGCAACTCCCTCGCTGCCAAGCTATCGTCACCACGGGACAGAAAGCGACAGACATCATCCGAAGTCAAATAGAAGCAGACGAACCGCGAGTAGGAGAAAGTACTCCATTTACTTTCGAAGACAGAGAGATGCGGCTCTATCGAATGCCCTCCTCCAGTCGAGCCTATCCGCTATCCATCGAAAAAAAGGCTGCTTCCTATCGGCTCATGTTTAAGGAATTAGAAATGATAAGTAAATAATGTAACTATTCAGCGATAGTATAGTGCCCTTAATCCACGACTGAAATATACTGC
>CAYXZF010000094.1:0-7086 GCA_964469845.1 uncultured Phocaeicola sp.
ACTGCAAAGTAACGAATTATCCGCCGAAATTCCTAATGATTGCCGCTATTTTCGTAGCGATAAATCAAGAAAACGTTCGTTTTTCAAACTGTTTTACAGCGTGAAAGGACGTCTTCACTCCATGAGCAGTGAAGACGTGTATTCGTACAATCGTTGATAAAACGGATGCTTGGTCAGTGTGGAGGCATCGCCGAGGATGATGAGCTTCATGCGGGCACGGGTGATGGCCACATTCATGCGGCGCAAGTCGTTGAGGAAGCCGATTTGTCCGTCTTCGTTGGCACGCACAAGGCTGATAAGGATAACGTCTCGTTCCTGTCCCTGAAAGCCGTCCACCGTGTTGATGGCGATGAACGGGCGGAAGGGTTTGAAAAATTCGTCTTTCTTGACCAATTGGCGGAGGTATTGTACCTGTGCCTTGTAGGGCGAGATGAGGCCGAAGTCGATGCGCTCTTCCAACAGCCGTTTCTTGCCTATTTTGAGGATGTAGTTTTTCAGTTGCTCGATGCAGAGGGCGGCTTCCGCCTTATTGATGCGTCCGAAACTTTCGCCCGCAAATTCTTCGCGGCAATCCATGCCTTCGGTGTTCACCCACACGATGGGGGTGTCGAAGTCGAGGATGCTGCGGTATTTCACTTCAGGTGCTGAGGTGAGCCGACCGTGATAGAACCACTCGGACGAGAAGCGCATGATTTCATCGTTCATGCGGTATTGCACTTGCAGGAGCGAAACGGTTTCGGGCTTGTTTTGTGCGATGCGCTGCATCAGCGTTTTGTCCAGTCCGCCTCGCATGGCTTCGATGCACTTGATGGTGGGCGGAAGCTGGCAATGGTCGCCTGCCAGCACCACACGGTCGGCCTTGCGGATGGCTATCCAGCAGGCGGCTTCGAGCGCTTGGGCGGCTTCGTCGATGAACAGGGTGCCGAACTTCATGCCCGTCAGTACACGGTTGGCCGAACCGGTCAGGGTGCAGGCTATCACTCTCGCTTCGCCGAAGAGGTCGGCGTTGATGCGGATTTCCAATTCCGTGGCGCGGTCTTTCAGCGAATTGATTTTCTGCCGGATATTCTCGCGGCCGCTTCCCTTGCGATTGCGGGAGTGGAGTTCGCGGATGGCCTTGCGGATGCTCCACAGTTGCGGATAGTCGGGATGTCCCTCGAAGCGGCGTTCGTAGGTGAAGGACAGCATTTGGTCGTTCACCTTCGTAGGGTTGCCGATGCGGAGCACGGGAACGCCTCTGTCCACCAGTTTCTCGCTAATCCAATCCACTGCCATGTTGCTTTGCGCGCATACCAATACTTGATTTTCGCGGTGCAGCGTTTCGTAGATGGCTTCCACGAGGGTGGTGGTTTTCCCTGTGCCCGGAGGGCCGTGGACGATGGCTACATCCTTGGCGTGCAGCACCTTGTTTACGGCTTCCTCCTGTGTGGCGTTGAGCCACGGAAAGCGGGTGGGAGAGAAGCTGAACACGGAAGTTTTCCGGGTACCGTGAAAAATGTCGCGAAGTTCCGCCAAACGGTTTTCCGTCGCCTTGATGACTTGTGCGAGTGCCTCGAACATCAGCCGGTAGGTGGTTTCATCGAAGTAAAGCTGTACGCCCGGGCATGCGGCGTTCTGAATGTCGAGCAGCGCGCTTATGCCCGGCAGGATTACCACCATGCGGTTTTCGTCCACGTAGTTCACCGTGGCGGTGAAGTTGAAGTAATGCAGCTTGCCCGAATCGTCCTGTGTGAAGAAGCACACGGGTCGGCCGAACTCAAACACGTGTTCGATGTCCGTATCCTCGCGGCGTTCCACTTCCACCACCAGTTGGTTGAGCGAATTGTAGTAGTTCCTTCCCACCGACAGCGGATACCAACACATGCCGCGCTTCACCTTCCGGTCGATGCCCATCGTTTCCGTCTGTTGGCGGAACGTTTCCTTTTCGTGTTCGTACTCCATGCGCAGAAGCAGCTCCTGCCGTTGGAGCAGGGCGACGGGCGGGAGGGTATGTAGGAATGTGTGGTTGCTCATGATGCTTGTCTTCTTGTTAATGTGATACTTTGAAAGACAAAGGTAGACATATTATTTCAGAAACCGGCTTCTCTTTTCGTTAATTCGGAGGTGACGGGAGCACTTTTTGGACTTAATACAAAAGAAAATAGAAATATTTGATGTATCTTTGCGGAAATTTTAAATGATAAATAACAATCTACCATGAACAAAACAAACATTTCATCGGCTGCTTTTGCCGATACCAAGCCGCACTATAACCTGCTGGACGGACTTCGTGGAGCTGCCGCACTGATGGTGGTGTGGTATCATGTGTTCGAAGGATTCGCTTTCGCCGAAGGCGTTAACGGCGTGGAAGGCGGAGGACTCATCGATGTATTCAACCACGGCTATCTGGCCGTCGATTTCTTCTTCATGCTGTCGGGGTTTGTCATCAGCTATGCCTATGATGACCGGTGGCGCCGCATGTCGATGCTCGATTTCTTCAAGCGGCGTCTCATCCGCCTGCATCCCATGCTGGTGATGGGAGCCGTTATCGGAGCCATCGCTTTTATCGCGGGCGGAAACCTGCGTTGGGACGGCACGCAGACATCGATGGGATGGGTTGCCGTAGCCTTGCTGCTCACCTGCTGTTTCATTCCCGCACGGATGGGCGCACCCTACGAAGTGCGAGGCAATGGCGAGATGTTTCCGCTCAACGGCCCATCATGGTCGCTGTTCTTCGAGTACATCGGCAACATCTGCTATGCCCTCTTCATCCGCCGTTTTTCCAACAAGGCACTGGGTGTATGGGTAGCCGTCACGGGCGTGGTTTGGGCTTGGTTTGCCGTGACCGACGTATCGGGCTATGAGATGATTGGTGTCGGTTGGGCACTCGACACGATGAACTTCTGCGGCGGATTTCTGCGTATGATTTTCCCGTTCTCGCTGGGTATGTTGTTGGCGCGTCATTTCAAGCCTCTGCGCGTTCGGGGTATCTTCTGGATGGCCATCGTGTTGCTGTTCGTCCTGTTCTCCGTTCCTTTCTTCCCCGGTTCGGGAAGTCTTTGCGTGAACGGCGTTTACGAGATGTTCTGCATCATGGTGATGTTTCCCCTTATCGTATGGCTGGCCGCGTCGGGTACCACGACGGACAAGGCTTCGACCGGCGTATGCAAGTTCTTGGGCGACATTTCGTTCCCGCTTTACATTGTCCACTATCCGGTGATGTACTTGTTTTATCAATGGCTCATCGACAAACAAGTCTACACGCTGGCGGGGGCCGGACTCATGGTTCCGTTGGTCTATGCGCTGAACGTGGTGATGGCTTATGCCTGCCTGAAACTGTATGACGAACCGGTGCGTCATCGCCTTGTTGCGATATTTCATGTAGGAAAGAAGAACTGACTTTCGTTTTCGCCGGTTGCCGGACGAAGGAGCGATGCTGAAAAAAGTGCCGTTAAGTTTCTTCACTTCAATAAAATTGTGTAAGTTTGCAAAAAGGAACTTAAATTACAAAAAACGATTATGAAACCTACATTATTCCTGTTGGCTGCCGGCATGGGCAGCCGTTATGGTGGCTTGAAGCAGTTGGACGGTCTGGGACCGAACGGTGAAACAATCATGGACTACTCCATTTATGATGCCATCAAGGCCGGCTTCGGCAAATTGGTGTTCGTTATCCGCAAGGAGTTCGAGCAGGAGTTTAAAGACAAGATTATTTCTAAATACGAAGGTCACATCCCGTGCGAACTGGTGTTCCAGTCCTTGGATGCGCTGCCCGAAGGATTCACTTGTCCGGCCGACCGCACCAAACCTTGGGGTACCAACCACGCCGTGATGATGGGTGCCGATGTCATCAAGGAACCGTTTGCGGTAATCAATTGCGACGACTTTTATGGCCGCGACTCTTATCAGGTGATGGGCAAGTTCCTTTCCGAACTTCCCGAAGGTGCCAAGAACACGTATGCCATGGTGGGCTTCCGCGTGGGCAACACATTGAGCGAAAGCGGTACCGTATCTCGCGGTCTCTGTGCTTCCAACGCAAAGAATCAATTGACTTCTGTCGTTGAACGTACCAAGATTCAGCGCATGGACGGCGAAGTGAAGTATCTGGATGAAAACGACAACTGGGTGACTACTCCCGATACCACTCCGGCCAGCATGAACTTCTGGGGATTTACTCCCGATTACTTTGCATACAGCCGCAAGTTCTTCAAGAGCTTCTTGAGCGACCCGAAGAACATGGAAAACCTGAAGAGCGAATTTTTCATCCCCTTGATGGTGGACAAGCTCATCAACGAAGGTACGGCTACCGTAGAGATACTCGATACCACCAGCAAATGGTTCGGTGTGACTTATCCCGAAGACCGTCAGGGCGTGGTAGACAAAATCAAGGCATTGGTCGAAGCAGGCGAATACCCCGAAAAGTTGTTCTAAACCGCTGACTGTTATCCGAAAAAAGACCGGACGGCTTGTTTACAACGCATCGTAAACAAGCCGTCCGGTCTTTTTTATGGATTCAATCCTGCCTTATTCTTGAATGGCTTTCATCAATTCTTCAGGGGTGACCAAGGCCTGTTCGCCGGTGGTCATGTTCTTCAGCGTGAGTTTGCCTTCGTTCATTTCATTCTCGCCGACGATGACCACAAACGGAATGTGTTTGTCGTTGGCATAGCTCATTTGCTTCTTCATCTTGGCACTGTCCGGATAGATTTCGGCGCGAATGCCGGCATCGCGGGCGGCAGACAAAATGGGGAGGCAGTAAGCGGCTTCCTTCTCGCCGAAGTTCACGAACAAGAGGCGGGTGGCGTTAATGGTTTCCTTCGGATAGAGGTCGAGTTGGTTGAGTACATCATAAATACGGTCGGCACCGAAAGAGATGCCAACGCCGCTCATGCCGCTCATGCCGAACACGCCGGTCAAGTTGTCGTAACGACCTCCGCCGCTGATGCTGCCAATCTGTACATCGAGTGCTTTCACTTCGAAGATGGCACCGGTATAGTAGTTCAAACCGCGCGCCAAGGTGAGGTCGAGTTCGGCTTCGCTCTTGACACCTACAGCGGCAATCGTCTTCAGGATAAATTCACTTTCTTCCACACCTTTCAGACCCGTTTCGCTGGTGGCGAGGACGGTCTTCAGAGTTTCGAGCTTTTCTTCGTTGGTTCCGCTAAGCATGATGATGGGTTGGAGCTTGTCGATGGCTTCCTGCGGGATGCCCTTCGAAGCAAGTTCGGCGTTCACTTGGTCGAGGCCAATCTTGTCCAGCTTGTCGATGGCTACGGTGATGTCTACTATCTTGTCGGCTTCGCCAATGATTTCGGCGATGCCGGTCAGAATCTTTCGGTTGTTGATTTTGATGGAAACGCGTATGCCGAATTTGCCGTACACACGGTCTATCATCTGCACCAGTTCCACTTCGTTGAGGAGGGAGTTGCTGCCTACCACATCGGCGTCGCACTGGTAAAACTCACGGTAACGGCCCTTTTGCGGACGGTCGGCACGCCACACCGGCTGGATTTGATAACGCTTGAAAGGCAAGGAAATCTCCTCGCGGTGCATCACCACGTAGCGGGCGAACGGTACGGTGAGGTCGTATCGCAATCCTTTTTCGCAGAATTTGCTTGCCAACTTGGCTGCGTTTCGGCTGAGCAGTTCTTCATCGGTCAGTGCCGAAAAGTAGTCGCCGGAGTTCTGAATCTTGAACAGGAGTTTGTCGCCTTCATCGCCATATTTACCCATCAGGGTGGAGAGGTTTTCCATCGAAGGTGTTTCAATCTGCTGATAGCCGAAAAGGTGGAACACCTCGCGGATGGTATCGAATATATAGTTACGCTTCGCCATCTCAACTGGCGAAAAGTCGCGGGTTCCTTTGGGGATACTGGGTTTCTGAGCCATAATTAGATGAGTTATGAATTTTTAATCAAGTTGCAAAGGTAGTTTTTTTTCTTGATATCGGAGGCCATTTTAAATGAAATAGTGGCAAAAAGGATTGGTCGCCGGTAAATCAAATCACGTAATAGGCTTCGATGCCCGATGAAGCCGCTTTCATTGGTAAATGAAGCCGCTTGCAATGCCCTATGAAGCCGCTTTCATGCGAGGGAGAATGGAAGCACATTTTCAGTGAAAAACCGATTCAAGGCGTGGCACCCGGACAATTCGGCGTGCTCTATGACGAACACGCCGAAATTTGTGTGGGAAGTGGAGAAATAGGTTGCCCTTATTCGCGGCGACCCATGTAAATCATGACGTAATAAATCAAGGTGGCCAATGAACTGAGGGCGGCGACCACGTAAGTATAGGCTGCCGACTTCAAGGCATCTTGCGCCGCTTTATGGTTGAAAGCATTGGTGATGCCCGCATTGCTCAACCAAGCCAAGGCACGTTGGCTGGCATTGATTTCCACCGGCAGGGTGATGAAACTGAACAAGGTGGTAGCGGCAAACAAAACAATGCCGAACAACAGAATGCTTGGCATGGATTGTATCAGCAGGATGCCTGCCAACAATACCCAACTCACAATTTGTGATGAGAATTGCACCACCGGAACCAGTGCCGAACGCATTTTCAGGGGAGCATAGGCATGAGCATGCTGAACGGCATGTCCGCACTCGTGGGCGGCAACGGCCGCGGCTGCCACACTGTTGCTTCCATACACTCCCTCGCTGAGGTTCACCGTCTTGGTGACGGGATTGTAATGGTCGGTGAGCATTCCGGAAGTGCTGGTTACTTTTACATCGTAGATGCCATTGTCGCAAAGCATCTTTTCCGCTACTTCGCGTCCTGTCATGCCGTTCATCAGGGGCATTTTCGAGTATTTTTCAAACTTGTTTTTCAAATTCGCCTGCACCAAGTAGCTGATGATGGCGATACCGATAAATAATATCCAATACATAATCTAAAAGTTTATCTGTCAAATTTTCGTTAAAGATACGTCAAACTCCATACAAACTCCATACCCAAGACTGCTTTTTAGCAAGAATTAAGAAAAACTGACAGATTGTACATGCGGCGTGGCAGCAACGCATTCCCGAAAAATAAAAAAACATCTTTTAGTAAATTTAGAATTACATGAAAGAGATGATTCGCATTTTTATGAACAAAGTTTTACTGTAA
>CAYXZF010000095.1:0-6566 GCA_964469845.1 uncultured Phocaeicola sp.
GTAAAATGGGGTATGCCGAGTCCGCATACCTATTCGGCGTGGGCATTTGGCGTTGTTCGTTTCGGCAGGATGGGCAATGCGAAGGCCTTGTTGGGCAGGGACGGACAACGGTACAGATTCCCGCGCTCTTTTTTTGTACATGCCTTTTCAGTACCTTTTCTCTATACGAATCCTCCGGTTCGGGAATCTGTCGGAACAAAATAGAAACAGATGAATGATTTGATGTGTAAAATGAGGAAATCCGCTTTCCTCGGTTTCATTCTGTTGCTGTGTCCGGGAGGCTTCCACGCCTGCTCCACCGCCGACGATCCGCTTCCCGACGCTGACGCACCTGTCCCCGAACAGCCTTCCGACCCTCCTTCCAAAGCCGTGAAGGTGGTCAATATGCGTGCCGGGCATTTCCGGGCGGGGGATGCCGAGTCGCGCACGGCTTACGAGCTGGAGACGGACAAACTGAAGTTCTCTTGGGCGGAAAACGACCGGATAGGCATCTATCCGTCGGCAGGTACGCAGATAGCTTTCAGCATCAAAAGCGGGGCGGGCGAGAGTTCCGCCGTGTTCGATGGCGGAGCATGGATTCTCTCTCAAGAAGAGAGCTATGTGGCCTATTACCCTTACGACGCTTCCCTGACGGGCGACCGCACTTCGCTGACTTTCAGTTACGAAGGACAGTGTCAGCAGGGCAATGGCTCATTGGCTCATCTGGGTAAGTACGACCTCATGGCTACCGGTGCCACCCGTGCCGCAGACGAGAAGCTGAACTTTGACTTCGACCACCTGAACTGTGTGGCGCAACTGAAGCTGACCGTCCCGGTGGACACCGCGTTCACCCGGCTGACCGTGCGCTGCAACGAAACGCCTCTCTTCACCAAGGTGGCGAAGCTGGACTTGTCCGGCGACACTTACGCCTACACACCGCAAGAAACCACCCACAGTTTGGAGATGAGCCTTACCGACGTGGCTTCTACCGCCGCCGGCCAACAACTGGTGTTCTATCTGATGCTTCCGCCCACGGACATGAGCGGGAAAAACGTGTGCGTCACGCTGCAAAGCAGTGACAACAAGGTGTATCAAGGCGACTTGAAGTGTAAGAATATGCAGGCGGGACGTGCCTACGCCTTTGCCGCCACTCTGACGGATGCCACCTTGTCTTCTTCCGTCTCTTCTCCGGGTTTCGGGGACAGCGACGCTTCCATTTAACAGAATCTTAATCTTAAAAACAGAAACGAAATGAAAACAAGAATTCAATCCATCTTGTTGGCTTGTCTCGCCCTGATGGGGCTCATCGTTACAAGCTGTACGGACACCGCCTTGGTGGAAATGTCCGACAATCGGGGCACCGACCGTCCCTTTACACTTACGGTTCATCCTTCCGCTTCCGACTCCCGTCTCGCCTTGAGGGCAGACGGCCTTAAAACCGAATGGGAACCGGGCGACAAATTGGTACTGGTGGACAAGAGCTGCACGCTGGCTCCCATCTACCTGAGCTGCACGCTGACCGAAAACGCGGGAAGCGCCACGTTTGTGTCGGAAAGCGGTGTGCCTGCCGGTGATTATTATGTTATTTACAATTACAATGACAATCTGGCTTACGGTCACAAGCCTTTTCAGAGCATTCAGGATATTAACGACCATGATGACTTGGTGCTGTATAACGAATTGAGCATCACCGAAGGAGCTTCTACGGCTTCTCTGTCTCTGACGCACCTGTATGCCAAAGTAAAGGTGACGCTGAAAAATATTCCTTCGGGCGTATCTAAATTTCAAGTTGGTATGTACTCGTCCAAGAAAGGCTTCCCCGTGTACTTGAACTTTACTTCGGCGGGACTGGTGAATGCGGAGTATGGAAAAAATCCCAATTCGTTGAATTATACTTCTGCTGATACTTATTTTCCCTCCAATCGGCGATATCACAACGTGCGTTTGGGAAACTATTCAAGTAGTGATTATACTTATGATTCTTCAACGGGAGAATCCACTTATGATTTTTCCAAAGCCAAAGAATTCTCAGCCTTGGTGCTTCCTGCGGATTTGAGTGATGAGGATGTGTTCTTTTATGTACTTTCTTGTAACAGCAGCATCAATAAGGCGAAATGTTATGAAATAAAAAAGACGAATGTCCGTCTTCAAGCCGGAACGAGCTATAAAGTGGAATTGGATTTAAATGAGGCTGCCGTATCGGAACTGATAATAACTTATGATAAAAATTCGTATAGTTATATAGCTCAATTGACAGATGCAAAGGTTTGGAGACATGCTGCTTATCGAAATGAGACTTTGCCTAAATATAATTCCTTGTATACTTATCAAATAGCGAATGATATTGATTTTCAAGATGAACCTTTCTTCCCAATAGCAGCTTTTCAAATTATAGGCAATGATAAAACTTTAAGTAATATTCAATTAGACTGGTCGGATGAAGACAATGTGGGATTGGTTAAGCATGAATGGCATGGTGAGAGTAGTATGTCTATTTTGTCTCCAAAAGATAGAAGTACCCGAATCTCAAACCTGACACTTGAAAACGTAACCTTTAAAGGAAACAACTACGTTGGCGCATTTGGCGGTTGGAATATTGAAGCGACTAATTGTAAGGTGCTGGGTACTTCCGTGATTAAAGGACAAGGCGACAATGTCGGTGGTATTGTAGGTTGCAATACTTTTAGCGGTTCTATCGGTTATGAATTGACAGATGTGCAGATTGGTCAATCTTGTCAAGTGCAAGGGAAAAATTATGTCGGCGGCATTGTAGGACGATATGCTTCATCGGATTGGTCGAGTAATATAAGTAACGCTTCCTCTTCCATAATGTGGCTGGAATCCTGTCAATCAAAAGCCACCGTGACGGCTTCCGGTGACTATGTCGGAGGTATCTTCGGCAAGATAGGAGGTGTTTGGAGGAGTAATGCTAATGCTTCCACTTCCGTATCGTTCTCTATGGAAGACAAGACTTTCTCTTTGCAAAAATGCGTGAACGAGGGCGAGGTATCCGGTCGTCATTATGTAGGCGGCATTGGTGGAGAATTTGCTATGCGTTATAGCGGAAGTTCTAACGTTGTCGATCGGGTGGTGCTCAGTCAGTCGTGCAGCAATGCTGATGTAATCGGTGACAGCAAGGTGGGTGGTATCTTGGGCAGTACTCAGGCTTCTACCGTTCTGTGTTATTCCACGGGTACCGTCACTGCTTCTTCTACTGCTGTAGGCGGTGTTGTCGGAGAAGTATCAGGAAATTATGGTGTTAGTCGCATAGCCAATTGTTATTCACTGGCTCCCCTGTCGGTAGGTACGGGCGGTCATGCCGGCGGCGTCGTAGGAACCATAGGTTTCAGTAGTATTGTCAATTGTTATTATGCCGCCAATCCGGATACTTATACATACGGCGGCATTGTGGGAAACAGCGGCGGATTTACTACCGTTAAAAACTGCCTGACCACTTTGGCTTCTTTGGGACACAACTTGGGAGAGCATAAGGTGCGTACCGATTGTCCTGATGCTGATAATGACGGACTCCCCGATCGGGATTATAATGGCGATGGGAAACGGGATGACAATGACTTGTATTATTTCTATAATGACGATATTACCAATTCTGTATTTAGCGTCACTTCCATTTTGGATAATATAAGCGTTATCAACGGAGACAATGCTTATTCAACCAATATCTGGGATGTAAATTTGTATCCCTGGAAATGTGTGAAGTTCGCCAGCTTCTCCGCCGAAACCGATGCTCCGGACTTTAATCAAGATACATTATAATATTAAAAACTCACCGTTATGAAACAACAAACTTACCAAGCACCACAGGTAGAAGTCATCGAGGTGCAGATAGAACAAGGCTTCGCTCTTTCCAATTCTGATGTGGGAGGAAGAGGCAATGATATTCCGTTCGACTGGTAAAAGCCGTTTCGGCTGAATGAAACGATGGTTCGTAGGGAGGGGCTTGTACGGCTCCTCCCTTTTATTGTTGCATGTCGATGAAATATGATTCTAAATACAGCGATGTTTGCCCCTAAATTCGGCAGAATCCCAGGTTTTTTCATACTTTGCATTCACTCCTTTCACTATTCGCTAATGCTTTGATTATCAAATCTTCCATGTGAAGGGAACTTCAAAAAGCTCCTTTCACCGTTTCACACCGACATGATAATACACACATCCGCGTAAAGATGCTGAAATGCGCGTTGTTTTACTTCGGTGACACTGTTCTGCCATCACGGTGGCAGTGCTCTGCCACGCGTGAAATTGTTTTGGCACTGCTTCGTCCGGTGTCGGGTTTCGTAAGACATCGCGATGGGTGACTTCCGGCAGTCAATCAGGACGGAAGTGAAAGGGTGAAAGGAGAATATTCGTTCTCCATTCACGCTATAACGCTGGTTTCCAGCGGGCTGAATGCATGTGAAAGGAGTGAACCCTTGAAAAAGATTTTATAACTATGCAGGCAACGGATCTGCCTTCCTATCGCTCGGAACAGAAGTTCGTGTTCCGATTCTTGGTTAAATCTGTTTCTGATCCCCGGCAACCATATCGCTTCCACAATCAGCTATATGTGTGTCGCAAACTCAATGCGGGGTTTGCTAATGCCGACAAGAACTTGGATATCAGTAAGTTACGAAGAAGAGAAAGAAAAAGCGACAACCGAATTTCTTCGATTGTCGCTTTGCGTCGGAAAGAGGCGACTCGAACGCCCGACCCCTACGTCCCGAACGTAGTGCGCTACCAACTGCGCTACTTTCCGATACCTTGTTGTAAAATCTTTGCATAAAGACCTCTTGCGAGGATGCCTTGATTTTCAACGGTGCAAAGGTAGACATTTTGAAAGAAACACGCAAGCGATGAGGCGTAAAACTTTTCGGATTATACAAAAATTAACACCTTCGGCGATTTTTCCCTTCTTTTGTTGCGGAGGTTTGGGAGAATGTGTATTTTTGCATTCCGTATGAAAAAGGGATTTGACAACGAAAAGTATCTGAAGATACAGAGCGAACGCATCAAAGAACGTATCGCTCAATTCGGCGATAAGCTCTACCTCGAATTCGGGGGAAAGCTGTTCGATGACCATCATGCGAGCCGTGTGTTGCCCGGTTTTAAGCCGGACAGTAAGTTGCACATGCTGATGCAGCTTGCCGACTGTGCGGAAGTGGTTATGGTAATCAGTGCGCTCGACATCGAAAAGAACAAGATGCGCGGCGACCTGGGCATTACGTATGACGAAGATGTACTTCGGCTTCGGACGGAGTTCGAGCGGGTAGGTCTGTACGTGAGCGGTGTGGTGGTGACGCATTACAACGGTCAGTCGAGTGCCGACGCCTATCGTACACGCTTGGAACGCCTCGGTGTGAAAGTGTATTATCATTACACGATTGAGGGTTATCCGAACAACGTGGCTCTGATTGACTCGGACGAAGGTTTCGGACGAAATGACTATGTGGAGACCACCCGTCCGCTGGTCGTGGTGACGGCTCCCGGTCCCGGAAGCGGCAAGATGGCGGTATGTCTGAGCCAACTCTATCACGAAAACAAGCACGGCGTGAAGGCCGGCTACGCCAAGTTTGAAACTTTTCCGGTGTGGAATCTGCCGTTGAAACATCCGGTGAACGTGGCCTACGAGGCGGCTACGGCAGACCTCAACGATGTGAACATGATTGACCCCTGGCACTTGGAGGCGTATGGAAAGGTGTGCGTGAACTACAACCGCGACATCGAAATCTTCCCCGTGCTGAACGCCTTGTTCGAGGGTATTTACGGCGAAAGTCCCTACAAGTCGCCTACGGACATGGGGGTGAACATGATAGGTTTCTGTATGGAAGACGAGGATGTGTGTTGCGCGGCGGCGCGCGAGGAGATTATCCGGCGTTACTACACGGCTCTTTGCACCCTTGCCGAAAAAGGCACGAACGAAAACGAGGTAAACAAGATTGCGCTTATTCTTAAACAGGCGAAACTGACAACGGAATATCGCCGCACGACCGTGGCGGCTCGCGAGCGCAAGGAGTTGAGCGGAGTGCCTTCGGCGGCAGTCGAACTGGCGGATGGCACCATCATCACTTCGCGCACCTCATCGTTGCTGGGACCGAGCGCGGCGCTCATACTCAACGCCATCAAGCACCTTGCGGGCATTCCCCACATGGTGAAGCTGATTCCGGAAGAGATGATTGCGCCGATACAGCGCACAAAGGTGGAATATCTGCATGGAAACAATCCGCGTCTGCACACGGACGAAGTGCTCGTGGCGCTCTCCATGTTGAGCAATCACGATGAGAATTGCCGCAAGGCATTGGAGCAGCTTCCGCGTCTGGAAGGATGTCAGGTACACTCCACGGTGATGCTTTCGGAAGTAGACAGAAAGATATTCAAGAAACTGGGCGTGGGCTTGACGTGCGACCCGGTGAAGAAAGTGAAGTAAAACGCACTTGGATAAAAGTGTAACCGCTGCGGTGAAAATCATTTTGCCGCAGCGGTTACACTTTTACATAACGGTGTTTTTTCTCTGCAGTTTAGTCTGTTTTATCTGTTTCCTGATAATAATAAAGTCAATTTAGGAAATAATTTCTTGAGTATGTTTAATG
>CAYXZF010000096.1:0-6503 GCA_964469845.1 uncultured Phocaeicola sp.
AGCCTTATTCGGGGCTTGATGACCCGTCATGCCCTATCGCTGAATAGTTACTTAATTTTATGGTAAAACGAATCATTTTTTTAATTTCGTGCTTTATCGCTTTACAGATGAAAGCCGAAGAAATCACTTTGGAAAAAGGAAAATTCCGCATCGTTGTCGCAGAAGAAGTCGGACCGCAGGTGAAGCGAGCGGTTCACACACTGACCAAAGACATACAGAAAATAATGGGCTTTACACCCCAAGTAGCGACTTCTGCCGGAGAGGGCGTGGAAATCCGGATTGTACAGGATGACCTTCCCGGAGCCGGTTCGCTTCTCTCCCATCGAAAGGAGTTGGACGGATTTGAATCGCACCGCGTATACACCGACCCGAAAGCACACCGCATTTATCTGCACGGCAAAGATATGCGAGGTACCATCTACGCCATCTATACCTTTACAGAAAAAGTGCTGGATGTACCGCCCTTGTGGTATTGGTGCAGTTGGAAGCCTCAACGAAAGGAAAGCATCAAAGTAAACAAAGACTTGGATTTGTTCTTTCGTTCGCCCACCGTTCGCTACCGCTCTTGGTTTCCTAACGACACAGACCTCTTCGTGCCGTGGCTTTCCAAAAGCCAAGACCATTGGGATGCCTGGTTGGAAACCATCCTCCGACTGAAATTGAACTGTGTGGAACTGGAAGGATGCGTCAGATGGGACAAGAAAATGCTGACGGATGACGCCATGCGCCTGCAAGAGTTCGGTTTGGTGCTTACCTCCCATCACCATGCGCCGCTGGTTTGCGGGTTCGTGATGTGGGATGACTATTGGACAAAAGTACGCGGCAAGTCCGAAGTACCCCGACTCACCTTGAAGGACAAGCAGAGCATCTACGACTTCTGGCAATACAGCATCGACTGTGTGAAAGCCGCCAACATCGAATACATTTGGCTCATCGGCTTCCGGGGCAGCGGCGACCATGCCTTTTGGGAACGAGGAGACGAGGGGCGTTATGTGGAAGATTCGCCGACCGATGAAAAAGAACGAGCCGCCGTTGTCAATGAAATGACACAGAAAATGTACGATATGATTTGCGAATCGACCAACGAAGACAATCCTTTCGTGCGGATGACTTTCTACAACGAACTGAGCAACTTGATGGGTAAGGGACTGCTTACACCGCCGGACAAGAGCAACATGCTTTGGACATACGTGGCTGCCCGGCGCGATCACTATCCGTCCGTCGTCCTCCGAAGACACACCAACAACAAAGTGAATGTAGGACTTTACTTCAACTTCCAGTTCACGTCCACCGGCTCGCATTTGGCTCCCGCCGAAGGCCCTTGGAAAATGGAATACAATTTCCGCTATGCGTTGTCAAAAGCTCCGCTGCAATTCTCTGTGGTAAACATGGGCAACACGCGCGAACACCTCATGGAAGCCTCGGCCAACGCCGCTTTCCTGTGGGACTTCAACCGATATGACACCGACGACTTCTTGCAGGAATACGCCAAACAATACTTCGGTGAAGAACACGCCAAGGAAGTTGCGCTTCTCTATCACGACTTTTACCATAGTTATTGGAATCAGCATCCGAGTGACTTCCAAAACATGCCGCGCCAGTTCGTCTTCCAAGACTTGAGATACAAGGATGCTTACTCTGACATCAGCCGCAACTTCGGCAACGGGAAAATCAACATCTTTGACGACAGCCGTCTGATGATTGCCGAACATCGGCATGAATTGACCGATTTGATAGCCGGCATGGCGGCTTCGGCCAAGGGATTCGGCGAGGTACTCGACCGGGCGGAAGCACTCCGTGAAAAGTTTGAACCCCGCTACCGCCGCTTCTTTGAAGACAACTTTATCCAATACGCACGTTTCATGACCGGAATCAGTCGCGGACTTTTCCACTTTGCACATGCTTCACTCTATGCAGACAAAGACAGAGCGGGACATGGCGCACTGGCGATAGCCGGTTACACGGACGGTGTACGTGCACTGTATCATGCGCAACACGACCAATTTGCTCATTGGATAGACGATGCGCAACAAAGCAAATTTGGTTTGGGATATGTGTACGGTCAAATAACGAAGGCTGTCAAGATGAAAGACTGTAAGTTGTTGAAAGGAAAACAAACGGGAAATTCCGTTCGCTTCACAGTTTCACAGCCCTCCGCCGGCATGAAAGACATTCTTATCGTCTGTCCGTCGGCAGAAGAAGGCCGATGGCTGACCATCAAAGCGAACGACAAAATTATCAGGAAGTTCGCTCCGAAAGCAGGTGCCGTAAAGGCTGTCAGCGACTCGTGCGGCTATGTGATAGTAACCCATCGGTTACCCCAAGGGACAAACGTCATCGACATCCGCGACGACTCGGAACAGGCACCTGCCATCGAAGGCATCTATGTGACCGATGCCGCATGGCCGGAGGAAGCCGAGTAGGAACGACTTACCCCATCGCGTTCATCTCGTTTATCAAGTCCTGATAAGTAGTCACCTTGTGATATTTCACATGTGCCGTAGAGATGGAATTGAACAATTTTTCCGCACAGCGTATCTTCGCGTTTTCGATGGCAGACAAGTCCATCGACAACATGAAACCTTTGGTTTCGGCAATGAAGAAGATGTGCTTTACATCGTTCTTTTTCATGGCAATGGCCCAGTCGGGAGCGTAGTTTCCTACGGGTGTCGGGATTTGGAAAGCGCGCGGCAATTTGGCATACACCACCACTTCGCTTGCTTCGTCAAGGTCGTGAGCGAAGCGGTGTTCGCCTTTGCTGTCGCTGAACACGTAATCGGTGATGTGTTTCTTCGCTTCGTAGGCACGGTCGAAATCCATTTTACTCTTGACGGTGAAGATGTCGCTGTCGTACTTACCCTCTGTGACATTGTAGTGGATGGCTTCGACAATCATCGTTGATTTCTGCTCCTTGATGATGCTTACCACCTTGCGGATAAACTCTTCGGGATTGTTCTTGAACAGATAGAGTTTGCTCTCTTTGATACCTTGCAGTATCTTCACGACCGTCCTTCGGGTAAGATTCGCGCCTTTGGCTATATCGCCTACGAGGTCGTATTTGACGGTCGAAGTACACACATCGGTCAATTCACGCGATTGCGAACGAGTGTCGCCAAATTCGGTCACTCGACTTTCATCCTGCGTACCCTCTACCATCACATAGCGAAGTTGCTTCACCGCCAAATCCTTATTGATATATAGAATCGCTTTATCTATCAGTTCATTGCTATCGTAACTCACCTGATAAACATACCGGTGGTTAATCTCCTTCCACAAGGCTTGAAATTCGACTTTGTCGAAGTTCTCGTTCAACTTATTATCGGGTGTGGTCGTCTTTTCCTCAACAACCATATCATCGAGTGCCTTCGGATCAAAGATTGAGTTAATCAAACGTTTAACACCTTCCGCTATCGGTTGCAACTTGGGCGGCAAGGGAGCAATAGTACCATTGGCTACCGCTTCCCGATATTCGGGAGTGATATTGTTTTGGTCGTTAATGTAACCGTTGTCTTCCAAATAAATGATAATGCGGCTTGCCTCGGTTTCGCTGATGGTATGTACCACTTCGCCCAGTTTGATTTGCTTACCGGTAAAATAGGTAACGGTGGCTTTGGCAGCACGTTCGCGAAGCACATCACGCGTCTCACGCTGCAAGGCGGAGGTAAAGTCGGCATAACTTTCGTTGGCTATCACCGTCAGTTTGTTTACTTCGTGTACATCCTCGCCC
The DNA here is from genome assembly GCA_964469845.1 of uncultured Phocaeicola sp. Taxonomy (GTDB): domain Bacteria; phylum Bacteroidota; class Bacteroidia; order Bacteroidales; family Bacteroidaceae; genus Phocaeicola. The sequence continues at coordinate 3,728 of CAYXZF010000096.1, forward strand.
AATAACTCGGCATCCATGCGCGTACCGTACTTATCCACACAAATACGCAAGCCGCGTCCTACCTCCTGACGTTTGGCTGTGGTAGAGTTGCTATGCCGAAGCGTACATATCTGGAATACGTTCGGATTGTCCCAACCCTCACGCTGGGCGGAGTGCGAGAAGATAAAACGGGTAGGTTCTTCAAAGTTCAACAAGCGTTCCTTGTTCTTCAGGATAAGGTCGTAAGCGGAAATGTCATCGGACAGTCCCGTCTTCTTCTCCGCCTTACCGTCAATCATCCTTCCACTTTTCTTGTCAATGGAGAAATAACCACGATGAACATCCTGTGGATAGAAGCGGCAAAGGTATTCGTTATAGTCCTCATCACATATATGGAACTCGTTGCTTACAAGACGAGCATACTCTTCCTCAAACATCTTTTGGAATACGCCTTTCACTTCGTTACCCTCTTCATCATAACTCTTGTATTTGGCCACTTCATCAATGAAGAATAGCGATAGACACTTGATACCACGCTTGAACAATTGACGTTCCTTCTCGAAGTGCGACATGATGGTTTCGCGTATCTGCACACGCTGCATGTTCAGTTCGTTGGTGTCGCCAATGACCTCTCTTCGGCGAATGGTCGTGCCGTTGAGAAAAGTCACATAACCGTTCACATGGATTTCCGAAACGGTGAAGCCATCATACTGTGCCAATCCCGATTCTTCACGCAAACTGTCGCACACGGCAAAGGTCTTTATCTTACGAACGATAGTGCCCGATGCCGTCTTTGTCTCTATCTCTATGCGTGCCATCGGCGGTTGCTTGGGCGATAACACAATGCTGTCCAAATAGAGATAACCGCTCGTGCCTCGCAGGTTCTTTATCTCAAAACCTTTCACGTGAATACGCTTCACCAACTTTTGGCGGTAGGCATCGAGCGCGTCGAGCGCATAGATGGTATCGTGCTTGGTCTTGTGGGTAGCCGAGTAGTTGAGCACAAACAACGGATTGAAACGCTTGATACCGGTCTGCGTGGCGTCACCTTCCATCTTTTGCGGTTCGTCCATGATGATAATCGGATGGTTGGCGGCAATGACATCAATCGGTCGGCGACTTCCGAACTCATCGCGTTTGGAGTATATTATTTTGCTCTCCTTGCTCTTGCCCCCCTCTTTCATCGAGGACGCAAAGGCTTGGGTATTGATAATCATCACGCTCAGTCCCGAATCGGAAGAGAAACTGTCGAGTTGTTGCAGGTTACTACCATTATAGATAAACCAACGGGCTTTTTTGCCGTAGTACTCCATGAAATGTTCTTCCAACATCTTGAAACTCTTGGCCACACCCTCGCGAATGGCGATGCCGGGTACTACGATGATGAACTTGCTCCAGCCATATTGCTTGTTCAGTTCAAACATGGTTTTGATATAGACATAGGTCTTACCCGTACCCGTCTCCATTTCAATATCGAGGTTTACAACACCAACCCCTTTGGCAAGTGTAGCCGATGGAGTTATATCGTAGAGGTTCTGTATGGAGTTGATGTTTTTGAGTAATGCTCGTCCGTCCAACTCTATACGATGATTGCGATAACCTGTATCTCCCTCAAAGTCTATCTGCTGTTGAGTACGCTTGCCACGGTCAATACGATACTCCGCCATCCGGTGCGATGGCTGTCCGGTAAAGACCGCTACCGTATTTTCTACGGCATCGGTCTGGTATTGCTGAATCTTAAATTTGAACTTCATGGTGAATGGTATTACCCATAACACCATTCACTATTCATTCAATAATGAGATAATCTGCTCCTTCAACACAGGCAAGTCCTCTTGAACGGTATCCCATACTTTTTCAGGAGAAACACTGTAATAGCCGTGTACCAACACATGACGCATCTTTTCGATTACTAACCAAGGAATCGATTGATGAGATTGCTTGAATTCCTTTGTCAGCATATAGGTAGCTTCTCCGACTATTTCAATGTTCTTTACTACGGCAAAGAACAGAATCTTACTTTGTCAAAGTTTTCCAGTGTTACATTCTTCGTAAATTCCTCCACATTAGCTATTGCAGCCAACATGTGTTCAAGTCTTCTTCTGTCTTTAATTACCTCTCTCATAAATCAAGATTTTGTCTTCATTGGCAGTTTGTTGCGCAAAAGGAAGCAAAGTTCCTTCTTCCACCAAATCAACCTTTTGTTTGAGCAATTCTTCCAACTGACAAATCATGTTTGCATACTTGAACAGACTGATTTTGGCGTCCTTATCAAAAGAGACCAAAATATCGACATCACTTTCCTCTTTTTCTTCCCCACGAGAATACGAGCCGAACAACCATGCTTTTGAAACAGGCTGAGTGGCCAAATAACTTTGAATGGTTGGAATGATACTGTTAACTGTGAGACTGTTCATAACTACAAACTTATATGTTTATGCAAATATAACAAAAATCTTTTGTTAGTGAATGGTTTTATGGTTGTTTATTTTACATTTTATATCTTTTTTAGATGATTCTACACATCGTTTCCGGTGGATAGTGCTTGAAAATCTGCTCGAAGTTATCTATCACATTGTCGTTGGCAGCCGAGGCATCGCGCATCACGAAATAGACAGGTTGAAACTTGGCAATCTCGGTTATGGTCGATTCGTTTACATCACGGTCAAAGCAAGCCACAAGGTAGTTATCATCAACAAAGTGAACACACTTTCCTGCAATCTGCTTGCATTCAATTTTGGCGGTTACTGGTGGTTAGCGAAACTCTGCCCTTTGTCATCCATGCTAATCATTCTAA
>CAYXZF010000097.1:0-6348 GCA_964469845.1 uncultured Phocaeicola sp.
ACAATCGCCAAGTTGACAGAACGTCTGTCCAAATACGAGAAGCCCAAGAAAAATTGTAACTATTCAGCGATAGGGCATGACGGGTCATCAAGCCCCGAATAAGGCTTGATGACCCGTCATGCCCTATCGCTGAATAGTTACTGATTCGGTAAACCTGATGTTGCCGTATTTAAATGCCGGCAACATCAGGATAGCCATAAACAAAAGCGTTTATTTACTTCTTGTACTTCGCGTAAGCGGTCGCAAGTTTCTCATCATAGTGATTCTGTTCGTATGCCAGACCGTTGTAATGGCGTGCGAACTCTTTCCAGTCAAGCTCTTTCAAATATCGGTCCCACTTGTTGCCTTGGAGAAAACGGACAAACAGTTCCAGTTGTCGCCCCTCGTTTTCCGACACCAAGCGCACGAACTCGTCCATACCGCCCTTGTAGTACGCCTTCGTCCATTGGGGATAGAGAATGTCCTCGTTGCCTTTTTGATAGTCAGCGGGGGCAAGACCGCACTTTGACAACCGGCTCCAGAATACATGTTTTTTATCTAACTTTTAGGGGGCGGTTCAATTTTGAAACAGTCTCCATTTTCTTTATTCCAACTTATGAATAATCAATCCGGAACGGAGTTTCGGTTCAAACCAAGTGGTCTTGGGAGGCATGATGTTGCCGCTATCGGCAATGTCCATCAACTGTTTCATGCTCACCGGATAGAGAGCCAAAGCCACCTTCATCTCGCCGCTATCCACACGCTTCTTCAATTCGCCCAACCCGCGAATACCGCCCACAAAATCAATACGCTTGTCTGAGCGAAGATCCGTAATACCCAGAATTTCGTCCAAAATAAGATTGGAAGAGATGGTTACATCGAGTACACCAATCGGGTCATTGTCATCGTAAGTGCCCGGCAGAGCAGTAAGACTATACCAAGTACCTTCCAGATAAAGGGAGAAATTGTGCAATGCCTGCGGCTTGTAAATTTCCGCCCCCTTCTCCTCTATCCTGAAATGCTTGCGCACAGCGGTCAGGAATTGTTGGGGCGACAAGCCGTTTAAGTCCTTCACCACCCGGTTGTAGTCGATAATGGTCAGTTGGTTGGCCGGGAAGCATACAGCCATGAAATAATTGTATTCTTCATCACCTTTGTGATTCGGATTCTGCGCGGCTTTTTCGGCACCAACCAAGGCAGCCGCTGCCGAACGATGATGTCCGTCGGCAATGTAGAGTGCCGGCATATCTGCAAACGCTTCGGTGATGGTATCAATGTCTTCTTGTCGGTCAATCACCCACAAGGTATGTCCAAATCCATCGTCCGGAGCGATAAAATCGTATTCCGGTTGTCCGGCGGTGTATTTCGCCACGATGGCATCCAGCCCTGCATGGTCGGGGTAGGCAAAGAACACCGGCTCAATGTTGGCGTTGTTCACTCGGACGTGTTTCATACGGTCTTCTTCCTTATCGCGTCGGGTCAGTTCGTGTTTTTTTATGACACCGTTCATATAGTCGGGCACATACGCTCCCACAACCAGACCGTACTGGGTTTTTCCATTCATGGTCTGTGCGTAGACATAATAATTTTCTTTTTCGTCCTGCACCAGCCAACCTTTGTCTTGAAACAAGCGGAAATGCTGCGCAGCACTTTCGTACACACGAGCATCATGTTCATCGGTGCTTTCCGGGAAGTTTATTTCGGGTTTGATGATATGGTATAATGATTTTTCATTGTCTTCCGCTTCCTGACGCGCTTCGGCAGAGTTCAGCACATCGTATGGACGCGAAGCGACCTGTTCCACCCATTCCTTCGGCGGACGGATGCCTTTGAAAGGTTTGATTTTTGCCATAGTATTCAGTTTAATGATTCAAGACGGATGGCTTCGGAGCGTTCAAGCCGAACAACCGAAACCACCCATCATTTCCTTACTTATTTATTAACACGGAACTTTTCACATCCCTCCTTAAAGAATCCGATAATCTGCTTGGCGGCGGCAATACCGGCGTTGATATTGGCCTCAGCCGTCTGTGCGCCCATCTTCTTCGGAGTAGTGAAATAGCGTCCGGAGAATTTCTCGGACAGTTCCGCATGGTCGTCCGGCATGATGTCGGTCACGTATTTCAAGTCGGGACGGTCTTCCAGCACCTTGACCAACTCGATTTCGTTGATAACTTCCTTGCGGGCCGTATTGACAACCAAACCATTCTTCGGCATGCGGTTCAACAGATTGTAGTTGATGGACATGCGCGTGCTTGGAGTAGCCGGAATATGAATGGACACGATGTTACAAGTTTCATACAACATTTCCGGAGTGTCCACAGGAGTCACGCCGTCCGCTTCAATGATTTCTTTCGGGCAGAAAGCATCGTAAGCGTAGATTTCCATACCGAAGCCCTTGGCGATGCGGGCTACATTGCGTCCTACATTGCCATACGCATGAATACCCAACTTCTTGCCTTTCAGTTCCGTACCCGAAGTACCGTTGTAGAAGTTACGGACAGCCATCACCATCATACCGAAAGCCAGTTCCGCCACGGCGTTCGAGTTCTGTCCCGGAGTGTTCATCACGCAAATGTTTCGGGCGGTAGCAGCCTCCAAATCCACATTGTCATAACCGGCACCGGCGCGTACTATAATTTTCAGTCCGGGTGCAGCATCCATGATTTCGCCATTCACTTTGTCGCTTCGGATAATCAGGGCATCCACATTGGACGCCGTCCTTTTCACACGGTCAAGGTCGCTTCCATACTTTTCGCACAGTTTAAGTTCGTAACCGGCTTCTGAAACCACTTCCTGAATGCCGTCAATCGCCACTTGCGCAAACGGCTTATCTGTCAATAACAATATTTTCTTCATGACGAGTTTGATTTAAAGCAGCAGGGACATGCCGCGGCATGCCCCTGTCTGACTATGAGTTAATGGAGTTTTTCAAATTCTTGCATGCAGTCTACCAAAGCCTGAACGCTTTCCAACGGCATGGCGTTGTAGCACGACGCACGGAAACCACCTACCGAACGGTGTCCCTTGATGCCTACCATGCCTCTTTCGGTCGCAAATTTCATGAAGTCGGCTTCCAGCTCCTTGTATTCATCAGCCATCACAAAGCAAATGTTCATGTACGAACGATCTTCCGGGTCGGCAATGGTGGCACGGAACAATTTGTTGCGGTCTATTTCTGCGTAAAGCAAATCGGCACGTTCCTTCGCCCTACGTTGCATTTCCTTCACTCCGCCTTCTTTCTTTATCCAACGAAGCGTTTGGAGAGCCGAATAGATAGGCAATACGGGCGGTGTGTTAAACATGGAACCGCCGTCTACGTGTGTCTGATAGTTGAGCATGGTCGGGATGTGACGCGAAACCTTGCCCAAGGCATCGTTCTTCACGATGACGAAAGTAACGCCGGCGGGAGCCAGATTCTTTTGTGCGCCGCCATAAATACAGATATATTTGGACACATCCACCGGGCGCGAGAAAATGTCGGACGACATATCGGCAATCATCGGAATCGGAGAATCCAAGTCCTTGCGAATTTCAGTGCCATAGATGGTATTGTTGCTGGTCACATGGAAGTAATCGGCATCCTCGGGGATGGTGTATCCTTTCGGAATATAGTTGAAAGTCGTTTCGGCAGACGAGGCTACTTCCACCACTTCGCCGAATGCCTTGGCTTCCTTGATGGCTTTCTTTGACCATACGCCGGTATTCAGATAAGCGGCTTTCTTTTCCAAGAAATTGTAGGGAACCATACAAAATTCCATACTGGCACCGCCACCGACAAACAACACTGAATATCCTTCGGGAATATTGAGCAACTCTTTGAACAGAGCCACAGCTTCATCGATAACCGCTTGAAAATCCTTGGAACGGTGACTGATTTCCAAAATGGAAAGACCGATGCCATTGAAATCCAATACGGCTTGAGCTGTACTTTCGATTACCTCACGCGGCAGGATGGAAGGTCCCGCACTGAAATTGTGCTTTTTCATGACGAAATTTGTTTTGGTTACAAAATAAGTTAGCTTTATTTAGCACGGCGAATATACGTATTATTTTCTATCCGTCCAAACAAACCGGTATTTTTTTCAAGGTGTCACATTCTTTTATCTCCCTCTATTTTTGCCATTCTGTCATCATTTAGCTTCTTCTATCAACACTTTCATCCCTTTCATCTTTTCGTTTCGGATTAATCCCAACGTCTGTTTTGTCTTTTTGCGAGAAATCGCCGCAAAAGAATAATGTTCTTTCACATCAATACGTCCGACATCTTCCTTGTTTAGATTACCTTTTTTACATAAAAAGCCTACGATGTCAATCTTATTGATTTTATCCTTTTTCCCTTTACCTATGTATAAAGTGACAAACTCCGGTTGAGAGGGGCGCGGTGTTTTATCGGGCAAAGCGAGAACCTCCGGTTCTTCTTTCAGATAGGCAGGCAGCGTTTCTTCGGCATGGAGAATGATGTACGAATTTCCCTCCGCCTCCCAACGTGCGGTTCGTCCGTTGCGGTGGATGTATCCATCTTCTTGAACAGGGAGGTGATAGTGTACGATGTTGTCGATGTCCGGAATGTCCAGTCCGCGTGCGGCAAGGTCGGTCGAGATGAGCACATGACAACTTCCGTTTCTGAACTTGTAGAGCGACCGCTCGCGATGGTCTTGTTCCATTCCTCCGTGAAAGATGCCGCACGGCAACTTCTGCGATTGGAGGTACTTCCCTACCCGCTCCACACTCTCGCGATGGTTACAGAAGACAAGCGTTGAACGGTTGCCCAACGTGCAGAGGAGTTTGTATAACGTTTCGAGTTTGTCCTTCACCGGCGACAACACCTTATATATATGTATGCGCGAAGACGCCTGTTCATCGGAGGTCAGAAAGTTGAGTTTGATTGTACGGTTCATACCGGTGAATTGCGGAATCTCTTCGGCATCGGTAGCCGAGAGCAGGAATCTCCGGCGAAGTTGGGGCAGTTGGCCGATGACGGTCGCCATCTCTTCTTGAAAGCCAAACTCCAAACACTTGTCAAACTCGTCGATGATGAGTGAATGCACAGTGTCCGCATCAAAGTTTCGCTTACTCAGATGGTCGTTCATACGTCCGGGCGTACCGATGATAACGGAGGGCTGCACTCCTTTCATTGTGCGATGCTCGTCCATAGCCGGCCGACCGCCGTAGCAACTCATCGATTTGTAAGGCGTATTCATGCTTTTGAACACTTGGTCAATCTGCAAAGCCAGCTCCCGCGAAGGTACGAGCACAACAGCCTGCACTCCCTTTGCTTCGGGGTTCAGGGTATCGAGCAAGGGCAACAGATAAGCCAATGTTTTACCCGTACCGGTGGGTGAAAGTAAAATCAAGTCTTTACCTTCTCTCCAAGCATCGACAGAGGCTTCCTGCATGGGGTTCAAAGACTCTATCTTTAAATGGTCGAGAGCCCGGGTTATTTGTGTGGATAATGTCATAAGTTCGTTATTTTAAAAGTAAATCAATGGTTTTCGTTCATATATTTATACTATTGTCTTTGTCATATAATCTATTTCGGCAAAGTTACACAACTTCATTTATCTGTTCACATAATTCGTCCTTTTTTTTATAATATATTTCCATTTCAATATTCCTATTTGTTAACGCACTTACTTTTGGCATCTTCTACTAAAAAGCCATGAAGGGGAAGGTATCGACATCATCAAGAGATAGACATTTAGTGGTAATAGTCTTCGAAAAGGTGACACGAATTGAAACTCCATAGATTCTTCCATACTTTACATTCACTCCTTTCACCACTCGTTAATACACTGATTATCAAACCTCCATGTAAAGGGAGCTTCGAAAAGCTCCTTTCACCGTTTCACACCGACCCGACAAAATAAGCGCTTCTTTATCGGGCGTGGCACACCGAGTGTTTGGAGTTTTTTCCCATCCGGCTGTATAAAAAAAGAACTGTTCGAAAGTTCTTCTTCCGTATAAAGATGCTGAAATGCGCATAATGTCACCTCGATGACAGAGTTCTGCTATTTAGGTGGCAGAACTCTGCCAACATATTACACTGCCTTGGCTATTTAGGTAAAAAACTCCATTTACCTGTTTCATCCGGTTCCGGGTTTCGTAAGATGTCTCGATTACTGACTTCCGGCAGTGAATCAAGGTGGAAGTGAAAGTGTGAAAGGAGATTATCCACTCTCCTTTCACACTATAACATTGGTTGTCAGTTAGTTGAAAATATATACATGATTTTTGCGGACTACTTGACTCGTTGTTTCTTTTCCCCATGATCAGTATCATTGTTGAAATCCAAGTGTTATACCGAGGATTACTTTAGGGATATTCAGTAAATTCACAATTAATTGTTTCTCAAATAGATAAATATTT
>CAYXZF010000098.1:0-6313 GCA_964469845.1 uncultured Phocaeicola sp.
GTTCTCTTTCTTATGAAGAAACGGAACTTTTTTTGCGTTAAAAAGGAAGATAAAAAATAATGTTCTAAAGATGTCGGCACAAATCGTTCCGCCGGCTCAAAATCCTGCTTGTTTCACAGTCGTCGGCAAGTGCTCGATTCAGGGCATACTCCTTTTTATACGTAATCGGCTTCGATGCCCGATGAAGCCGCTTTCATTGAGCAACGAAGCCGCTTTCGATACCCGATGAAGCCGCTTTCGTTTTTTGTCTTTTACAGTTCGGTGATTGGTTTTTCAAGTATCCGGGGCACGTCGGAAAAGGCAGCCCGTTGCATAGGACAATGCAACCCGTTGGAGAAGCCTGCGTAACCCGTTACAAGCGCCAATGCGACCCGTTGCATTTTCGCGACGGCTTATTCGGCTGTGTTACAGCTTTTAAAAAAATACCGTGTTTCCTTTATTTTCTCCGTTGCCGGAAGTAGGGGCGCAATCCGTAATAGCCGATGGCGGTGGCCAGCAGTACTCCCAGCGTGTTGGCGAGGAAGTCTAACCAGTCGCCGCTCCGTCCGGTGGTGCAATAGGCTTGTCCCAATTCGATGAGGCCGCTCATCGCCGTTGGTGCGATGATACCTCCTATTAACATCTTTTTGCGGCTGATGGTTCGGTGATGGCGCAGGTATTCAAACCAGATGACCAGACAAAGCCCGCCGTACATACATGTGTGAACCAGTTTGTCGATGCCGGGGATTTCCTCCATGTCCGTTTTGGGCGGGGTGAAGAAGGAAAGATAGCATATCACGACGATAAGCATCCAGGAGATGGGGTAATTCTTTAAATAATGCGACATAGAATAATTTATTGATGTGAACGTGCAAAGCTACCAATTATTTTTATACTTTTGCAAACTTGGAGAAAAGAATTATATTAATTTGATAGATTTCTATGCAAAAAAACGAAAGAGTAAATTTTGGAAGCAAAATAGGTGCCGTTCTTGCGGCGGCGGGTTCGGCGGTGGGTCTGGGCAACATTTGGCGTTTTCCCTATGAGACGGGAAATCATGGCGGTGCCGCCTTTATTTTGATTTATTTGGCGTGTATCCTTGTGATGGGGATGCCGATTATGATTGCCGAGTTTACGGTGGGGCATCGGTCGAAAGCCAGTACCGGAAAGGCTTATTCGGTGTTGGCTCCCGGCACTTCGTGGAAGTGGATTGGCCGTTTGGGCGTGTTGGCGGGACTGCTGATTCTGGGTTACTATTCGGTGGTGTCGGGTTGGACGTTGGAGTATATCTTGGTTTCGCTGACCAACGGTTTTGCCGGGAAGAGTCCCGAAGACTTTGTGACTTCCTTCCAATCGTTCTCCGGACATCCTTTCCGCCCGTTGCTGTGGCTGACGGTCTTTCTTCTGATGACCCATTTCATCATCGTCAGGGGAGTGAAGGACGGCATCGAGAAGTCTTCCAAAATCATGATGCCGATACTGTTTGTCTTGATTGTTGTTTTGGCGGTCTGCTCTATGTCGCTTCCCGATGCGGGCAAGGGACTGGAGTTTCTGTTGAAACCCGATTTCAGCAAGGTGGATGCCGAGGTGTTTCTCGGAGCGATGGGGCAGGCGTTCTTCTCGTTGAGTCTGGGGATGGGCTGCCTCTCCACTTACGCTTCTTACTTCGGTCCGGAAACCAAGTTGGGAAAGACGGCACTGAGTGTCGGGGTGATTGACACGCTGGTGGCGATATTGGCAGGGTTGATAATCTTTCCGGCGGCTTTTTCCGTAGGTATCCGTCCCGATGCGGGGCCGTCTCTGATATTCATAACGTTGCCCAATGTCTTTCAGCAGGCTTTCGGCGGTGTGCCTTTCTTGGCCGCTCTGTTTTCGTTCATGTTCTATGTGCTGTTGGCTTTGGCGGCTCTCACTTCCACCATTTCTTTGCACGAGGTGGTGACGGCTTATCTGAACGAACGTTTCGGCATCCGTCGCGGTCGGGCGGCGGTGTTGGTCACTTCCTTCTGTCTGGTGACGGGGGTGCTGTCTTCGCTTTCGTTGGGGGTGTGGGATGCCAAGTTCTTCCATCTGAGTTTCTTCGATTTGCTCGATTTCGTGACGGCCAAGCTGATGCTTCCGCTTGGCGGATTGCTGGTCTGCTTGTTTGTGGGGTGGTATCTGAAACGTTCGATTTCTTACGATGAGGTGACCAACCAAGGCTTGCAGAAAGCGCCTTATTTCTCGCTCTATATGTTTATTCTCAGGTACTTGTCGCCCATTGCCATTCTGCTGATATTTGTCAATGAGCTGGGATGGCTGTAAAACGTCATGTGGAAAGATTTCTTTTATTATTCAAAAAGTGAGCGGAGAGCCGTTACGGTGCTGCTGGTGCTGATAGCCGTTCTGCTGGTCGGCATTGTGGTGATGCCCGACCCTGAGCCGCAGCCGCCGGGACGGGAAGCTGTGGAGGCTGCCGACCGACTTACGGCCGAATCCGCCCGCTCGCGAAAAGAACGGACTGTGGGGGCGAATCCGGATTTCCCCGCGGCGAAAAAACATTTTGCGCTCGCTCCTTTTGACCCTAACGCGGCCGATTCCATCGAACTTTCCGCACTCGGACTTCCTGTTTATGTCGTGCGGAACATCTTGAAGTATCGCTTGAAAGGAGGACGTTTCGACCGTCCCGATGATTTGGTGCGCATCTACGGTCTGACATCGGAGAAGTTTGCCGAATTGCGGCCTTACATCCGCATTCCGGAAGCGTATCGGAAGCGGAAACCGAAGGCATCGTTTACCGACCGTGTGAAACCGTACAAGTATCCCGCAGGTACGTTGGTGGATGTGGCAACGGCCGACACTTCGGAATTGAGGAAAATACCGGGCATCGGGGCGGGCATCTCGCGCGCCATAGTGAGGCATCGCGAACGCTTGGGCGGATTTGTCCGTCTGGAGCAGCTGAAGGAGGTGAAGTATGTGACGGACGAGATGTTGGAATGGTTCACGTTGTCTGTCGTCCCGATACGGAAGATTCCGATGAACTCCGCCGATATGGACGAATTGCGCGCCCATCCCTATCTGAACTATTCTCAGGCCAAAGTCATCATCGAACATCGGCGGAAGCAGGGGAAACTGAAAAGTCTTTCTCAACTCTCCCTCTACGAGGAGTTCGCCGAAAAAGACTTGGCTCGTTTGGCGGATTACGCCGATTTCGATTGAAAAGACCGGTGCGGGCATCGAACAAAAAAAGCACGAGTCGCGGAAGATGAAAGATACCTCTCTGCGATTCGTGCTTTTTTCAGGGATGATTTTTTAATGTGTATAGCCTGCCGCTTCGGCGATTCGTTCAGGAATTTCAATGTTGTTCATGCGTCCTTGGAACAACTGTGCGTTGGCACCGATGGCAAATACCGGAACAAAGCCTGCCGAGTGTCCGCCGCTTGTCCAGCCCACGAGGGCGATTTGGTTGAGGATGCGTTTGGCTTCGGCCGCTATGGGCTCATCCTGTTGGTATTCGCTCTTTTCGAGGGCTACCGGTTGGTTGCCGAACGACTTTTCATAGACCGCTTTCAAGCGGGCTTCCTGCTTTTCGTTCAGCCGGATGCTTTCCCAAAATCCGAAGTATTCCTTCAGCGCTTGTTGAACAGCTTCCCAAGACACTTGGTTTTTGTACTTCTTTCTCAAACCGTTGACCACCTTGGTGAATCCGCCTTCGCTCAATTTCTGGGCTTTCAATGCCTGAAGGTTCAGTTCGTAAGCACCGGTGCCGAGGGCGATACCGCCGGTTTCGTGGTCGGCTGTGATGACGATAAGGGTTTCATCGGGGTGTTGTTCGTAAAATTCGTAGGCCACTTTCACGGCGTTGTCCAAGTCTTGTACTTCGGCAAATACGGTAGCGGCATCGTTGCTGTGGCATGCCCAGTCAATCTTTCCGCCTTCCACCATCAGGAAAAAGCCCTTTGATGTGTCTTTCGACAAGAAGTTGATGCCGGCACGGGTGATTTCGGCCAGTGTCATGTCGCCTTTCTTACGGTCGATGGCATACGGGATGGCGCTGCGGTCGATGGTCGATGCCGCTTCCGTTTGGAGCAGAATCATCTTGTCGGCCTTTTTGGCTTTTTTCTGATAGTCCTTATATCCGCGCGCCAAGGTGTATCCGGCTTTTTGGGTCAGGTCGTACAGGTTTTCGTAGGTCTTACCGTCCTTGGCCTTTTGGTTGGTCGGGTCAAGGAAGTCCGAACCTGCGTAGAAGTCGAAGTCGGCGTCTATCAAGTCCAGACCGATGTTATAATAGTTGCTGCGTTTCGGTTCGTGTGCGTAGAAAGAGGCCGGAGTGGCATGGTCTACACTTACGCTTGTGCTGACACCCACCCGATAGCCGTTGCTCTTGGCCCAAACGGCAACGCTGTTTATGTCCGTCGTTTGGTCTTTCTTCATGCCGAGAACACCGTTCTTGGTCTTGCTGGCGGTAGCCAGTGCAGTGCCGCCCGCAGCCGAGTCGGTCACACCGTTGGTAGCCGAGAAGGTATGGGCGATGGTGGCATAAGGAAACCGGCTGAACAGGAGGGGAGTAACACCTATCTCGCCTTTCAATTCGGACTGGTACATTTCCGTACCCAACACTTGATTGACACCCATTCCATCACCGATGAAAAAGAATACATACTTGGCCTGCTGTGCCTGCACGGAGCAAACCGAAAGGAGCAGGACTGCCAAAATAAAAGAGAGTTTTTTCATACTGATAATTTTATATAATTTTGTTTTTAGTCGAACAAAGGTAAGAATTATTCGCCGAAAAAGCACGGAAATGCAGAGGAATTTTATCGGATGAAATCAGATTATCCGTATCTTTGCAGGACGAACAGTATAAATTTGTAATGAAATAGCGATATGATTTTTACAGCGGAAAACATTTTATTGATAGGCGCGATTCTGATTTTTAGCAGCATCCTAATCAGCAAGACGGGGTACCGTTTCGGCATTCCTACACTGTTGCTTTTCCTGTTGGTGGGCATGATGTTTGGCAGCGACGGATTGGGACTCCAGTTCAGCAGTGCCGCCGATGCGCAGTTCATCGGTATGATGGCTCTCAGCATCATCTTGTTCACCGGCGGCATGGACACCAAAATCCAAGACATCCGTCCCGTGTTGGCGCAGGGCATCCTGCTCTCCACCGCGGGCGTGCTGATGACCACCCTGCTGACGGGAGGTTTCATTTATTTCCTTTCGGAGGGTACTTCCCTCAGTCTGGCACTTCCGCCGCTCACCTGCCTATTGTTGGCAGCCACCATGTCGTCCACCGATTCGGCGTCGGTGTTCAACCTCCTGCGCTCCCAGCGGATGAATCTGAAAGAGAATCTTCGTCCCATGTTGGAACTGGAAAGCGGCAGTAACGACCCCATGGCCTATATGCTTACTATCGCTTTCATTCAGGTGGTGGCCGGCGGCAGTGAACTCAACATCGGTCCGGTGGCTCGCGACCTGCTTGTCCAGTTCTTCTTCGGCAGCGTCATTGGCTTCGCCTTCGGCAAGTTCGCCGTGTGGCTTATTAACAAAATCGGTCTTTCCAACGGCTCGCTCTATCCCATCCTTTTGCTGAGCGTGGTGTTCATCACGTTCACCGTGACCGACCTTCTGCACGGCAACGGCTATCTGGCCGTTTACATCAGTGGAGTGGTGGTGGGCAATGCCCGACTGGCTTATCGCAAGGAAATCAATACGTTTATGAACGGTTTGACATGGCTCTTCCAGATTGTGATGTTCCTCTCGCTCGGTCTGTTGGTCAATCCGCACGAAATGCTTGAAGTGGCTCCCGTAGCCTTGCTCATCGGCGTGTTTATGATTGTGGTGGCCCGTCCGGTCAGCGTTTTCGCTTGTCTGTTGCCGTTTCGGTCTATGGCCCACCGTGCCCGTTGCTTCGTATCGTGGGTAGGACTCCGGGGAGCCGTGCCAATTATCTTCGCCACCTATCCCGTTGTGGAGGGGGTATCCGGTTCCCATCAAATCTTCAACATCGTGTTCTTTATCACCCTGCTTTCGTTGGTGTTTCAAGGCATGACCATCGCTTCGGTGGCTCGAATGCTGCATCTCGACCTTCCGCAGGAAAAAGAAGGCAACGAGTTCGGCGTGGAACTTCCGGATGAGATTGATTCGCAACTCGTGGACTGGACGCTCACCGCTGAGATGCTGAAGAACGGCAACCGCTTGATGGATATGGACATTCCCCGAGGCACACTCGTCATGCTCGTCAAGCGTGGCAATCGCTTCATCATTCCAAACGGGCAGGTGGAATTGCGTGCAGGTGACAAACTGCTGTTTATCTCGGAAAGTAAGAAAGAAGAAGTGTATACTTCGT
>CAYXZF010000099.1:0-6224 GCA_964469845.1 uncultured Phocaeicola sp.
GAATTATTTTCAACTTTGCTTAATATCATAATAGCAAATTCTTTTTGATAATAAACTTGGTTACGAGTCAACCTATTGTCAGTACAAGACATTTTACCCCTTCTACTCCGAGAACCGTATTTTAAAGCGTGTGCCGAAAAAGGGAATAATCCATTTCGGCACACGCTTGATATTTACTTTTTCAGCATCAGATTCTTGAACGGAGCGGGATAAGGAGTTTCAAACTCCATCAACTCGCCGGTAATGGGATGATAGAAGCACAATTTGAACGCATGAAGGGCAAGGCGTCCCAACGGATTGCACTCGCTGCCATAACGTTCGTCACCCACCACGGGATGCCCCAAGTCGGACATGTGCACCCGAATCTGATTCTTGCGTCCGGTTTCCAATTTCAGTTCCATCAGCGAATAGCCGTTGGCACGCTTGATGGTCTTGTAATGCGTCAAGGCATATTTACCGACGCCGTCATCCACAGGACTGGAGCTGACATAGAGCTTTCGGTCGGTAAGCCACGACTCGATGCTGCCGGCATCACGCTCCATGTCGCCCGACACGATGGTGACGTAACGGCGGTCTGTCACAATGTCGTGCCAGTTGTCGCGCAGGGTGTTCATGGTTTTTTCATCCTTGGCATACATCATCAAACCCGACGTCTCACGGTCCAGACGGTGCACCACAAAGACGCGGTTATTACGGTGCGAACGCTTTACATACTCGCTCAAAATATGTTGGGCGGTACGCTCCTTCTGATGTTCGGTCGCAACGGAAAGCAGCCCCTCCTTCTTCTCCACCACAATGATGTAAGCGTCTTCATAGACCAACTTCAGCATGGGATTGCGAAACTCATGATTGTTCTTGGCTTTGCTGACCTGCACCTTCATGCCCGGTTTCAAGGCAAAGTTATAGGGGGTGGTGATGACGTTGTCTACCAACACCACTCGGTTGGACAACATCGACTTCACCTTGTTACGACTGATTCCGTCCATTTTCTTCAAGAGGAAATCCATCAGTTCGGCAGGTTCCGTTACATTGAAAACGGTATATCGGTTCGCTCTCCGGGCGAGGGGACGAACGGTTGTGTTTCTTTCTCTCGACATATCTGTTGTTATTTCTTTTCCAATAATACCACATTCTCCACATGGTGCGTATGCGGGAACATATCTACCGGTTGTACTTTCGTCACCTTATACTTCACGTCCAGCAACTGGAGGTCGCGCGCTTGAGTAGCCGGATTGCAACTCACATACACGATACGCTTCGGCTCGGCAAAGAGCAACACATCTATCACGTCGCCGTGCATACCGGCACGAGGCGGGTCGGTGATGATGACATCCGGACGCCCGTGTTCGTTGATGAAATCCTGCGTGAGCATATCCTTCATGTCGCCGGCGTAAAACAACGTATTGGTAATGCCGTTAATTTCGGAATTTACCTTGGCGTCTTCAATGGCTTCGGGCACATACTCGATGCCGATGACCTTTTTGGCCCGACGAGACACGAAGTTGGCTATGGTTCCGGTTCCGGTGTAAAGGTCGTACACCAATTCATTGCCTGTCAGTCCGGCAAAGTCGCACGCCACCTTATATAAATGATAAGCCTGCTCGGAATTGGTTTGATAGAACGACTTGGGTCCCACCTTAAAGCGCAGTCCTTCCATCTCTTCAAAGATGTGGTCGTTGCCTTTGAACACTTCCACCTCCAAATCGTTGATAGTATCATTCTGCTTGTTGTTCACCACATAGAGCAGTGAAGTGATTTGCGGGAATCGGTCGGCCACGTAAGCCAACAGTTCTTTGACCTGTTCCAAATCCTTGTCCGCCGACACTCTCGCCTGAAGCAGCACCATGAGTTCACCCGTGCTCGAAGTGCGAATCATCAGATTGCGAAGCAGGCCTTCGTGATTGCGGATGTTGTAGAAAGCCAAATTGTGTTCGTAAGCGTAATCGCGGATGGCGTTGCGTATCCGGTTGCTGATGTCGTCCTGCAACCAGCACTTTTCGATGGCGAGTACTTTGTCGAACGCACCGGGAATGTGGAAACCCACGGCATTCATCTGCTCGTATCGCACTTCGGCCTTTACCTCCTCATCGGTCAGCCAACGCTTATCCGAAAACGTGAACTCCAATTTGTTCCGATAAAACTCGGTCTTTTCCGAACCCAATATCGGCGAGATTTCGGGAAGTTCCACTTTACCGATGCGGGTCAGATTGTCCGTCACTTGCTTCTGCTTGTATCGGATTTGGTCGGCATACGACAAGCATTGCCACTTGCATCCGCCACACACGCCGTAGTGCTGACAGAACGGAACCGCCCGCATGGGTGAATACTCGTGAAACTTCACTGCCACGGCTTCGGCATACTTATTCTTTTTGCGTTTTACTTGCAAGTCTACCACGTCACCGGGTACTACATACGGAACGAACACCACCAAGTCGTCCACTTTCGCCAAGGCTTTACCTTCGGCCGCAACATCTGTTATGGTTACCTTCTCCAACAGGGGAAGCGCTTTTTTCTTTCTTGCCACGTGATTTAAAATAAAATGATTTGGGCGCAAAGTTAATCATTTTCTCCGACTTTCCCCCTCCTTTATATATAAGAATTTACGATACCGCCAAACGAGAAGCGTTTACGAGAAAGAGAAAAGATGATTTAGGACATTAAAACTGTTTTTTTCTCTATTTTAGTTTGAAAATACATAAAATATACTTAGTTTTGCGTTTGCATTTTTGAAAGCGTTAACTTTAAATAAATTATTATGGATAAAAAAAGAGTTTACACCTTCGGTAACGGACGTGCCGAAGGTAAGGCAGACATGAGAAATCTGCTGGGTGGTAAAGGTGCCAACTTGGCTGAAATGAACCTTATCGGTGTCCCCGTTCCTCCGGGTTTCACCATCACAACCGATGTTTGTAACGAATATTTTGCGGAAGGTAAAGACAAAGTCGTTGCCCTTCTGAAAGAAGACGTGGAAAAAGCCGTCGCCAACATTGAAGTCTTGATGAATTCAAAGTTCGGCGATGTAGAAAATCCGTTGCTGGTTTCCGTTCGTTCGGGTGCTCGCGCTTCCATGCCGGGCATGATGGACACCATCTTGAACCTCGGTTTGAACGATGAAGTGGTGGAAGGCATGATTCGCAAGACAGGCAACGCCCGCTTTGCATGGGACTCTTACCGTCGTTTCGTTCAGATGTACGGCGACGTGGTTCTGGGCATGAAGCCGGTAAACAAGGAAGACATAGACCCGTTTGAAGCCATCATTGAAGAAGTAAAGGAAGCTAAAGGCGTGAAACTGGACAACGAACTTGAAGTGGAAGACTTGAAGGAACTCGTAGCCAAGTTCAAGGCAGCCGTAAAGGCTCAGACCGGCAAGGACTTCCCGACAGACTCTTACGAACAGCTTTGGGGTGCCATTTGCGCTGTATTCGACAGCTGGATGAACGAACGCGCCATCCTCTACCGCAAGATGGAAGGCATCCCCGCCGAATGGGGTACTGCCGTCAATGTGCAGGCCATGGTATTCGGCAATATGGGCGACACATCCGCCACTGGCGTTTGCTTCTCGCGCGATGCAGGAAACGGCGAAGATTTGTTCAACGGTGAATATTTGATTAACGCTCAAGGTGAAGACGTTGTGGCAGGTATCCGCACTCCGCAACAGATTACCAAGATTGGCTCTCAGCGTTGGGCAGAACGTGCCGGTATTTCTGAAGAAGAACGTGTAGCCAAGTATCCTTCCATGGAAGAAGCCATGCCGGAAATCTATGCGGAACTCGATGCCCTCCAAACAAAATTGGAAAACCACTACAAGGATATGCAGGACATGGAATTTACCGTACAAGAAGGTAAATTGTGGTTCCTCCAGACTCGTAACGGCAAGCGCACAGGTACAGCCATGGTAAAAATCGCGATGGATTTGCTCCGTCAGGGCATGATTGACGAAAAGACCGCTCTCTTTCGTTGCGAACCGCAAAAATTGGATGAGCTCCTCCACCCCGTATTCGACAAGGAAGCTCTGAAGAAAGCCAAAGTCATCACTCAAGGCTTGCCCGCTTCTCCGGGTGCCGCCTGCGGTCAGATTGTATTCCATGCCGAAGATGCCGAACAATGGCACAACGACGGCCATAAGGTAATCATGGTTCGTATTGAAACCTCTCCGGAAGACTTGGCAGGTATGTCGGCCGCCGAAGGTATCTTGACCGCTCGCGGCGGCATGACTTCTCACGCCGCCGTAGTAGCCCGCGGTATGGGTAAGTGCTGCGTGTCCGGTGCCGGCGCCATCAATGTAGACTACAAGGCCAAGACCGTCGAAATCGAAGGCGTGGTTTATAAAGAAGGCGACTACCTTTCATTAAACGGTACCACCGGTCAGGTATTTGCCGGCAAGATTCCGACAAAGGCCGCTGAATTGTCCGGCGACTTCAAGGAATTGATGGATCTCTGCGACAAGTACACTAAATTGCAGGTTCGTACCAATGCCGACACTCCGCACGATGCAAAAATCGCTCGCGACTTCGGTGCCAAAGGTATCGGTTTGACCCGTACAGAGCACATGTTCTTTGAAGGTCAGAAGATTATCGCCATGCGCGAAATGATTCTGGCTACAACCGCAGAAGGTCGCGAAAAGGCATTGGCCAAGTTGCTGCCCTATCAGAAAGCCGACTTTAAGGGCATCCTCGAAGCAATGGACGGCTGTCCGGTGAACATCCGTTTGCTTGACCCACCCTTGCATGAATTTGTTCCCCATGATAAAGCCGGTCAACAGACCATGGCTGACGAAATGGGTGTCAGCGTAGAAGAAATCAAACGTCGTGTAGCCAGCTTGGCGGAAAATAACCCGATGTTGGGTCACCGCGGTTGCCGCTTAGGCATTACATTCCCTGAAATCACCGCCATGCAGACTCGCGCCATCTTGACCGCCGCCTGCGAATTGAAGAAAGAGGGCAAGAACCCGATGCCGGAAATCATGGTTCCGCTGATTGGTATCTTGTACGAATTCAAGCAGCAGAAAGAAATCATTATGAAAACAGCCAAGGAAGTGTTTGAAGAACAAGGCGTAGAAGTAGAATTTGAAGTAGGTACAATGATTGAAATTCCGCGTGCCGCTTTGACAGCCGACCGCATCGCTACGGAAGCAGAATACTTCTCATTCGGCACAAACGACTTGACCCAGATGACCTTCGGTTACTCGCGCGATGACATCGCCAGCTTCTTGCCGGTATATCTCGAAAAGAAGATTTTGAAGGTTGACCCGTTCCAGGTACTCGACCAAAAGGGTGTCGGTCAGTTGGTAAAGACTGCCGTAGAAAAGGGTCGCGCAATTCGTCCGGGTATGCGTACAGGTATCTGTGGCGAACACGGTGGCGAACCTACATCCGTGAAGTTCTGTGCCAAGATTGGCTTGAACTATGCTTCTTGTTCTCCATTCCGTGTGCCCATCGCACGCCTTGCTGCGGCTCAAGCTGCAATAGAGGGATAAACCTCATAAACCTGGCGAAATCGTTATTTTGTTTTTCTTTTGTTTGTCAGCGGATATTCAAAACACTAAGAATCAAAGAGGTAACGATGTGGCGCAGGCTGCAATAGAGGAATAAGACTCTAAATAGATAATCTTTATATCAGGCTGTAATCTACTGTTTTAACGGTGATTACAGCCTGATTTGCGCTTGGACGGTTCGTACACTTGACCGCAAAAATGAGCCAAATGAACGGAAATGTTTTCCATATGTTTACCCCGGAAATCACCATGTTTACCCCTGTTTACCCCAGATTATTTTAGAGTATTTACCCCTTAAAATTAAAAGAAGGATATGACGACATTAAAAGCAACGGTAAAGAAACCGCGAGGCGATGGCTTTTACACGGTTTACATCAGACTGACGCATCAGCGTAAGTCAAGTTACATCAAGACGAACAAAATCGTTGATGAAGCCCACATCGCAAAAAATGGTGAATTGACAGACCCGGTTGTCAATGAGTATTGCGCAATGCTCATTCGGCAATACACCGACCGGTTGAATCGAGTGTGTGCTGACCACTGGGATATAAAAGAGGTTATCGAGTATCTATTAAAGAATGATGCTGATGTATGTTTCAGCGAATATGCTCGAATCTTCATTGGTAAAATGGAAAAGAACGGACATGAACGGACGGCTAAGAACTATCATCTTGCCGGTAACTATTCAGCGATAGTATAGTGCCCTTAATCCACGACTGAAATATACTGC
>CAYXZF010000100.1:0-3382 GCA_964469845.1 uncultured Phocaeicola sp.
CGCCTCGCCCGAAGCGCCCTACAAGCACAACGCCGCGCTGGCCGAGGGACGTACGCAGGCCCTCAAGGAATATGTGCGCCGACTTTACCGCTTCGACGAGAGCCTGATGGGCACCGCCTACGAACCCGAAAACTGGGAGGGACTGCGACAGGCGGTGGAGCATAGCGACCTGCCGCAGCGCGACCGCATCCTCGCCCTCATCGACTCCGACCGCGAGCCGGACAACAAGGAGTGGGTGCTGAAACGCGACTACCCCGAACAGTACGCTTACCTGCTGAAGGAGGTTTACCCCTACCTGCGCCGCTCGGACTACCGCATCGAATACACCATCCGCAGCTATACGGACGTGGAGGAAATCAAGCGCGTTCTCCGCACACGCCCGCAAAACCTCAACCTGAACGAGCTGTACCTTGCGGCACAGACCTTGGAGGAGGGCGGCGAGGAGTATAACGAAGTGTTCGAGACCGCCGTGCGCATGTATCCCGAAGACCCCATCGCCAACCTCAACGCCGCCAACGTGGCGTTGAAGAGGAACGACCTGCCCCGTGCCGAACGCCTGCTGGCGAAAGCCGGCGACACGCCTCAAGCCGCCTACGCGAGGGGCACGCTCGCCTTCCTCAAAGCGGACTACGCCGAAGCCGCCCGACTGATGGAGAAAGCGCGGGCCGCAGGCATCGCCGAAGCCGCTGCGGTGCTGGAAGAAATACAGAAAGTTCAATAAACAACATTCTTTAATTTTATAAAACAAGGAAACTATGAGATTCAAGTATTTTGCAACCGCTATCGCCGCCATCACATTGGCCGGCTGTAGCAACAACGATGATGTGTTGGTGGACAACAATGAGATTGCCAACGAAGAAGGTAAATCTTATTTATCCATTTCTTTAGTAACAGACGGAAGCGCAATTTCCCGCGGTACAAGCGGTGGTTATGAAGAAGGACAGGATAACGATGAAAACGGAGTTAGTTCTGTAGGTTTTATTTTCTTCGATGCCAATGGCGATAACCATTCACATGTACTGTATACCATTAATAATGGTACAACAAGTATTGATGCCGACAACAAGCATGAATCAATTGCCGACCTTGGAGAAAACGATGGCTTCAATTTCAAAGACGATGACGAAGATCAAAATAATACCCCCGGCAAAGATAACATTGAAAAGATTTCCGATGCGGTTATCGTATTCAAAAACTTGACAAACAACAGCACTCCGAGAAAAGTATTGGCGTTGCTGAATATTTCAGCTGATGATTTTAAGAATATTAAGTCAAAGAACGAATCTGATATTCTTCCATTAAGCAATGGCGACAACACAGGTGTAAAGTTTAAAAACGGAAACGGTTTCATCATGAGCAACTCTGCTTACGTAAATGAAAACGAAGCTGTTACCGCAACTGCAATTTCAGCGTCAGATTTCAAGACAGACGAAGCAACCGCAAAGAAAAGCCCTGTGAGTATTTATGTAGAACGCATGGCTGCCAAAGTGCAATTGACTCGTGCTTCAAACGTTACAGAAGAGACAGAATTGCCGGTACAAACAGGTGAAGCTACTTCTACTACCAACACCAAACTGACTATCGAAGTTGTAGCTTGGGGACTGAGCGGTATGAATAAGGATTCTTATTGGTTCAAGGACGTAGATGCAACATGGAATTATACTTGGGGAATATCCAACTCTTGGAACAACGCAAACGACCATCGTTCCTACTGGGCAAAGGATAATGATTATGATAATGGTACATATGTAGGTGATAACGCTTCCATTACTGGTTCAAACAAAGATAATTTATCCTTGATTTACAAAAGTTGGAAGGACTATACCGGAGAGAGCAAACTTAATGCAGGAACTTCTACTTATTGCTACGAAAACACTTACAGCGGAGCATTTGATAGCTCAAAATCTACCAATGTATTGGTCTTGGCTAAGTTCAAGAAGAATGACAATACTGAATGGAATCAAGATGAAACATGGTATAAATACAACGGTGTGCTTTATGATGAAAATAATTACAAGAGAGCTGCCCTTCAGTATTTCAAAGATAATTCAGACGTTAAGCTATCGACTGGAGATTTGCAAGTAAATGATGTAACTATAAAATATGAAGGAGACGGTTATTCTGTACTTCAAGCAACTTTAACTGACGATGCAACATTTACAATTGGATCAGGAACAGCTACAAAAGAAGATTTTGAAAAAGAATTGGCAAAAATCACCAAAGCTACCTCATACAAAAACGGTATGATGTACTACTGCATTCCTATCGAACACTTAAATACTCATACAGCGGATCATTCAAAGGCTGAAAATTCTACTGATTGTACCGGTGAATATGGTGTTGTTCGCAACCACTGGTATCAGTTGGAAGTTGGCAACATCACAGCATTAGGTAAAGGTGTATACGACCCCGAAGAAACGATTGTGCCGAACGATGAAGAAAATCAATTCTTCTTGGCTGCCAAGCTGCACATTCTTTCATGGCATATTGTAAAACAAACAATCAGTGATTTGAACAAACCCATGATGTAAAAATGAAACAAAGGCGTAGTGGCAGCCCCTTCGGAGACTAGCCACTACCCGCTTTCCCAAGCAAACAAAATGAAAATGAACGTACACTTCAAATATAAGATTCTTTGTCTGGCTGCAAGCATCGCCCTTGCCGCCTGCCAAGATACGGACATGCCACAATCCCAACCGGAAAACGACCGTGCGGAAGAAACCGTAGCCACTTACTTGCGGGTGAACCTTCATAACATTGGGAACGCGACCGGCCGTGCTGCCGATAGCGGCTACCAAAGCGGCAGCACAGATGAAAGCAAAGATGAAAGCACGGTGCATTGGGCTGATTTCTATTTTTATGACGATAACGGAAAACCAATTGCCGTAACGACAGGCAACAGCAACTGCATCCGTCTGAGCAACCTCAACAAGAGCGATGAAACAACAACGGAAGGCGTAAACGTAGAAGCCACATACGGCCTTCTCACTCTTTGGCTGAAAGAAAACGACCCGATTCCTGCCCGGATGACCGTCGTTGTAAACAGCGATACAAAATACAACGGTAAAAACCTAAGCGAAATGGCAAAGGTGAATATCTATCCTTTTACCACTGTCAATGGAAAGACGGCCGCTGTAATGACCGCCGCATCTTTTTTCGACAATGACAATGATACAGAAAACAGCAACGACGATTACCCTTTTACCGTTCGGCTGACGGACGCGAACCTCTTTAAAGACCTGACAGATGCCAACAAGTCTCCGGTGTCTGTATATGTGGAACGCCTTTGGGCAAAAGTGACATTGAAATTGGCTGAAAACAGCAACTTGGAATGGGTGGATAAAGCGAAACAGATAATAAAGGTATCAACTCGGTCATCCAT
>CAYXZF010000100.1:3482-6206 GCA_964469845.1 uncultured Phocaeicola sp.
GCCGGCAGCACCCTCGGTTCTCCTCAATATGCTATGGAGCACACACCGAGCGTAGACCATCTGAAAGTCATGTATAAATCGGCCGGTAGCGCATGTGTCACATCCGCCATACTGATAGCGCAACTCCTCGGATTTGATGAAAACGGCGACGGACAATTAAGCGACAACGAATTGCTCAACGCCGACAAGATACTATACCGAATGGACGGAGCTTTCTGGAATGAGGAGGATCTCAAGCGCAGTTTATACAGCCTGTTCGCCACCAATATATGGGTTGTCAAGAAGGAAACTTCGGAAAGCACGATATACGAAAGGATAAGTGAAGACTGTTTCCAATTAGTGAACATAGGGGATGGCTTGGTAGGACTGGGCATAACCGATTACTCGAAGCTACCATCCTCTCTTTTCTATAAGGATGACCAAGGTAAGATGCAATCCTATACTACTTTGGAGGGCGATTTGCGAACGTTTAATAAAAATAAGGCTTCATCCCTCCACATCAACGGATTCACCGACGGATGGATGTACTATAACATCGCCATCGAGCACTTGGCGCCCTTTACGAACGATATCAAGTACAACGATGCGAATTACGAAGGTAACAACATACAAGAGGGACAATACGGTATACTGCGAAACCATTGGTACGAGATTACCGTGAACAGCATCACCGACTTGGGTTGGGGCATCATGGACTCCGAAGAACCGATTGTTCCCCAACTGCGCACAGACAAGGCGGCAGTAAGTTTTAAGGTAGAAGTGTGCCCGTGGCATGTCTATGAATACGACTTCCCGTTGGATTCTATGGACGACACCCCTACCGGTACCGATACTGAAGTGAAAGACAAATAACGAACAATAAGGAATACGCTATATGAAAAGAGTAAACGGAATCAAACGTAAAGCCCAAAAGTGGTTCATGGCAGCCTTGCTGTTGCCGGCTTTCTCCGCTTGCGATGACCTCATCTACGATGACGGCGAAGAATGTTACTATGTGGAAATCGTGAACGAAGTGCAGTCGGCCAACTTTGTGCGCTTCAGCTACGACTACAACATCAAGTTTGCCGATGCTTTCCACAACGAGGTGAAGCAGGTGAAACTCTTCGTGTTCGACCGAAACGGAAACTACATCAAAACACTCGCGGAAGACACCGACGTCATCATCGCCCGCGGAAATCTGATGAAAATCGGCGACGACGACCTTCGGCCGGGAGAATACATCTTTCAGGCATGGGCGGCGTGCGACAACGGATTCAATCACTTTGAACTGAAGCAGGGAGACACGTTGGAGGACTTTGAGTGTATGCTCAAACGCGAGCACGATGACAACGGACAAGCCTTCCGGAACACCGACTGCGGACGGCTCTTCCACTGCCTGAACGCGAAAGTCACCCTCGGCACCGCGTCCTCCGGAAGCACCGTGACAGAACCCGAACTGCGCTCGCTGGACGACATCATCCGCCAATACGGCAAAGATTTTGTCATCCAAGGAGACAAAGCGGTATATACCCACTCCGCCGTAAAAGGCGACACCATCCCCATGCGGATGGTGAAGAACACCAATACCTTCCACATCGCCCTGCAGCAGGCGGACGGTTCGGCCCTCGACGCGGGCGAGTTCGACATCCGCATCACCGACCAAGAAAACGGTTGGCTGGCCTACGACAACCGCCCCAAAGACACGGAAACCATTCACTACCTGCCGTGGGACATCCGACAGACCGCCATCGACGACGCGAACCCCGACGGACGAGCCACCGCCGCCGGACTTGTGGCCGACCTCAGCACCTCCCGATTGATGGTGGACGAAGCGGATAGAAAGCGAATCATCGTCCGCGCCAAAACCGACGGACGCGAAATCTTGAACCTCCCCCTCATCGATGTTTTGCTGTTGGTAAAAGGCAACTACACCAACCCCCGGACGGGAGCCAAACTCACCGACCAAGAATACCTTGACCGTCAGGACGACTATTCGCTCGTGTTCTTCCTCACCAAGGACGAAAACGGAGGAGGAAAACAATGGCTGTCCACGCACATCTACATCAACTCTTGGCACGTGGTGCTGCAAAGTACAGATTTATAACCGACTAAAACCGACGACTGTATGAAAAGAAACATGAAACTCCTCATCTCGCTCCTGCTTCTCGTCACCGTCATGCCCTCGTGCATCTACGATGAGGAACCGCAGGACATCGACCTCACCGATGGCATCCGGATGGGCTTCACCATCTGTACCGCCGGTGACACCTCGACACGAGGACAAAATGCCTCACCAGAACCCGGTTCCGCCCTCGAAAACAAAATCGACATCGAGAACCGAGACTTTCGCGTATACTTCTACAAAACCGATTACGACAGTTACATCGGCGAACTTGAAGTCATGATGGTAAACCGATTGGAGGAGGAAGGCAAGTACTATGTTATGGGCAAAATTGCCGGAGATAACATGGAAAGTCTGCCAACAAGCTTCCGTGTAGTGGTCATGGCGAACTTGGCGAAATGGGGAGAATATCCGAAGCAGCCGGCATACGGTACGAATAGTGAGGCATATTCTTACGGAGATAACGGTTATTGCGTAAGCGAGGATAAACTGATTCCCATGTGGGGATGTTGCACTTATACAGACGTAACTTCCCAAAAAGGTGTCGTTACCCAACTTGTTGCCCCTGTCAATATGCTCCGTGCCTTTGCCAAGATAGAAGTCATCGACGCAACCACGGATAG
>CAYXZF010000101.1:0-6061 GCA_964469845.1 uncultured Phocaeicola sp.
TATCCTATACTTAAACATACACCGGCTCGGCCAACCCGAGGAGTTGCTTCCGCTGATGCGCCCCTACTTCATCGTGTTGCTCATTTCGCTGATTTTTGTCATGCTTTTCAATGCCTTCAAGCAATTTGCCGACGGCATCACCGACACCAAGACCCCGATGTGGATTCTCATCGGAGGCAATGCGTTGAACATCATCGGCAACTGGATTTTGATATATGGACATTTCGGCGCACCCGAATTGGGACTATTGGGTGCAGGTATCTCCACACTGTGCGCACGCATCTTCATGCCGGCGGCTTTCCTCTTTCTGTTCTTTACCTCCAAACGCTATCGGGTATATAAAGAAAGTTTCCTGCAAAGCCGATTCACCAAAGCCGACCTCGTCCGTCTGAACCGACTCGGATGGCCGGTCTGCCTTCAGATGGGCATGGAGTCCGCCTCGTTCAGTCTGGCTACGATTATGGTGGGATGGCTCGGCACCTTGGCGCTTGCCGCCCATCAAGTGATGATAACCATCAGTCAGCTGGGCTTTATGATGTATTATGGCATGGCGGCAGCCGTGGCCGTCCGCATAAGCAACTTTCACGGCCAACAAGACACCCTTTCGGCGCGCCGTTCGGCAGATACAGGTTTCCATATCATCCTGTTCATGGCGGCCATTGTCTCCGTTCTCCTCTTCCTGCTGCGAAACGAAATCGGCGGATGGTTTACAGACAACCGCGACGTGACGCTGATGGTATCGAGCCTTGTTCTTCCGTTCATCATCTACCAGTTGGGCGACGGGATGCAATGCAACTACTCCAATGCCCTGCGCGGCATCGCCGATGTGAAACCCGTGATGTATATCGCCTTTATCGCCTACTTCATCGTGTCGCTTCCGGCAGGCTATCTTTTCGGTTTTGTATTCGACTGGGGACTGACAGGTATATGGCTTTCTTTTCCTTGCGGACTTACGTGCGCCGGCTTGTTATTCTATCTGCGATTTCGACACATGACTCAAATGAATACAGAGAAAGTCTGAAGCCCCATCATTTTCAAAACGTCTTTTCCTAAAAGAATTTTCAAGACACCGAGTCGTATTTCAAAAACGCCTCGGCGTTTTTTTAAAATACAGCGGCGTTTTGATTCAGGCAAAAAGGGGAAAGATAAGAAGCAAGGTAAACAAAAAAAGGCTGCACCGTAAGTTTCCATACAATGCAGCCTTCCCTTTAATCATTCTTTATTTATATTCCTGCCAACTCTTAATCTGAATATCTTTTTCGTTCATCTCGGTAAAGGCATTGACAAATGCGCTTGCAAGACGGGCGTTGGTAATCAACGGGATATTGTGATCGATGGCACCGCGACGAATCTTATAACCGTTGGTCAGTTCGCGCTTGGTGTGGTTTTTCGGAATATTCACGATGAGGTCGAACTTATGGTCGGCAATCATCTTCATCACGTTATTCTCCGCATCCGGACGTTCATCCGGCCAGAACACCGGTGTCGTGTTTACCCCATGAGCATTCAGGAAAGTGGCCGTTCCGGCTGTGGCATAAATCTCATAGCCTCTTTCAGCCAATTTGCGACTGGATTCAAGCAAATCCACCTTCGACTTGGCCGCACCGGTAGAGAACATCACCGCCTTTTTCGGAAGCGTGAATCCGACGGCAATCATGGCGTTAAGCAAAGCCTCATCGAAGTCATCGCCCATACAACCCACTTCACCGGTAGACGACATGTCTACGCCCAATACCGGGTCGGCCTTGTGCAGACGGGAGAAAGAGAACTGACTGGCCTTCACACCAATCCAATCAATATCGAACGCACTCTTATCCGGCTTGCTGTACGGCGCATCGAGCATAATGCGGGTAGCCGTTTCGATGAAGTTGCGCTTCAGAATCTTCGATACGAACGGGAACGAACGAGAAGCACGAAGGTTACATTCAATCACCTTCACATCGTTGTTCTTAGCCAAGAATTGGATATTGAACGGACCGGAGATGTTAAGTTCCTTCGCGATGCGACGACTGATTTTCTTAATGCGGCGAGCCGTTTCAAAGTAAATCTTCTGAGCCGGGAAGACAAGGGTCGCGTCACCGGAATGCACACCGGCAAACTCGATGTGTTCGGAAATGGCGTATTCCACCACTTCGCCGTTCTGAGCCACGGCATCGAATTCGATTTCCTTCGTTTCGCTCATAAACTGAGACACCACGACCGGGAATTCCTTCGACACTTCTTTGGCCATCTGCAAAAACTCCTTCAATTCATCTTCGTTGTAGCAAACGTTCATCGCAGCACCCGAAAGCACGTAAGACGGACGAACCAATACGGGATAACCCACACGGTTTACAAATTCCTCCATATCTTCAAGACTAGTGAGTTCCTTCCACGCCGGCTGGTCAATGCCAAGTTGGTCGAGCATAGCCGAGAACTTGTGACGGTTTTCAGCACGGTCGATAGACAACGGCGAAGTGCCGAGGATGGGCACAGACTGACGGTAGAGCTTCATGGCCAGATTATTCGGAATCTGTCCGCCCACAGACACGATGACACCGCCCGGCTGTTCGAGGTCGATGACATCGAGTACGCGTTCAAACGAGAGTTCATCGAAGTACAGACGGTCACACATATCATAATCGGTAGATACGGTTTCCGGGTTATAGTTTATCATGATAGACTTGTAACCAAGCTTGCGAGCTGTCTGAACGGCATTCACCGAACACCAGTCGAATTCTACCGAAGAACCGATGCGATAAGCACCCGAACCGAGTACCACCACAGACTTGTCGTTCTTGTAATAGTTTACATCGTATCCCTTCACCGCATAAGTCAGATACAGATAATTGGTCAGTTCGGGATGTTCGCTGGCTACGGTATTGATACGCTTCACGGCAGGAAGCACATCCAGTTCCTTACGACGGGCACGAACGGCAAGCAATTGCTTTTCCATGTTGGCGCTATTCTTCAACACGAAGCGTGCAATCTGGAAGTCGGAGAAGCCCAAAACCTTCGCCTGGCGCAAAACATCTTCGGGCAGGTCTTCCACCTTATTATAAGTAGCGAGCAGATTCTTGTAATCCACGATATTCTTCAGCTTACCGAGGAACCAAGGGTCAATCTTAGTCAGTTCGTAGATACGCTCGATGCTGTAGCCTTCTTCCAACGCCGAAGCAATAGAGAAGATACGCAGGTCGGTAGGGTTGGCAAGTTCTTCATCAAGGTTTTCAAACTTGGTATGTTCGTTACCCACAAAACCGTGCATGCCCTGACCTATCATACGCAATCCCTTCTGAATGACTTCTTCGAACGAACGACCGATAGACATGATTTCGCCTACCGACTTCATGCTCGAACCAATCTGACGGCTGACACCGGCAAACTTCGTCAAGTCCCAACGAGGAATCTTACAAATCAAGTAATCCAAATCCGGTGCTTTGTAAGCCGAATTCGGCGTACCCATTTCGCCGATTTGGTCAAGCGTATAGCCGAGGGCTATTTTGGCAGCCACAAAAGCCAGCGGATAACCGGTCGCTTTCGACGCCAAGGCCGAAGAGCGGCTTAAACGGGCGTTCACTTCAATCACACGATAATCGTTGGTTTCCGCATTGAACGCATACTGGATGTTACATTCGCCCACAATGCCGAGGTGACGAATACACTTCACCGAGATTTCCTGCAAGAAAGTCACCTGTTCGGGAGTAAGCGAGCAAGTGGGAGCCACTACGATGGACTCACCTGTGTGAATGCCGAGCGGGTCGAAGTTTTCCATGCTGGCCACGGTAAAGCAGTGGTCGTTGGCGTCACGAATGACTTCAAACTCAATTTCCTTCCAGCCTTTCAACGACTCTTCCACCAAGATTTGCTTAGAGAACGTAAAGGCACTTTCGGCCAGTTTCAAGAAGGTTTCCTCATCCGGACAGATACCGCTGCCAAGTCCTCCAAGCGCATAAGCCGAACGCACCATAACGGGGAAGCCCAGTTCGTGGGCAGCCTTTACGGCATCTTCCATGCTTTCCACCGCCCGGCTACGCGGAGTCTTCATCGGAATCTCATCGAGCTTTTTCACGAAAAGGTCGCGGTCTTCGGTGTACATAATGGCTTCTACCGATGTGCCGAGCACTTCCACGCCATATTTCTGAAGAATACCGCTCTGATACAGTTCTGTACCGCAATTCAAGGCTGTCTGTCCGCCAAAGGCCAACAGAATACCATCAGGCTGTTCCTTCTTGATGATTTCTTCCACAAAGAACGGAGTGACAGGAAGAAAGTACACCTTATCGGCGATACCTTCCGATGTCTGGATGGTCGCGATATTCGGATTGACCAATACCGAACCGATTCCTTCTTCACGCAAAGCCTTCAGCGCTTGTGAACCAGAGTAGTCAAACTCACCTGCCTGGCCGATTTTCAGGGCACCCGAACCCAGCACCAGGACTTTCTTTAATTCCTTTTTCATTGAATGCTTTTCTTTATACATTTATGTTATTCCTAATTCCTTGACATCTATCCGAAAAAACAAAAAAAAAGCGTCCATCCCCCTTTCGAGGATTAACGCATTCTTCTATATGTCGTTCTTCTGCTGACTGACTTCTTTCGGATACATAGCATGGATTTTTGTGCAAAGTAACGACTTATTTCTAACATGACAAAACAAAGACGCAAGTTTATTTTCATTTTTTTGTTTCTTTTATTGCTTCTCGCTATCTTTGTCGAACTTTTAAAGAACAAAATCAAGAATCAGAATTATGGCAGAACAAAAAATCATACTGACCGGCGACCGCCCCACAGGCAAACTGCACATCGGTCATTACGTAGGATCACTGAAACGCAGAGTGGAACTTCAGAACTCGGGATTATACGACAAGACTTTCGTATTCATCGCCGATGCGCAGGCACTGACCGACAACATCGACAACCCCGAAAAGGTGCGTCAAAACGTCATCGAAGTGGCGTTGGACTATCTGGCTTGCGGACTTGACCCGACAAAATCGACTCTGTTTATCCAGTCGCAGATTCCCGAATTGTGCGAGCTTTCCTTTTATTATATGGATCTCGTCACTGTAAGCCGCCTGCAGCGCAACCCGACGGTAAAGACCGAAATTCAGATGCGCAACTTCGAGACAAGCATCCCGGTAGGCTTCTTTACCTACCCCATCAGTCAAGCAGCCGACATCACAGCCTTTAAAGCGACAACCGTTCCTGCCGGCGAAGATCAGGAACCGATGATTGAACAAGCCCGCGAAATCGTTCGCCGCTTCAATCACATCTACGGCGAAACATTGGTCGAACCGGAAATTCTCTTGCCTGACAACGCCTCCTGTCTCCGACTTCCCGGTACAGATGGCAAAGCAAAAATGAGCAAGTCATTGGGCAACTGCATCTACCTGTCCGACCCGGCCGATGTGGTGGAAAAGAAAGTGAAAAGCATGTACACCGACCCGACTCACCTCAAAGTGAGCGACCCGGGCAAATTAGAGGGAAACACCGTGTTCACCTACCTTGATGCTTTCAGCCGTCCCGAACATTTCGAACGCTATCTGCCGGAATATCCGAATCTGGAAGAATTGAAGGCTCACTATACCCGCGGCGGATTAGGAGACATGAAAGTGAAAAAATTCCTTGCCGCCATCATGCAGGAAGAACTCACTCCCATCCGTGAACGCCGCAAAGAATTTGAAAAAGACATCCCCGCTATCTACGACATGCTCCGCAAAGGATGTGAAGCTGCCCGCAAAACAGCCGCGGCTACCCTTGACGAAGTTCGCCATGCGATGAAAATCAACTACTTCAACGATGCAGCCTTGATTGCCGAGCAGGCAAAACGGTTTGCCGGAGAGTAAGCGACCAAGACTTTTCGTTTTTAATGTTAATAATTTCTATGCGCCCCAAGTTTTACATCCAACTTTGGGGCGTATTTCATCCCCAAGGAAGAAAAAATAAAGATTTCCTAAAATTTTTCCTCAAAAAGTTTGCAGGTTACAAAAAAAGCCGTACCTTTGCATCGCTTTTGAGAAAAAGACCTCGGGCGTTTAGCTCAGCTGGTTCAGAGCATCTGCCTTACAAGCAGAGGGTCGGC
>CAYXZF010000102.1:0-6042 GCA_964469845.1 uncultured Phocaeicola sp.
ATAAAATAAAAAACCTTTTTGAATGCCCACAGCCATTTTAAATGAAAGAGCCGTGTACGAAGAGGCTTTTCAGACCCATTATGTTGAATAACATAAACGCATTCATTGGTTTTCTCAAACAAAATTCGTTACTTTGTCAAAATATGACTTTTGTGTCAAACCTTTTAATAAAACATACTATGAGCAAATATCCTAAAATCGGGATTCGTCCCACCATCGACGGACGTCAAGGCGGCGTTCGTGAAAGTCTGGAAGAAAAAACCATGAACTTGGCAAAAGCCGTGGCCGAACTTATTTCTGCCAACCTGAAACACATAGACGGCACTCCGGTAGAATGTGTCATTGCCGATGGCACTATCGGCCGCGTGGCCGAAACCGCCGCTTGTCAGGCGAAGTTTGAACGGGAAGGCGTCGGCGCCACCATCTCTGTCACTTCCTGTTGGTGTTACGGAAGTGAAACCATGGACATGCACCCGCACTGGCCAAAGGCCGTTTGGGGATTCAACGGCACAGAACGTCCGGGAGCCGTTTACCTGGCTGCCGTTTTGGCGGGTCATGCACAGAAAGGACTCCCTGCTTTCGGCATTTACGGACACGATGTGCAAGACATTACCGACAACACCATCCCCGCCGATGTCGCCGAAAAGATTCTCCGTTGGGCACGTGCCGCGCTCGCCGTGGCTACCATGCGCGGCGAAAGCTATCTGTCTGTGGGCAGTCAGTGTATGGGCATCGCCGGAAGTATTGTCGATCAGAATTTCTTCCAAGAGTATTTGGGTATGCGCAACGAGAGCGTAGATGAAACAGAAATTCTCCGCCGCATGGACGAAGGAATCTACGACCACGAAGAATATGAAAAGGCGATGGCTTGGACCGAAAAGTGGTGCAAGGTGAATGAAGGTTGGGACAAGAACCGCCCCGAACGCCAAAAGAGCCGTGAACAGAAAGACGCCGACTGGAAATTTATCGTCAAGATGACACTCATCGTGCGCGATTTGATGAAAGGGAATCCCAAACTCCTCGAAATGGGATTCAAGGAAGAGGCCATCGGACACAACGCGCTTGCCGCCGGCTTCCAAGGACAACGCCAATGGACAGACTGGAAACCCAACGGCGACTTTACCGAAGCGTTGCTGTGCAGCACATTCGACTGGAACGGTATCCGCGAAGCCTATGTTCTGGCAACCGAAAACGACGCTTGCAACGCCGTGGCCATGTTGTTTGGCAAGTTATTGACCGGCTGCGGACAAATGTTCTCCGACGTCCGTACCTATTGGAGCCCCGAAGCCGTGAAGCGTGTCACCGGCAAGGAACTCATCGGTTTAGCTTCAGGCGGCATGATTCACCTCATCAACTCGGGCGCAACAACGCTCGACGCAACCGGCGCCAGCACCAACGCCGCCGGTGAACCTTGCATGAAGCCTTGCTGGGAAATGACCGAAGCCGACGCGGAAAATTGTCTGAAAAACACCCATTGGATGCCTGCCGACCGCGACTACTTCCGTGGCGGAGGCTTCTCGTCCAACTTCTTGTCAAAGGGTGGTATGCCCGTCACCATGAGCCGCCTGAACCTTATCAAGGGATTAGGCCCTGTCCTACAAATCGCGGAAGGTTGGACAGCCGATGTCGAACCGGAAATCCATGACGTATTGAACATGCGGACCGACCCGACTTGGCCCACGACTTGGTTCGTTCCCCGTCTGGATGCGACAAAGGCGCCGTTCAAGGATGTCTATTCGGTAATGAACAATTGGGGTGCCAACCACGGTGCCATCAGCTACGGCCACATTGGCGCGGATTTGATTACACTGGCCTCCATGCTCCGCATTCCGGTATGTATGCACAATGTGCCCGAAGAAAAAATCTTCCGCCCGGCGGCATGGAACGCTTTCGGAATGGACAAGGAAGGCGCCGACTATCGGGCTTGTCAAAACTACGGTCCAATCTATAAATAAAGAATAACAAACTGTCGATAATGGATAGCTGCCACCGAAAAGGCAGCTATCTATTATCAATGCAACCATCCATACTACAAAGTCATGATAACAGATTTACATATCGAAGAGTTTTTAAAACAGGCTCACCGCTACGGGGACGCCAAGTTAATGTTATGCAGCAGCGGCAACCTGTCTTGGCGCATCGGAGAAGAAGCCCTCGTGTCGGGCACCGGTTCTTGGGTTCCCGACCTCCGGAAAGAAAAAGTATCCATTTGCAACATTGAAAGCGGCCTCCCGACAAACGGAGTGAAACCTTCCATGGAGAGCACTTTCCACCTCGGCATCCTCCGCAACCGACCGGACGTAAACGTGGTGTTGCACTTCCAGTCTGAATATGCCACGGCAGTGGCTTGCATGAAAAACAAGCCGACCAACTTCAACGTCACCGCCGAAGTGCCTTGCCATGTGGGAAAAGAAATTCCCGTGGTTCCCTATTACCGCCCGGGTTCTCCCGAATTGGCGGCCGCTGTAGTGAAAGCCATGGAGGAGCATAACTCAATCCTCTTAACCAACCACGGACAGGTGGTGTGCGGCAAAGACTTCAATCAAGTGTACGAACGGGCCGTTTTCTTCGAAATGGCGTGCCGCATCATCGTCCAGAGCGGTGGAGATTACAGCGTATTGACTCCGGAAGAGATTGACGATTTGGAAGTATATGTATTGGGTAAGAAAACGAAGTAATGAAAGAAAAACAAAAGTCGATTCTACACAAGGACGGTGTGAGTTATATCCTGCCTTTTACACTCATCACTTTCTGCTTCGCATTATGGGGATTTGCCAACGACATCACCAACCCGATGGTGAAAGCTTTCTCCAAAATTTTCCGCATGAGCGTAACGGACGGCGCCTTGGTGCAAGTGGCTTTTTACGGAGGTTACTTCGCCATGGCCTTTCCGGCCGCCATATTCATCCGAAAATACTCCTATAAAGCAGGCATCCTATTGGGATTGGGGCTCTACGCCGTGGGCGCGCTTCTGTTTTTCCCCGCCAAGATGACCGGAGCGTATTATCCGTTCCTGTTGACCTACTTTGTCTTGACTTGCGGTCTTTCGTTTCTTGAAACCAGCGCCAACCCATACATCCTTTCGATGGGGACGGAAGAAACGGCTACCCGCCGTTTAAATCTGGCCCAATCGTTCAATCCAATGGGTTCCCTGCTCGGCATGTATGTAGCCATGAACTTCATTCAAGCCAAACTCAACCCGATGGAAACCGACGAACGCGCGTTGCTCTCCGGGGATGAGTTCGAAGCATTGAAGCAGTCCGACCTCGGCATTTTGATAGGCCCGTATTTGGCTATCGGCATCGTCATTGTCGTCATGCTGGCGGTCATTTACTTTGCCAAGATGCCGAAAAACGGTGATCGGTCAAAAGAAATCCATTTCATCCCGACCTTGAAGCGCATCTTCGGCATAGCTCACTATCGGGAAGGTGTTATCGCCCAGTTCTTCTATGTGGGTGCCCAAATCATGTGCTGGACTTTCATCATCCAGTACGGTACACGCATCTTTATGGAAGAAGGGATGGACGAACAATCGGCCGAAGTGCTGTCGCAACAATACAACATCATCGCGATGGTGATATTCTGCTGCAGCCGTTTCATCTGCACTTTCATCCTGCGCTTTCTCAACCCGGGATTATTGTTGGGCATTCTGGCCGTAGCCGCCTGCATACTCACCGCCGGTGTTATTTGTCTTCACGACATCCAAGGCATGTATTGTCTGGTAGCCGTGTCGGCGTGTATGTCGCTCATGTTCCCCACCATCTACGGAATAGCCTTGACCGGATTAGGCGATGACGCCAAGTTTGGTGCCGCCGGTTTGATTATGGCGATTCTCGGAGGTTCCGTTTTGCCACCGTTACAGGCATCCATCATTGATATGGGCACCTGCGCCGGTATGCCGGCCGTGAACCTTTCGTTCATCCTGCCGTTCTTCTGCTTCATTGTGATAACCGTTTACGGCTATCGCTCTTATCGGCGGAGTTAAAAGTCAAAGGACAGTTGCGGGTCTTCCCCCAACAGATTAAATGTCATGCGGTGATAAGGAGTCGTTCCGTACGCTCTTATCGCCGCACGATGTTTGGGGGTGGGATAACCTTTGTTCTTGTTCCAATCATAAGACGGATACGCTTGATGCAAAGCGTTCATGTAATCATCGCGATAAGTCTTCGCTAAAACAGAAGCCGCCGCAATGGATAAATATTTACCGTCGCCCTTTACCACGGTAGTGTGAGGCAAATCCTGATATTTCTTAAAACGATTGCCGTCTATCAGCAAATGCTCCGGACGCACTTTCAACTGGTCTACCGCCCGATGCATGGCCAAGAACGAAGCGTTCAGTATGTTGATTTGGTCAATCTCCTCCGGAGTGACGACTCCGACCGCCCAAGCCAACGCTTCTCGCTCTATCACATCACGCAGCAAATAGCGCTGATGCTCTGTCAGTTGCTTGGAATCGTTCAGCATCTCATTCTTGAAATCAGGAGGAAGAATGACCGCCGCCGCATAGACCGAACCCGCCAAACAGCCACGTCCGGCTTCATCGCATCCGGCTTCCAACACGTCTTTATTTAAATAAGGTAACAGCATACTTCTTTTTCTTAATATCGGACAAAGATACGGAATTTAAAGAAAAAGACGAGATTACCGCACAAAAACAGTGTGCCTATTTGAGTTTTTTCTCCAAATAACGCACACTGTTTTATCACAATGAACAAATAGATAGCTTGATATCACATCAAGTTTTGCAAGCTCACAGCCTCTTGGCTTTTATCGTTGTTTTGTTTTACTTCTTATCTTTGATGAAACGAAATGAGTTTTTGGAATTTCGTTGCTGCAAATTTAGGTATTCGGGCTGTTTACATCAAATGGAACGCCCCTTTAATGTAGTCAAAAACAGTAAAAAAGCCCCTTTAAAAGAGTCAAAGTCTCGAATTTTACTTAACTTTGCAATGTATGAGCAGCCCAAACTGAAAATATGAACAAAAAGGACTTATATACAAGGTTTACCCACCCATTCAAGAAACTGTATGGCAGGGAGCATACCATCATCGGAAAGCAACGCCTTTCGTTGCTTCTGTTTTGCTATCTGCCCATATTGCTGATAGGTATCCTTGCCAATTTCTTCGGCATTACCCAACCGTCGGCTTCCTTTTTCAACTATACCCATACGCTGCTCCTCATGGCGATAATCATTATTTTAGCACTGTATCGCAAGGAGAAAATCAACATAGGCAGTTGTCTATCCGCTTTTACGCTCATCGGGCAGTCGGTACTCACGATAGAAATGGTTTACTGCGCACTTCGCCCTACCCCTTATTACATATCGCTCATCATGGCAAACATCGTATTGCTTACCATGAACATGGCAGTATCGATGGCTGCCTCCATGAAGAGGAACACGATGTTCCTTGGCGCAGCCACGTTGGGCATCTACATCGTTTGTTCTTTTTTGGCGGACGATGCCGTGATGAAGAGTTTCATCCCCATTTTCATCATCGCCTTTGGTTTTCTCAGCCTGATAGGGGTTTGGATGGCGAAAAGCGTCAGCAAGATAGAGAGTGAGAATATGCAGATGAAACGAGAGGAACTGGAAATGTTGCACATGCTTCGGCTAAAAAAAGACGAGTTGAAGGCATTCATGTCTCTTGCTTTTGAAAAGAATTCTCACGACGGCACAAAGGTTTTGTTGGATCGTCTTGACCGTAAGTTAAGGCATAACCTCCTGACTAACGTCGAGGAATATCTAAAGACGAGGAATACCGACTTGGAGATTATCGCCAATGTGTTCCCCGAATTCACGCAGTCGGAAAGGGAGATATGCCGCCTCGTTATACAAGGGAAAAAATTGGGAGACATTTGTTTGATTCTGAACAAAAACGAGTCGAACATCAACAGCCAACGTGCCAACATGCGCAAGAAATTGGAGCTAAAGCCTTCCGAAAATTTCCAGAAGGCTTTGCAACAACGATTGGATGATGCCAAGCCCGGAGGTTCTGCAACTTAGAGGTGCGTAAGTTCAACTAAATCGCAGAAAGACCGCAT
>CAYXZF010000103.1:0-5839 GCA_964469845.1 uncultured Phocaeicola sp.
AGTACACCATTCGAGCTTTTTGCTTACCTTTGCAGAAACATTGGAGGAATGAGAGTACTTATCATCAATACATCCGAGAAAATGGGGGGTGCAGCCATTGCCGCCGGCCGCTTGATGGAAGCGCTGAAAAACAATGGCATCAAGGCTAAGATGTTGGTCAGCAACAAGCAGACCGACCGATTGAGTGTCGTCGGTCTGAAAAATAATTGGTGGAGAGTGTGGCAATTCGTTTGGGAACGCATCGTCATCTGGGCAGCCAACCGCTTCAAAAAACATAACCTGTTTGCCGTGGACATCGCCAATACTGGTACGGACATCACGATACTCCCCGAATTTCAAGCGGCGGACATCATCCATTTGCATTGGATAAATCAAGGTTTGTTATCGCTGAAAGACATCCGGAAAATCCTCCTATCGGGAAAGCCTGTGGTATGGACGATGCACGACATGTGGCCTTGCACCGGCATCTGCCATCATGCCCGCGAATGCAATAAGTATCATCAGGAATGCCACCATTGTCCCTATATATACAAAGGTGGAAGCAAAAACGACCTTTCGCGTCGGGTCTTCCGCGAAAAACAGGAACTATATCGACTGGCTCCCATCACTTTCATTACTTGCAGCCGCTGGCTGAAACAACAGGCCCAACAAAGTGCCTTATTGACCGGACATACCATCATCGATATCCCCAATCCGCTCAATGTAAATCTGTTCAAGCCACGCAACAAACAGGAAGCCCGCATCAAGCGAGGTCTGCCCACAGACAAACGGCTGATTCTGTTCGGCTCAGCCAAAGTGACGGACAAGCGGAAAGGCATCGACTACTTTGTGGAATCGTGCAAGATACTGGCTGGAAAATATCCCGAATTGAAAAAGACGCTGGGAGTGGTCGTGTACGGTCAATACTCCGAGCAATTGACACCCCAGCTTCCCTTTGCCGTGTATCCGCTAAGCTACATCCACGACGAAAAGGAGCTGGTAGACATCTACAATGCCGTAGACTTGTTCGTCACCCCTTCATTGGAAGAAAACCTACCGACCACCATCATGGAAGCAATGGCGTGCGGAGTACCTTGCGTAGGATTCCAAACAGGCGGCATTCCCGAAATGATTGATCATCTGCACAACGGCTATGTGGCAGAATACAAGTCGGCCGAAGATTTTGCCAACGGCATTCATTGGACACTGAGCGAAGGCGAATACGAATCGTTGAGCGAAGAAGCCTGCCGAAAAGCCGTGAGCTGTTACGCCGAAAATGTCATCGCCAAGAGATACATCGAAGTCTATAACAAGATAACCGGAGAGAGCCATGCATAACCCGCCGCCACACCCCAAGTTCAGCATCATCACGGTGACATACAATGCCGCCGCAGTGTTGGAAGACACCATTCAGAGTGTCATTTCTCAGACCTATCGGAATATGGAATACATCATCGTAGACGGGCAATCGACGGACGGAACTTTGGAGATAACCGCCAAGTATAAGAAGCACATCCACCAAATCGTCAGCGAACCGGACAAAGGACTTTACGATGCCATGAACAAAGGCATTTCTTTGGCCACGGGCGACTATCTATGCTTCTTGAACGCAGGTGATGCCCTGCACGAAGATGACACCTTGCAGCTCATGGTACATACGCTGACAGGAGGGGAGTTGCCCGATGTGCTTTACGGTGAAACGGAAATTGTCGATGAGCAGGGACATTTCTTGCAAATGCGCCGTCTTTCCGCTCCCGAACACCTGCACTGGAAAAGTTTCAAGCAAGGGATGCTGGTATGCCACCAAGCTTTCTTCGCTCGCCGAGAACTGGCAGTCGGCACGCCTTACGACCTGCAATACCGCTTCTCCGCCGACTTTGACTGGTGCATCCGCATCATGAAACAGGCTAAAACGCTTCACAACACCCACCTCACCGTCATCGACTATCTGAACGAAGGCATGACTACCCGCAACCACAAAGCATCGCTGTGCGAACGCTTCCACATCATGGTAAAGCATTACGGATTCATCAGTACGGCAGTACATCATGCGTGGTTTGTCTTGAGGCTGTGCTGCAAATAACAGCCTATCTTCCTTTTTGAAATACGCGCATCTCAACCTGAGTTACAGAAAAAGCGTAAGGACAAAAAGAGACTGCACCGTTTCGGCACAGCCTCTTTAAAAAAACACCTAAGCGCTAACGACAAAGGAAAGCGGAAGTGCATGATTGAATCACTTCAATCCCAAGTCGTTCATTAATGTTTCTACGGCTACTTTCAATTGAGTATCTTCACCTTTCACTACGGTGGCAGGGTCGTTCAGTACACGAACATCCGGCTCAAGCTGATCATTTTCCAAGTAAGTGCCGTCGGCCTTGCGATAACCCACTACGGGGATACCGAAGATAAGGCTGGGGTCTTGCATGGTTTCCCACGACACGGTGGTCATGGTTCCCGGCACAGGCGCACCGACCAATTTACCCATTTCCTTAAATTTATACACCCACGGAGTGCCGTGCGCGTTGCTGTAGTTGGCTTCGCACTGAAGCATGATGCTGGCCTTGTTCCAACGACGGCTCGGCATGTCGCACGATTCCTGTCCGCGCACCACCTGAGTCAGGTATTTTTTGCCGCTGAAAAGAATTTCAATATCTTCGTGCAGACGACCGCCTCCATTGAAACGGGTGTCGATAACGATGCCGTCGCAGTGATTGTATTTACCTAAGATGTCGGAGTAAACGGTACGGAAACTGCCGTCGTCCATCGATTCGATGTGTACGTAGCCCAAACGGCCGTTCGACCATCTTTCCACATCGGCGGCACGTTGTTTCACCCAACGCTTGTACAGCAAGCCGTTAAAGGCACTGTTGCCGATGGGGAGTACCACTTCTTCCCAACGCTCCTTGGTGGAGGGGTTGTAGAGCGATACCAGTGTTTTTTTGCGAGCCTTGTCGTTCAGCAACAAGCTGTAGTCGGCTTCGGGAGTGATTTCCTGTCCGTCAATCTTTTCGATGATGACTCCGGCCGTCATTTTGCTGCGTGCGTTGTCAAAGGGGCTTCCTTCCACCACTTCATCCACTTTCAAACCTTTTCCGCTATAAGTCCAGTCGTACAGCAGACCTAAGTTGGCTGTGCTGTATCCTCCGGCATTGCCTGCACGATAGCGTCCGCCCGTATGCGATACGTTCAGTTCGCCCAACCATTCGCTCAGCAATTCGGCATAGTCGTAGTTGTTGTTGATGTGGGGCAAGAACTTACGATAGGCCGCAGTCATGGCATCCCAATCCACTCCGTGCATGTTTACGTTGTAAAAACGCTTTTGTATCTGTTTGTACACGTGATTGAACATGGCTTCGCGTTCGGCGACCAAATCCATCTTCATTGAGGCGTTGTAGCTGATGGGAGTCAACTTTCCCGACGCAGGATCCATTTTCTTCATGCTGCTGCCCAATAAGAAGATGTTCTTTCCTTCCTTGTCTATTTCGAAAGTTCCATATCCGGCTCCCTTGCTTGCCAATTTCACATCCTTTTTACGAAGATCTATTTTCCATAAATCCATGGCACCTTCGAAGGCGGCTAAATAATACAAGGTTTCGCCTTTTTTGTCGATAATGGCATCGCCCAAACGGGAAGAAGTGGGAGTGAGGCGGACGATGCGGTCTTGAATGCCGTCCAATTCCATGTCGATGGTGGGGGTCTCGTCTTTCTTCTTGTCGTTTTTCTTATCGTCTTTTTTATCTTTCTTTTCAGCTTCTTTTTTCAGCTTCTCCTGTTCCTTTTCCAACTCTTTCAGCAGTTCATAGTCTTCCTTGCTGAGGCGGTATTTATCGTAGGCATCCTGATTCACAAAGCAAAGGAATACGTCTTCCATAGAACCCCACGAGGCATGGTTGCGCATACCGTAACGTTCCGAGGTAAAGAGGATGGCATTGCCGTCCATGACCCAACGGGGGCTTCCGCTGGCATATCCGCTATGGGTGAGGTTGGTTATTTCGCCGCCTTGCGCGCTTACAATGCCTATGTCGGAATACGGATCATGTTTGTTGCCGATGAAACAAAGGGTGAACCACTTACCGTCGGGACTCCAACGATACTCGAAATATCCTGCGGTGCTGTGCCATAATTTGCCGTCGGTGATTTGGCGTACTTTTTTGGTTTCGAGGTTTACTACCATGAGTTTTCGGCGGTCTTCTATAAAGGCGAGTTCTTTGCCGTCGGGCGAAAATTGGGGGAAGCTTCGCTCTATTTTGCTTGAGGGGAGCAATGCTTCTTCGTCGATGGTGGTGGCATTGGCAAAGTTGGGATCTTCCTTACGGGCTATTTTCGCCACATACAATTGCCAGTTACCGTCTCGTTCGCTGGCGTATGCCAATGTGCGGTTATCGGCTCCAAAGGTAATGCCTTCTTCGGCTGCCGGCGTATGGGTAATCTGCTTGGTGGTACCATATTCTACCGAGGTGACAAACACTTCGCCGCGAGTGACAAAGGCCACTTGCTTTCCATCGGGCGAAACGGCGGCTTCATCGGGACGGCCGTTTAGTTTGGCTATCGGTTCGTTGTCATCGCGAGTAATTTCGATGGCTACTTTCCGGGCTTTTCCGTCAGTCGGCCGGATATAGATTTCACCGTCGTAAGTATAGCAAAGCGTGTTATTCCGGGCGATGGAAAGGAAGCGTACCGGATGTGTCTTGAAGGCGGTGACGCTTTTTATTTCCTTGGGTGCCTTGAGGTTGAAGGTATAGACGTTCATCGAGCCTCCGTTTCGTTCGCTAAGGAAGTACACGGTTTGTCCGTCGTTGGCGAGGACGGGGTTGCGGTCTTCGCCACCTCTGTTTGTCAGATTGGTATGCTTGCCGCTTTTGGCATCGTACAGCCAAATGTCTTTGGTTACCGATGAAGTGTGGTGTTTACGCCATTCGTCTTCAAAACCTTTGCGGTCTTGATAGAGGAACGACTTTCCATCGGCCGTGTAGCATACGGCTTCGGCGGGAGTGGCGATGATTTGTGTGGTACGTC
This sequence comes from uncultured Phocaeicola sp., assembly GCA_964469845.1. Taxonomy (GTDB): domain Bacteria; phylum Bacteroidota; class Bacteroidia; order Bacteroidales; family Bacteroidaceae; genus Phocaeicola. The sequence continues at coordinate 4,996 of CAYXZF010000103.1, forward strand.
CGCCGGCCACCGGCACCTGATAAAGTTCGCTCATGGTGGAGGTGGGGTAGAGGGCACTGCTTGCCGGGTCTTGAATGGCAGCCGAGAATACCACTTGTTTGCCATCGGGGGTAAATGCGGAAGGCAGTTCGGACACAGAGTTTGATGTCAGTCGCTTGGCGTTTCCGCCGTCGGCGGACATAACAAAGATGTCGAAATTACCGTTTCGGTCGCTGGCAAAGGCTATCTGTTTGCCGTCCGGACTCCAGACGGGAGTACATTCAAAAGAACTCTGTGTCGTCAGTCGGATGGCTTGCCCGCCTTGGGCACTTACTTTATAAATATCTCCTTTATAACAGAAAACAATGGTGTTTCCGTCCGGAGAGAGCTTCACATCACGCATCCACAAGGGAGTGATGGCTTGTGCGGCAAAGGCACTGAGGCCGAATGCCATGCAGGTCAATAATCTTTTCATTTATCTAAGCATTGTATTTATATTCACAAAGGTATGGATTATCTTTGGAATAACCGAATGAATAAGGGAAAATGCTCGTCCCGAAGCATTTTGAAAAGACATTTGAGTGATAAAAGTGAAAAAAATGCGCAAACATTTGGTGGATATTGAAAAAAAGCATACCTTTGCACCGCTTTCCAAGGAAAACACCTAATGATTGGACTATGGTGTAATGGTAGCACAACAGGTTTTGGTTCTGTTTGTCCAGGTTCGAATCCTGGTAGTCCAACACAAAAGAGTGGATGCGCTTTAAATCGTATTCACTCTTTTAGCATATAGTAATAACAAATAAACATGGAACAAGGGGTCAGCGGATATTTCCGGTTGGCAGGTGTATGTAAAATCAAGAAT
>CAYXZF010000104.1:0-5609 GCA_964469845.1 uncultured Phocaeicola sp.
TTTACAGAAAATCACTTAATTTTGCAAAAAAAGTGAAGATCTCTTAGCAAGAGATCTTCAAATCTGCTCAACAAAATCATCGTATTTCAATTCGGAGGAGTAATTACGTCGATTTCTCAATCCGGCAAACCGTCCTGTTTTTCAAGCATCCGGGCACATCGGAAAAGGCAACCCGTTGCAAAGGGCGATGCAACCCGTTGAAGAAGCCTGCGTAACCCGTTGCATGCGGCAACGCAGCCCGTTGTATTCTTATTGCTGCTTATCTCGCTGTATCACAGCGTGATAGAAAGAACTGTTCCGTTAAAAACAGCTGCCCTCAAAAAGTCCGGCATGAAGACTTTTTGAGGGCAGTTCTTTTTTCCTTTTTCCGTTTTATTTCAATGCGGCTAACGCTTCCTTGATGCGGCGCATTGCTTCCACGATGTTTTCATCGGAAGTGGCGTAGCTCATGCGGATACATTCGGGCGCGCCGAACGAGGTTCCGCCTACGCAAGCCACGTGACCCACTTCAAGCAGATACATGGCCAAATCGTCGGCGTTGTGGATAACACGGTTGCCGGCGGCTTTTCCATAGAAAGAGTCGCACTTTGGGAACAGGTAGAAGGCTCCCTGAGGAGTATTGACTTCCAGTCCCGGTATTTCTTTCGCCAATTTCACGATAAGGTCGCGGCGGCGTTCGAATGCCCGGCGCATCTCTTCCACCGGAGCTTGTGTGCCGGTGTAGGCGGCTTCGGCGGCTTTCTGTGAAACGGAGCAGGGACCGGATGTGTATTGTCCTTGAAGTTTGTTGATGCCCTTGACAATCCATTCGGGACCGGCTACGAAACCGATTCGCCAGCCTGTCATGGCGTAGGCTTTCGACACGCCGTTTACGATGACCACGCGGTCGCGGACGGCGGGGAATTGGGCGATGCTTTCGTGCTTGCCCACGTAGTTGATGTGTTCGTAGATTTCATCGGCGATGACAAACACTTGCGGATGCTTCGCCAGCACTTCGGCCAGTCCTGCCAATTCTTCTTTGCTGTACACCGAGCCGGTGGGGTTTGACGGCGAACAGAGAATCAGTGCCTTGGTCTTCGGGGTGATGGCGGCTTCCAGTTGCGCCGGAGTCATCTTGAAGTCTTGGTCGATGCCGGCGGGTACGATGACCGGAGTTCCGTCCGCCATCTTGACCATTTCCGGATAGCTCACCCAGAAAGGGGCGGGAACGATGACTTCATCGCCGGGATTGACCAACGCCATGATGGTGTTGCATACAGACTGCTTGGCACCGTTGGCGCAGGAAATCTGCGCGGCGGTATAGTCCAAGCCGTTTTCGTTTTTCAGTTTGGCGACAATCGCGTTCCTAAGCGCCGGATAACCCGGGACGGGGGAGTATCGGGAAAAGTTTTCCTCGATGGCTTGTTTGGCCGCTTCTTTGATGTGGTCGGGCGTGTTGAAGTCCGGCTCGCCTACACTCAGGTTGATGACATCTACGCCTTGTGCCTTCAGTTCGCCGCTTTTTTGCGACATGGCCAGTGTGGCGGAAGGGGACAGGCGGTTTAAACGTTCGGATAATTGATTCATGCTTATTGTAATCTGTTTACTTGTTTAACGAATCTCATTTGTTGAAGTGCAGGGTGTGACCCATGCGCTCTTGTTTGGTTTTCAGGTAGCGTTCGTTGTAGGGGTTGGGAGTCGTCTCGACGGGTACGTTCTCCACTACCGACAAGCCGTAGGATTCCAAACCCACCCGCTTTACCGGATTGTTGGTGAGCAGACGCATTTTGCTGACCCCGATGCAACGGAGGATTTCGGCGCCTACGCCGTATTCGCGCTCGTCTGCCTGATGTCCCAGGTGGATGTTGGCGTCTACGGTGTCCATGCCCGCTTCCTGCAACTTGTATGCTTTGATTTTCTCCATCAGCCCGATGCCCCGACCTTCTTGATTGAGGTAGACAATGGCACCCTTGCCTTCTTTTTCAATCATTTGCATGGCCTTGTGAAGTTGTTCGCCGCAATCGCAACGCATGGAACCGAAAATATCGCCCGTCATGCACGATGAATGTACGCGAACCAATACCGGCTCGTCGGGTCGGATGTCACCCTTGATGAGGGCGATGTGTTCCTGTCCGTTGCTTTTTTGTTTGAAAGGGATGAGGCGGAAGTGACCGTATTCGGTCGGCATGTCTACTTCCACTCCTTTTTCTACCAGCGATTCTTGCTTCAACCGATAGGCGATGAGGTCGCGGATGGCGATGATTTTGATGCCGAAGCGGCGCGACTTTTCAATCAGCTGCGGCATGCGTGCCATGGTGCCGTCTTCGTTCATGATTTCGATGAGGGCGGCGGCGGGCTGGAGTCCTGCCAGACGAGCCATGTCGATGGAGGCTTCGGTGTGTCCGGCGCGTTTCAGTACGCCCTTGTCCTGTGCATAAAGCGGATTGATATGTCCCGGACGGCCGAAGGTGTCGGGTGTGGAAGCCGGGTCGGCCAAGGCACGGATGGTGGCGGCGCGGTCGTGGATGGATACACCGGTGGTGCAACCTTCCAGCTTGTCCACGGTCACGGTAAAGGGAGTGCCCAGAATGGAGGTGTTGTTGCTTACCTGTTTTTCCAGTTCCAGCTCGGCGCAGCGTTGCAGAGTGATGGGGGCGCACAGCACGCCTCGACCTTCCTTCAACATGAAGTTTACTGCTTCGGGGGTTATCTTTTCGGCTGCGATGATGAAGTCGCCTTCGTTCTCACGGTCTTCATCGTCTACAACAATGATGAACTTTCCTTCGCGGAAATCGGCAATGGCCTCTTCGATGGTGTTTAACTTGAATTCTTCCATAGTCAGCTATCTAATGAGTTGTTTTTAATTCTTTCTTGTATATCGGTATTTGTTTGGATGATGTTTCTCAAATCTTTGTCCAACCGTTTTCCGAACATCCAGATGCGGAAGTAGAAGAACAATCCCACGGGGACGAAAATGCCGAAGAGGATGTTCATCCATCGGTGGTCGGACGGGCTTTTGTGAGCCTGAGTGGACAGAATGGGGTAGTTGTTCAAACTGTTCAGTATCCATCCGTCTTTACTGTTCGACAGTTCTTCAATCAGCGCATCTTGCTTTTCGCTGATTTCGGCGATGGCGTTGCTGGGGCCATCGTTGGTAAAGATGCGGTAATAGTTGGGCGCGCTTCCCAGCCGGTGAGTCTCCAAGTACTGTCGGCAGAGTCCGGTCAGGCGTCCCAATTCCGTATATACTTTCGGATAATCCGGGTCTTGGATAATGACTTCTTTCTTGAATACGTGGCGCGAAAGGCGAAGACCGAACAGCCAACGGAAGATGTTGAGGTACATTTCGGCATTGAACACCACGGAGTCTTTGTTGGATTTATAGGTAAAGAAAGCCCCGATGGGAGCCAGCACCAGCGTGCTCATCCATGTGCCGAGTATCATGTTCATTTCACCGCTTCGGGCTACGCGGGTAGAGCCGGAGTCGATGATGTAATACAAGACGAAGATGATGACCGAAATCACAACGGGCAGTCCGAGACCTCCCTTGCGGATGATGGCTCCCAGCGGTGCGCCGATGAAAAAGAAGATGAGGCAACTCAATGACAAGGTGATTTTCTTGTGCCAGTCGCCTTGGTGACGGCGGATGTTCTTGTCTGTTTCCGTCACTTGCAGGCTCTTCACCCTCCAGTCGCCCGCCAAACTGTTGCTTCGGTCGAGGGCGGATTTCAGCGCCTTTTCCTTTTCTGCCATGGTGAGGCTGTTGAAAATGCTGTCAGTGTTGAGAACGGACGGTATTTCTCCCGTTGCCACCCGGGTGGAGTCTTCAAGGGTTAGGGGGTTCTTTTTGTAAACAGTCCGTTGGATGTCGTTGTACATGGCACGTCCGATGCTGTCGTTGCGGGTGGTCAGCGAGTCGATGGATTGACTGATTTCCGTCATGTTCTTGCTGTCCGAACGTTCGCTTAAAAATCCGCCGTCTATCATGTTGAATCCTCCGTCGAATTCAATCATCAGGTGCTTCTCGCGGAACGTTTCCCGTCTGTAAGGTACATTTTGCGACGAAATGGTTTGCGACTTCAGGTTTTCAAACTGTTCGCCGTTGTATAGGTGCAGATATAGGTGCTGCTTGTCGGCGGTCATCTCCATCTTTCCTTCCGAAGCCCAGATGATGTGGGCGTTTTCAAAGCCGTCGGAAAAGTTGTAGATGAGCACGTCTTTCATGATTCCCGTTTCGCGGTTTTTCTGCTTGACGTAAATGTTATAGCCATCGATGTCGCTATAAAATACGCCTTCGGGTATATCCAGTTCCGGAGACGTCTGTTTCATCGACACTAACAGCGTCCATAGTTTCATTTGCGCTTTTGGGGCGATGATATTTTGAAAATAGAAAGACATGCCCGCCAGCAGGGCGCAGAAAAGTACCAACGGACGGATGATGCGCAGCAAGGGAATCCCGGCCGCTTTCATGGATAGCAATTCGTACCGCTCTCCGAAGTTGCCGAAAGTCATCAAGGCCGCCAACAGGATGGCCAAGGGCAGGGACAGCGGTATCAGGGTCAGCCCCGAATAAAAGAAAAACTGGGCCAGAACTCCGATTTCCAATCCTTTGCCTACCAGTTCATCGACGTATCTCCAAAGGAACTGCATCATAAAGATGAACAGGCAGATAAAGAATGTTCCTGAAAAAAGCATTAGAAAACTTTTCAGGATGAATGCATCTAATTTTTTTATGTGTAGCTTCATGCTTTTTGGTATACAACTCTATGAAAGCACAAAATTAGCATAAAAAATGGATAGCGAGAGTATGTTTTTCGATATTTTTAGTAAATTATAGTCCACTGACCCGTTTTAGCTTTTCAACGCAGGAGTCCCAAAGATCTTTTTGTTCTTCTTCTTCCCCCGGAACAGCCCAGTCGGTTATGGTCAGCATCATGTCTTCTGTCAGTTCGTTGTAGGATACTCTCAATTCAAAATAACTCCGCTTGTCTTCATCGTCCAACCAGTGAAAACGGATGTAGCTGTTGGCTCGGCAACCGGTTTGCTCCGCCTGACGGGTTTCCGTTTTTCCCCATTGGAAGGTGAAGAACTTGTTTTCGGTGGTTACTTTGTCGGCAAACCACGTTTCTAATCCGGCGGGAGTGCCGATGAAAGACCATGCGATGTTGCACGAACCGGCTTTCAGCATATACTCCCATTTTATCTTTTCTTTTTTCATAGTGTGATTACATTTAATGTTTGCGTTGCAAGGTAGTGTATTTTTTGGAATTGGCACAATAATTCGATAGATATTTTAGAAGAAAAACAAATATTAGCCTTTAAACGTCCGAAATGAATAAAATTAGCTTTCGATAAGAAAAAAACGGGAAAGAATTTGTAGGTTTCAAAATAAAGTCCTACCTTTGCACCCGCAAATCAGAAAGATGATGGCGGGATAGCTCAGCTGGTTAGAGCGCATGATTCATAATCATGAGGTCCCCGGTTCAATCCCGGGTCCCGCTACAAAAAATAACGATTTTGCCGTTGGGTGGCTTCCACGCCCGGCGGTTTTTACTGATGGCGGGATAGCTCAGCCGGTTAGAGCGCATGATTCATAATCATGAGGTCCCCGGTTCAATCCCGGGTCCCGC
>CAYXZF010000105.1:0-5591 GCA_964469845.1 uncultured Phocaeicola sp.
GCGTTTTTTCGCTTTTAAATGGTAAGTGGTTGATTTACAAATATGTTTTAGAATACAATTTTGAGTTTCACCCCTAAAAAGAGCACCGAGGATACACCTTATTATATTATATACACGCACGCGTATCGTCTTAAGATGTCCTCTCGGTTCTGATTTTTCCGTATGTCACCGAGCAACTTCAAGATTATTTCACCTGAAGTTCCACTACATAGTCTATTTCTTCCGGTACTTTCGGGAATTTAAGCAGCACTCCATTCTTGTCTTGTTTGAAAACAAGGGGTGTCTTGTCCGTAAACCGAACCGCTTTCTTCACCTTTGCCTGCAAAGGAATATACAGACAATCGTCCTGACAGTCGAGCACATGCACAAACAGACGGTCGCCCTTGCGGGTAGACACGCCCCACGAATGGGGAGCCACCTCTCCGCCACGAGTACCGTAAATGGTTTCGCCGTACACAGCCATCCATTCGCCCATCTCCTTCATACGTTGCACGGCCACGGCCGGAAGTTCCCCGTTGGGTTGCGGACCGATGTTCATCAGCAGATTGGCATTTCTTCCGGCGGCACGAACCAACAATTGAATCAACGTCTTGGCAGATTTATAATCCCGGTCCTCGATGTTGTATCCCCACGTATGGTTCATGGTCTCACAAGTTTCAAGCGGCAGAGCACTCACTTCCTGACCGTCCGAATATCCGGCTTTGTTTTCACCCGGCAGGTCACGCTCGAACATTTGGAAATCTTCCCCGGCGTAAGGCGTCCGGTGGTGATTGTTTCCAACCAGACAAGCGGGTTGCAGGCGATGAATCAGCGCATACTGTTCTTCCAACTGCCAATCGAATGTAGCAGGCTGATCCCACACGCCGTCAAACCAAATGGCACCTACAGGGCCGTAGTTGGTCAGCAGTTCGGTGAGCTGATTGTTCATAAACCGATAATAGCTCGCCCAATTTTCCTTTCCTTTCGGACGTCCCGTTCCTCTTCCGGTGTTGCCTATCGGATAATCCTCCCGCTTCCAGTCGAGGTGCGAATAATAGAAATGCAGTTTGATGCCCTGTTTGCGGCACTCCTCCGCCAGTTCCTTGATAATGTCCCGTTTAAACGGCGTGGCATCCACGATGTCATACTCCGACTCCCGGGTATCGAACATGGAGAAACTGTCGTGATGACGGGTGGTGATGGTCAGGTACTTCGCCCCCGAAGCCTTGACGGCCGACACCCATTCCGCCGCGTCAAACCGGGAGGGACAGAACCCCGAAGCCAACTTGGCGTACTCGTCCCGGTGAATGTTCCGGTTGTTCATATACCATTCGCCCTGAGCGGTCATGCTGTAAATGCCCCAATGGAGGAAAATGCCGAACTTGTTGTCCTGAAACTCGCGGCGCGCTTCCAGATTCTCGGACGCCGGTGTATAAGATGCGTTCTGTGCCGTGGCGGTCGTCGCCAGACAGAGATAAAGAGAAGTCCCCAGCACGGTGTTTTTCAACATGTGTTTTATCATAAGTAACTATCGATTGAATTATTTCTCCAAAGGTAAGCAAAATTTCAGAAAGTAAGCCTATCTTTGCAAAAAACATTTGCAAGCATGAGAAAGAAAGAACTGTATGAAAAGGTCATCGCTCACTTTGAGCAAGCGATGCCCGTGGCCGAGACGGAACTTCATTACGGCAATCCGTTTGAATTGCTGGTGGCTGTCATTCTCAGTGCCCAGTGTACGGACAAGCGGGTCAATCAAATCACCCCTCCCCTCTTCCGCGATTATCCCACCCCCGAGGCGATGGCGGTCGCTACCCCCGAAGTGATTTTCGAATACATCCGCAGCGTGAGCTATCCCAACAACAAGGCGAAGCATCTGGTGGGCATGGCGCAAATGTTAGTCCGCGACTTCGGCAGCGAAGTGCCCGACACGTTGGAAGAGCTGGTCAAACTGCCCGGCGTGGGCCGAAAGACCGCCAACGTCATCCAAAGCGTGGTGTTCAACAAGGCGACCATGGCGGTGGACACGCACGTCTTTCGGGTGAGTCACCGCATCGGACTGGTACCGAAGAGCTGCACCACCCCGCTCGCCACGGAAAAGTACCTGATGAAGTACCTTCCTAAAGAAATCGTCCCCAAGGCACATCACTGGCTCATCCTGCACGGACGGTACGTATGCACGGCACGTACTCCCAAATGCGCCGAATGCGGACTGAACGGTCTCTGCGCCGAATCGCTGCATCCCGCAATCGGGATACGCTGACAGAATACACACGCACGCGTCGCATACGAAAGTTTTTTTGATTCGCGCCTTTGTTATTTCAGAAATATACTTACCTTTGTCCTAAATGATTATTTTTTAAAAACATTCCTATGAAAAAACTATTTTACCTGTTGCTGCTGCTCACCTTGTTGCCCATGAGCGGCTTCGCGCAAAAGAAGATTTCGTTTGAAATCAAAGACGGAGATTTCTATCTGAACGGAAAACCCACTTCCATTCTTTCGGGAGAGATGCACTACTCGCGCATCCCGCACCAATACTGGCGTCATCGCCTTCAGATGATGAAGGGAATGGGATTGAACACCGTCGCCACCTACGTGTTCTGGAACTGGCACGAGACAGAACCGGGCAAATGGGACTTTACCGGCGACAAGAACCTCGCCGAATACATCAAGATTGCCGGCGAAGAAGGCATGATGGTCATCCTGCGCCCCGGTCCGTACGTATGCGCCGAATGGGAGTTCGGCGGCTACCCTTGGTGGTTGCAGAACGTGGAAGGCATGGAAATCCGCCGCGACAACGAACAATTCTTGAAGTACACCAAGCGATATATCGAACGCCTGTACAAGGAAGTGGGTCACTTGCAATGCACCAAGGGCGGTCCGATTATCATGGTACAATGCGAAAACGAATTCGGATCGTATGTCGCACAACGCCAAGATATTTCCTTGGAAGAGCACCGCGCTTACAACGCCAAAATCAAACAACAGTTGGCGGATGCCGGTTTCAACGTACCTCTGTTCACTTCGGACGGCAGTTGGCTGTTTGAAGGCGGCAGCACTCCGGGCGCACTCCCCACTGCCAACGGCGAAAGCAACATCGAGAACCTGAAAAAGGTGGTGAACCAATACCACGACGGCAAGGGTCCGTACATGGTGGCGGAATTTTATCCGGGCTGGCTGGCACACTGGGCAGAACCTCATCCGCAGGTCAGCGCTTCCGCCATCGCACGTCAAACCGACCTGTATCTGAAGAACGATGTTTCCATCAACTTCTACATGGTGCACGGCGGTACCAACTTCGCTTTTACAAGCGGTGCCAACTATGACAAGCGTCGAGACATCCAGCCCGACCTTACCAGCTACGACTACGACGCGCCCATCAGCGAAGCCGGTTGGGTGACTCCGAAGTACGACTCCATCCGCGCCGTCATCAAGAACTACGTGAAGCACATCCCCGAAGCTCCGGCTCCGAATCCCGTCATCGAAATCCCGTCCATCAAGTTGGACAAAGTGGCCGACGTACTGGGTTACACCGGACGCATGACCCCCGTAAGCGGTCAGACACCGATGACCTTCGAACAACTGAACCAAGGTTACGGCTACGTGCTCTACAGCCGTCACTTCAACCAGCCCATCAGCGGCACACTCGCCGTGCCGGGTCTCCGCGACTATGCGGTGGTTTACATCGACGGTGAAAAGGTGGGCGAACTGAACCGCAACACCCGAACCTACGAAATGGAAATCGACGTGCCCTTCAACGCCACCCTGCAAATTTTGGTGGAAAACATGGGACGCATCAACTACGGCAGCGAAATCGTACACAACAACAAGGGCATCGTCAGCCCGGTGACCATTGCCGGACAGGAAATCAGCGGCAACTGGGAAATGTACGGTCTCCCCATGAGCGAAGCACCCGACTTCGCCCGATTGGGCAGCGGCAACGTGTTCAAGAACGGCTCTTCGCAAGCCAACCGCCTGAAGGATTGTCCGGTCATCTACGAAGGTACGTTCACACTGAACGAAACCGGCGACACCTTCATCGACATGGAGGCTTGGGGCAAAGGCATCATCTTCATCAACGGCCACCACATCGGCCGCTACTGGAAGGTGGGTCCGCAGCAAACGCTTTACATTCCGGGCGTATGGCTGAACAAGGGTGAGAACAAAATCGTCATCTTCGAACAGCTCAACGAAACTCCGATGACGGAGGTGAAAACCGTCAAGACTCCGGTGCTGACGCACTTGAAGTAAGCAGATAGCACGAAACGAAACAAGGCTGATCCGCAAAATTACGGTTCAGCCTTGTTGTTTACTCTCCGAGCAGGACGCTCATCCCGCTCTCGGTTGCCTCACTGACAGGCCTGAACACCGAAAGCGGTGGCCAAGGCGGTCAATACCGTGATGGTAATTTGCAGAATTTTCTGCCAAAGACTTTTCTTCATCATCGTTTCTGTTTTTTAGATTCTTACTCTTCACCTGCGTCCGGTGTACCTTTACTCAAATCCACGATCTTTTCTCCCTTTTTCTGCGCACGGAGCAGGGCTGCCTGCGCGGAACGGCTTGCCACAAGGTTGAACTCCATGCCCCGGAAAACACCCTGAAGGTCCGCGCCGGGCACAAACTGGATGTTCACGCCCGTAATGTTGGCGGCGGTGAACTCTTCGGCGGTGGGAGCGCCTTTGCTGGTGATTTGCAAGCGGAACTTGCCCAGACTGCCGAAATCCACCTGTTTGCCCTCTTTCAGGGCTGCGAGCATGGACTCCACGGTGGCGATGAGCACGGCGGACACATCCGCCGCATGAACCGTACATTTGTTCGACACTTCCTGCGAAAGGGTTTTCAACGTCAATTCTCCGTTCATTTGCGCCTTGGCGTAAGCCTTGGCGGCCGCATCCTTATCCATCGGATTGGGGAGCATGGCGATGCTGTAATTTACTGCCATAAATCTGTTCGTTTAAAAGTTTTTAATCGGTTTACTTGTCTTCCGGATGACACTGCAAAGATACGACTTCCCGCCCTCGCCTTTCTGACTTCCGTCGCCCCACAGCGAAACCGAGTGAGATAAGGTGAGTTATTTCGCCTTACAATGTTGTACATCTCACTGATTTTTAGTATCTTTACACAAAAGGAACCACAAACAATCAGACATCGAATCATGGAAAAAGAATGGCGCATCCGCCCCTATTGCAAAGGAGAGTTGGCGCAGGCCTACGCACCCGACATCTCCGAGCGTTCCGCCGTGAACCGGCTGGCGCACTGGATTAAGTTCAACGCCGACTTGTCCGAAGCCTTGCTCCGGACAGGCTACCATCCGCGCCAACGGATTTTCACCTCCCGGCAAGTGGCACTCATCTTCGAGTATCTGGGAGAGCCGTAAAGCGATTCGTCCGAGTACTCTCATTCCTCGTCCTGACTGCTTACATCACCCATCCTGACTATTCAGACCGGGAAGCGGAAGTAGTCAGAAAGCGAACGGAAGGACGGAAAAAACAGACGGCAGACCAAGAAAGGGTGACGGGGGTGACGGGGATGACGGCCCTTTTTCATAACTTATATACTGTAATTTACTGCCATAAATCTGTTCGTTTAAAAGTTTTTAATCGGTTTACTTG
>CAYXZF010000106.1:0-4707 GCA_964469845.1 uncultured Phocaeicola sp.
TCGTAAAGGGGAAGGCGCACTGACCGCTGATGAGGTGAGCATGGCGAATGACCCGATAGGAAAGGTATTGGGACAGTCTACACGGACGGCCGGGGAGCGGAAGAGCTTTGCGGAACGTGAGCGCAAACGTATGGTGGAACGAGTGGAAAGCCTTGCGAAGAAGTTGCGCTTGAACAATGTGGAGATTGTGACTGATGCAGACACATTGAGCGGTGCGCAACGGAAGGCGAAGGGCTTCTATTCGAGAAGCAAGCGGAAGATTACCATCGTGATACCGAACCATAGCAGCGTGTTCGATGCAGAACAGACTTTGCTGCATGAAGCTGTGGCGCACTACGGATTGAGAGAATTGTTCGGAACTCAGTTTGATGTGTTCTTGAACAATGTGTATAACAATGCCGTTCCCGAAGTAAGAGAACGCATTAATCAGCTGGCTATGAAGAATGGTTGGGACTTCCCGAAAGCCACAGAGGAATACTTGGCTTCGCTTGCGGAGGACACCAACTTTGACAATGTGGAAGAAAGCTGGTGGGGCAAGATTAAGCAACTGTTCTTGCAGATGCTTCATTCAATAGGATTCGAGGGCTTCACGGGTGTGACGCTGACAGATAATGAACTTCGGTATATCCTTTGGAGAAGTTACGAAAACCTTGCAGAACCGGGCAAGCATCGCAGCATCTTAGGTGAAGCGGCCGACATTGCCAAACAGACTCAGTTGAAAGTGGGCAATTATAGTCGTGAGAAGTATGAGCGTGAACGCGAAAGACTACTGAACGCCGGCAGAACCCGTAGCGTTGTAGCCGAATCTGATGAATATACCTATACGGCTGAGGATGTGATAGCTGATTTTGAAGAAATGGTGGGCAATCACCCTGATATGTATTCGGTGAAGACGGAAGAGGATATTGACGCGTTGCCGACTGACCGATATACGAAGAGGGATATTAAGGCAAAGTTCAACAATCCACGGATTGTAGGTACAAGTGTTTACGAAGATAATATGATTATTCTGTTCACCAATCATTCGGGTGAAGCAGAACTTCGTAAAACTATTCCTCATGAGTTGGCTCACTTTGCAAGTAGGTCTATCCGATTGGATGAAGCGTATAAAGCTTCTGCATTGGCCTATTTGCAAAAGAATTACTTCAATAAATATGAAGAAATTGTTGAAGATTACTCAAGGGATAAATGGACGGAGGAAGCTGTTGCTTATCTTTTTGAAGAAAAAGTTAAGGAATTGGGCTTTGAACGGATTTTAAATGGTAAATTTGACACCCGAAATGATATAGGATATATTTTCACTCAAATAACCAATTATTTAAATCATGGGAAAGGAACAGGAATACCTGGATATAGAAAAGGTATATCCAGACAATCGGACACCGGAGCAGAAGGCGAAGGACAGAGAGTTTCACAAAAAGTGGGCGTATTCGGAAAAGTTGTCGGACAAGTTCAACGAGAAACGGAAGGAAGCTTATCTGGCAATGACGGAAGAAGAGCTGGTAGCGAATTGGGAGCCGTATCCGGTTCCTCAATGGGTGCGGGAACTGAGAGCCGAAGCAGAGAAGAAGTAGAAGGCGATACTCTCTATCGTCCCGCTGACGAGGTGGAAGGTATGGCTGATGATACGGCACGCAAGCTGTATGAGGATGCGGTGAAGACTAAGAAATATCGCTTCCAAGAAGGCTTCCAAGACGCTATGCTTTCGTTGAAGAAGTTGCAGGAAGCCATCGTGAAGCAGCACGGCGGCAAGCTGGAAGAGTGGGAGGATGCCTATACGGCCGAGAACCAAATGAGCAGCCGTGACACGGCTGAGGTTGAGAACTTTACGTTCAGCTACTTCAAGCCGATGATGAAAGAAGCCGCTAATATTCTGAACCGGGCAAGAATGGATTATGAGTCTCTCCGTACCTATCTGATGGCTAAGAGCGGACTGGAACGAAACCGCGACTTCGCTGTGCGTGATGCCCTTGCCGAGCGCGAAAAGGACGGTGAGGATGTAAGCGGTCTCTATGAAAACTATATGCAGCGCAAGAAAGAACTCCTGCAAGACTTGGAGGACGAAACGATAACCTTCCGCGAGTATTGCGAAGCGATGGACAATGAAGCGACGCTGATAGCTCCGGACAAATTGGGCAAGGACTATTCGGGCTTGACCGCCTTGTTTGGTGAAGACACCTTTACCGAAAAGGCGATTGACGAAGTGGAAATTGTGGAAGGACTTGCCGACACGAAGAACCTGTGGAAGTCCATCAAGCGTGCGACCCGGTTCAGCCTTGACAGAGCCAAGCAGAGCGGAGTGATGAGCACGGATGCCCACAAGAAGGTGTCGGAAATGTTTGAATGGTATGTGCCTATGCGAGGCTGGTGCGAGACGAAAGCCAGCGATGTGTACGAATACTTCGGCGGACAGGAAGGTGTATTCAATTCTACCGTTAAGACTGCCGGAGGACGAACCAGCCTATCCGATGACCCGCTTGCCACGATAGCCAACATGGCGGAAAGCGCCATCTTCCAAGGCAACAAGAACCAAATGAAGCAGAAGCTGCTGAATCTTGCGTTTGACAAACCGACCAACCTGATAACGGTGATGGATTCGTGGATTGAGAACAAGGGCACGGAAGACAGCCCGAAGTGGGAGTATGTCTATCCTCCGATTGAGCAGGATGATGATGCGGATGTGATAGCCTACAAAATCAAGCTGTTTGAGGAAGAAATGCAGCAGAAGAAGGACGAAGGACGTGCGAAGAAGCTCCGCGGAAAGGCCGATGTTCCCTATATCGCCACTCCGAAAGAAATAGCGCAACACATTGTCCGTGTGAAGCGAAACGGCCGTGAGTTCGTGATGATAGTGAACGGCAATCCGAGAGCCGCACAAGCCATCAACGGCATGACTAACCCGGAGACCTATAACGGTATCATCGAACGGATGTCACGCCAACTGAACCAATTTATGGCCGCTGCCTTTACGACCAGGAACCCGACCTTCATTGCGCGAAACCTTAGCCGAGACTTGATATTCAGCAATACGGCTGTGGCAGTGAAAGAAAACGTAGGCTACGGCAATCAATTCCGTAGAAACCAAATGAAGGTACTTGGCAATATCCGCGGGCTGATGAAGCGTTACCAATCGGGCAAGTTGGATATGGACAACGAGCTTGACAAGATGTTCGCTGAATTTATAAAGAACGGCGGTGAAACGGGATTCGCCCAGCTTACGAGCGTGGATGAGTATAAGAAGAAAATCCAACGGGAGCTTAAAGATGCAAAGAAGGGCGGTAAGGTGATTAACGGCCGTAAGGTAGGCCGTGCGGTGCTGGACACCATCGAGTTCTACAACCGCTGTGCGGAAGATGTTAGCCGATTCACGGTGTACATGACCAGCCGACAGATGGGCAGAAGCATTCAACGCAGCGTGGGCGACGCGAAGGAAATCACGGTGAACTTCAACAAGCGAGGTTCGGGAAGCAAGGCTGGCGGATTCATCGGATTCGGAGCGCAGAGTATGCGAAGCATGTACCTCTTCTTCAATGCCGCCGTGCAAGCCCTTGTGAACTTCAAGCGGTTGGGACAGAAACACCCGGTGGCCTTTACCACGGCTCTGACGATGTATGCCGTATCGGGATTCCTGATGCCTGTGGTGAATGAGTTCCTTTCTTCGATGCTGGGCGGTGACGATGACGATTACGATAACCTGCCTGAATGGATAAGACGCAATGACCTCGTATTCTATCTGGGCAAGCGGGGAGGTGATGCCATGTTCCTTACCATCCCTCTTCCGGTGGAAATGCGTGCTTTCTACGGCCTTGGAGAAGCCGCCTACCAGCTGACGGCAGGAAACGTGAGAGGCAAGGATGCCGCCCTGCAGATTACAGGGCAGTTCGCTGAAATGCTTCCGCTGAACTTTGTTACGGACGCAGCCGGCCCGTGGAATGCGTTTACCCCTGATGCGTTCAAACCGATAGCGCAGGCGTACGTCTCCAACAAGGATTGGACGGGCAAACCCATCTACCGCGACAACGGATTCAACAAGGAACTGCCCGAATGGACAAAGGCTTATGCAGGCACCGTCAAGTGGCTTGTGGACAGTGCCGAACTGATGAACGAACTGACAGGCGGCGATAAGTACAAGAGTGGCGTTGTAGATATTAACCCTGCCCGATTGGAACATCTGTTTACGGGTTATTTGGGCGGATTCGGCGATATGTTCTTGGGAGCTTACAAGACCGCTTCTATGTTTTGGCATAAAGAATATCGAAACGTGCGGAATATTCCGGTGCTGAAAGCGTTCTTGAATCAGAACGATGAGCGTACCGGCTATGCGCAGGTGAAGAAAGATTATGCGGCCTTCAAGAAGGAGTATGAGGACACGGTTCGCCGACTGAACGGTTACGATAAGGAAATGAAACGACCCGAAACGGCGATGGAATATGCGGAGCGTAAGACCTTCCTCCATCAATCGAAACAGATGAAACACTATGTGGTGATGCGTGATTATGAGCGGAAGTTAAGCGAGCTGTATAAGCTGATGCGTGAGAATCCTGATGAAAAGGCGCAGGAGTCTATCATGAATACCATCAATCAGGTGAAAGCGGACGCGGTGAAGAGGCTGAGGAGCATCGATGAGAGATGAGAAAGAAGGGGAGGGTGATTGGGAGGGCACTGAAAAAGTGCCTCCCTAGGCAGAATAAAAGAGATGGTATGTAT
>CAYXZF010000107.1:0-4687 GCA_964469845.1 uncultured Phocaeicola sp.
TTTGACGGGATTCTCTTATTTGTCAGAGGAAAGGAACTTTTTCAGTGCCCTCCGTGAGCGTCCCTCTTTTTTTGATTGATAACGGCTCTGCTGACTCATTTTCTTTCTTTTTTCCTTTTTTAGACTCTATTTTATGTTGATGAAAATACATGCTTGACTTTGCCAAGAAGCAAAGTCTGAGGGAAGCATTCGCCACTGACATCCGCCCTTGTTGATATAGAATATACCGTTTACTATTTTTCTGAGTGGATTTTTTCTGTTTTGATATAGATTTTATCAATGGATATTTATATACCCTTGACTTGAATCGTGACCGGCTCTTTAAATATGACATCCGCATGATTTTAAAAGAAATAATCGAAAATGAAAAACAATCAATAGAACGGAAGTCCTTGGTGCGTCCAGACCGCCGTTACCGATGAAGTCCGTTATGACAACATTCCCCGTAATGCTCTGCTATGACTGAGAAACTTGACCCGGGGAAAGGAAGAGCAAATTTTCATTCTGAAAAACGGGAAACAGTATTACTACCTATGATTTTTCCATGTTTGCATTCACTCCCGTCACCTGTTTTCAATTGTTTGTCAATCAGTGTTTTAGTGTGAAGGGAGAGTGAATAATCTCCTTTCACCCTTTCACTTTCACCCGGATTCACTGCCGGAAGATGGAGTGTTTTTATACAAGTTGCCAAGGCATTGTTACACGTTGGCAGAGTACTGCCACTTAGGTGGCAGAGAAATGTCGTCGAGGTGGCACAGCGTACATTTCAGCTTCTTTATACGGATGCAGGAAGAACTTCCAATCAGTTCGTTTTTTTTTTCTAAAATGCTCCAAGCGCTCGGCGTTCGACACACCCACACCCGGCAAGGAAACGTTTATTTTGTCGTTTCGTTGTGAAACGGTGAAAGGAGATTTTTAAAGCCCCCTTCACATGGAGGTTTTGAAAATCAGTACATTAACAAGTGGTGAAAGGAGTGAATGCAACGTATGGGAAATCTATGGAGTTGCCTGTTCTCTGCATACTGACCTTTCAATAATGTTTAGCGGACAGTAATCATTCAAAAAGGTAAATGGCTATGGTGTACTATAATCAGCCGGAAATAATTGGTAGTATAAGTTTTCTTTATTACTTTTGTGCTGTGGACATCGGGAAAATGATTTTCTGACTGATGTGTAACTTGAAAAAAAGGTAACGGCAGTAGTTAGTAGTATTGAGTAATTTTTTGAATGAAGCAAATCGATGAATTGTCTGATTGTAAAGAGATATCTCATTTTACAATGAAAGGAGACTTAATCATCGGTTTTGACGTAGTTACGAAGGAACTGTTGTTTTATAAAATGAATCCGTAAATTATCACCCTCTGATGTCTGCTCCCCACATCATCTTGTTTCTCAGCGTGTGGAAGAAAATGTGGTCGGGGCGTTTTACGACCTTTATCCGATAGTCCGCCTTACGGATGGTGATCCGGCTTCCTTCCCGACAGGTTTCGCTCCGCCCGTCGATGGCCACCAGAAAGTTGTGGCTTCGGCTTTCTACGTCGAGGGTGATTTCCCAGTCGTCGTTGATGACGATGGGGCGTACGTTGAGGCTGTGCGGAGCTACCGGAGTGATGGCGATGGTGTGGCTGTGGGGAACAATGACCGGACCTCCAACGCTCAATGAGTAGGCGGTGGAGCCGGTGGGAGTGGCTATGACCAAGCCGTCTGCTTGATAAGTGGTGAGGTAGGCTCCGTTGATGGAGGTGTGGATGGTAATCATGGACGAACTGTCGCGCTTTAAAACCGCGATTTCGTTCAGACCGTACGGATACCCTTTCAAGGGTTGCCCTTCGCCGGTTACTTGCAGCACGCTTCGGTCTTCTATCTTGTAGTTCCCGTTCTCTATGTCCACAAAAGTGTCCTCCAGTTCTTCGGGCGACACATCTGCCAGAAAGCCGAGGCGGCCGGTGTTGATGCCCAATATGGGGATGTTTTTGTTGCCTACGTAGCTGGCTGCTTTCAGAAAGGTGCCGTCGCCTCCTATGCTCAGCACCATGTCCGCTTCAAAATCATCGTTGTCGAATATACCTGCGGCCGGGATGTCCGGCAACTGTTCGCGGGTCAGGAACTGATAAAACTCGCGTTGGATGCAGACCTCGGCTTTGTGCTTGGCCAAAATGTTCATCAGATGCGTCAGGTGCGCCGACTTCTTGATTTGATAGGTGTTTCCAAACAGGGCAAACTTCATAGGATGTGTACTCTTTCGTTCTTTTTATGTATCTTTTGTGACGCAAAAGTCGCATAGTTCCCATAAAACATGCTAACTTTGCAATTCAAAGTGCAAAGATAATAATATATTAATAAAAATGACAAAGTTAAGTGTAAATATAAACAAGATTGCCACGCTGCGGAACGCCCGTGGAGGAAACAACCCCGATGTTGTGAAAGTGGCGTTGGATTGCGAAAAGTTTGGCGCGGAAGGCATTACCGTGCATCCTCGTCCCGATGAACGCCATATCCGCTGGAGCGATGTTTATGCGCTCCGACCCTTGCTGACCACCGAATTTAACATGGAGGGTTATCCGAGTAAGGAGTTTATCGATTTGGTGCTGAAAGCCAAACCCCATCAGGTGACTTTGGTGCCCGACGCGCCCGACCAAATCACATCGAATGCCGGCTGGGATACCAAAACCCACTTTCATTTCCTGACCGAATTGATGGATGTGTTCGGTGGAGCGGGCATCCGTACTTCTATTTTTGTGGGTACGGACATCGAACGGATAGAATATGCGGCCAAGACCGGTGCCGACCGGGTGGAACTCTATACCGAACCGTATGCCTGCCTGTATCCGAAAAATCCGGAAGCGGCCATCGCTCCCTTTGTGGAAGCGGCCAAGGTGGTGCGCAGTTTGGGCATGGGGCTGAACGCCGGTCACGACCTCAGCCTTGTGAACCTGAAATACATGCACGACCGCATCCCTTGGCTGGATGAAGTGTCGATAGGTCATGCTTTGGTGTGCGATGCACTCTACTTGGGATTGCAAAAAACAATAGAAGAATATAAAAACTGTTTACGATAATGATGAATTTGTTCTTGCAGGCCACCGCGTTGGCCGATACCTTGGCCGGAGCTAATCCGGTGCTGACTCCGGTTACGGATGAAGCGAAGATGAATCTTTGGGACATGGCGTTGAAAGGCGGTTGGATAATGGCTGTCCTCGCTTTCTTGTCCGTGGTGTGTTTCTATATTTTCTTTGAACGCCTGTCGGTCATCCGCAAGGCGGGCAAGGAAGACCCGCTTTTCATGGAACGCATCCGCGACTATATCCGTTCGGGCGAAGTGAAGTCGGCCATCAACTATTGCCGCATCACCAACACTCCGGTGGCGCGCATGATTGAAAAAGGCATTACCCGCATGGGGCGTCCGGTGGCCGATGTACAGGCCGCCATTGAAAATACGGGCAACATTGAAGTGGCGAAACTGGAAAACGGACTCCCGATTGTGGCGACCATTTCGGGCGGTGCGCCGATGATTGGTTTCCTCGGTACGGTAACAGGTATGGTGCAGGCCTTTTGGGAAATGGCGAATGCCGGCAATAACATCGACATCACCCTCCTGTCGGGAGGTATCTACGAAGCCATGATTACCACTGTGGGCGGATTGGTGGTGGGCATCGCGGCCATGTTTGCCTACAACTACTTGGTGACCCGGGTGGATAAGGTGGTCAGCCGGATGGAAGCCCGCACGATGGCTTTCATGGACCTCTTGAACGAACCCGAACAAAAATAACGGCTATGGCATTGAAAAGAAGAAACAAGATATCACCCAACTTCAGCATGGCGTCCATGACGGACATCATCTTCCTGTTGCTGATATTCTTTATGATTACCTCTACCATGGTGTCGCCTAACGCCATCAAGGTGCTGCTTCCGCAAGGCAAGCAACAGACTTCGGCCAAACCGCTCACCCGTGTAATCATCGACAAGCATCTGAACTATTATGCCGCTTTCGGAAACGAGGACGAAATGCCCATCGCGCCGGACGAACTGCCGGCTTTCCTGCAGGAATGTGCCGCCAAAGAACCGGAAATGTACGTGGCGCTCTATGCGGATGAGGCGGTTCCCTATCGGGAAATAGTGAGCGTGCTGAACTTTGCGAACGAAAATCACTTCAAGATGGTGCTGGCTACCCGCCCGCCGGAAAAGAAACGATAACGTGATAATGAAGAAAAATAAGATAGCTGGTCTGGTAGGAACCTTGGTGCTTCATGCGGCTCTTCTGCTTTTGCTCTTTCTGGTCGTCATCCGTCGCCCGAAAGCTCAAGAGGAGGGGGGAGTCCCTGTCATGTTGGGTGAGGTGGCGGCGTCGCAAGGCAATGCCGACCCCTACATGCTGACGGACGTGGACATTTGGGAAGAACCCGAACTCCCTGCCGAGGTAGCGGAACCGGAGCCTGTCCCTGAGGTGGAAACCAAGGCGGAGATGATTACGCAGGAAGACGAGCCTGCCGTTGCGGTGCCCAAAAAAAAGGAAACTCCCAAACCGGTTCCCAAGAAGGAGACGGTGAAGAAGAAGCAACCGGAAAAGCCGAAAGAACAGCCCGCTCCTCCCAAGGAAAAAACCGAAGCCGAGAAGCGTGCCGAAGCCGAACGGGCGGAGATGATTACGCAGGAAGACGAGCCTGCCGTTGCGGTGCCCAAAAAAAAG
>CAYXZF010000108.1:0-4460 GCA_964469845.1 uncultured Phocaeicola sp.
GTTGTTCGATTATTATTCTAATTGCATTCTAATTCTATTCTAATTACCATTTAAGCAAGTAGCCTTGATTCCATTCTGACACGATGCCATCAATGATATTCTTGCCGGACATCACACTTGCCCAACCTTCCGGGTCAAGAGAGAACCAAAGGTCATTCCAAGACAAGGTGCGAACCTGCCAGGCTAAGATGAATAAGTCAGTATTTATTGCTTCCAATCGGGTCACCACCTCATTGGCAATATAGTACCTTTCGGAAGAGTTCAACAAGTTCACCTTGTGCTTCTCGTTCTTCCCGTCCCCACCGGGTATATTGTAACTACCCGAAGTCACCAACTGCTTCATGAACGGATAGAGAGCCGCCATCTGCGTAGCCGCATCCGTCAGCTCATCCGACACGATGGCGGCAATAGCCGTACCTTTCAAGTTACGACCCACAGACTTCGTGAGTAAGCTACAGTTCTTTGGTATCTCAACCGTAACCAATTCCCCTGCACGTTTAATCTGATAGAGGTTCTGCATCGCACCCTGCGCAT
Organism: uncultured Phocaeicola sp.; assembly: GCA_964469845.1. Lineage (GTDB taxonomy): Bacteria > Bacteroidota > Bacteroidia > Bacteroidales > Bacteroidaceae > Phocaeicola. The sequence goes on from CAYXZF010000108.1 coordinate 535, forward strand.
TGGAGAGGTATTCCAGCATTTTGTTCTCTACCGAGTGAACACGGTCGAGGGCCAAGGTCACGGCTGTCTCGGCAGCGATAATCTGTTCCTGTCTTTTCTTGCGTTGCTTGTGGATATTCTTCAATTCCACAGTCTGGGCAATCACCGCACCCGTCAAAGCCGGATCCGTCTGTTGGGCGAAGATAGGCAAGTCGTTCAGCAGAGAAACAGATAGAATGGCCAATGCCGCTACTTTTGATTTTATTCTTATCATATACTTCACATTTTAAGACCCGCATTTCTGCGTTCAGTCAAGTTATGTTCACGTTCCTCCTTATGCGGAGAGAGCATCGGTGCCATAGGCTTGTTCATCAGACTGTCGTTCCAATCCTTGAAAGCCTTAGGCGGTAGCCATTGCCCCATCCTGTAACGGATGGATAGCTTCTCGCTGACTTGTGCCGTCAGTGAGCGTTCCGTGTTCAGTTCAAAGGATTTCCCTTTGGCTTCAATAGAAAGAACACCATCCTTTTTATTGATTTTCATCGGAATATCCTCCAGTATTGCCATCATACGCAAACCGTAGATACGTCCGGCTAAATCATTATCGAAACAGTCAAATGCCCTCGCATTAGGGAAACGAGCCATCGTTCCGGTTATCTGCTTGTCAGAGAATGTGCCGCCCAATGATACCAAAGCCACATCCGTACCCAGTTGAACCTTGTTCATCTGATAGAATGCCATCGCATCAAAAGCCGACTCACAGAAGAACACGCTTCGGACAGCCTCACGATTACCGCCAGTCAAGTCAGCTACCCAAGCAGAGGATGAAGAATCCGTACCGGCCGCCTTTGATTTGTAACCGCCATAGCCACGAATCTCGTAGCCATTGACTTCGTCACTATGCTCATTCGTATAAGGAAAACCGATGTTGTAACCTTCAAATTTTCCATTTTGCTTGTCCCTGACAAGACAAATAAAAGATGAAAGCTCTTTCACTGTATCATCCGAAATACCCCTTTGAGAGAATAATCCCGGTATCTTGTTGTTATCAATCGGCTTCACTTCATCACGCGATTCATCAAAGACTGCATCGTGCTTGATAGACTTGATATATTCACGGTCTTCCCGATATTCAGGTTCGGGCATATTGGCAAAGCGAGCCATTACCTTAGCTATCTTCTGCCAATCGTCCTTACCCGATACCAGGAATGAATTCAGATTCTCACGAATGAGAGTGACCACATCACCTTTGGAGCCATCCCTGCGGAAGAAAGTCTGAGCTACCTTGTCGTGCGGATGGCTGACGATGATGGTGTCACGTCTGTCATTCCCCTCACCAAGCACCAGTTCGATATATCGACCCACGCCCGCCTTTCGGTCCAGACGATACCCTAACGCATAGGCGATGTCATCCACACCCACACGGGATTTCATGTCCTTGAAGTTTACTTTGTAATCACTCATAATCGCTAAGATTTGTTGGACGATTACAAACTAATCCCGGAGCTTACTTTCTGATTTCTCCGTATCACAGTCAACTCCGGCTCGTAAGTCTTTCGTGCCGTCATATTCAGGAACGCTGTCTTATCTTTCTGGTCAGTAAGCTGGAAGAAGGTCTTTGCCGTGTCTTTGGTGACTTTCTTCAATCCCAACTCCACACCATCGTATGAGACACGGATAGCATAATCGGCGGAACAGGTCTTGATAATGGCGGCATTCTTGAAAGGGACTTCCTCACTTGGAACCATTGGAGTAAACGGGGCGTTCTTGGCAAGGTAAGGTTGTTCGCCCAATGCCAACCGTTGCTTGTCCACGTGGTCAAGTATGAGGTCGGATGCCTTGTTTACGTCTGCCATAATGGAAACAATGAACTTAGGTTCCTTTTTCAGGACACCAATCCACGAGTCCAAATAGGCGGCGGAGTTGTCCGTTATCTTGGAATCGAATCCCATCGAGTGGCTGATCATGGCAGCCGTCAGTTCCGCCACCAGTTCCTCCTTCGCATATTTCGGATCTCCAAACTTGCCACCTATCTCACGATTGAGTCGGTCTGCCGTCATGGTCGAGTGGGTCATTTCGTGTAGCATGGTCGAATAATACTCCATACCGCCACGATAGACTTCCTCCGGAGTTTTGCCGATATTGAACTGCTCCTTCATGGGAACAACAATCCTGTCTGCCAAGGGAGAATAATAAGCACCGTCCACTCGTTTGTCCGCCTGTATCGGACAGAGCCATCCCTGGGTCTGCACCATACGGTCAAGGGCGGCATGGGCATACATACCTTCAGTGTCTCTAAGCTCCGGCACTTTGAACTTCTCCAACAGCTTTTGCATACGCTCCGGCTGTATCTCTGCCAGATTGGTCTGTGCGACATTGTAAACCGGAAAAGCCTTGATAAAAGGAATCGCTTCCAAATCTTTCCGCTCCTCCCGACTCATGGCACGGTATTCATCCGAACTGATTTTCTGCCCGTTCTTGTCCTTTACCAGCATATCCCAATAGACCACGGGAAACGCCTTTTCTCCTTTCAGGACGTGGGCTTTGAGGTTATGCGCCTGCTTGAAAGTCAGATAGACAGGTAGGTCATACCCATTCGCCGCCGTATGTAGTTGCAAGAATAGCGAGTTGGAACCGGAATAGTTCCTGCCTCCCACGTTCTGCGGCAAGCCGGCATAACCCGAAGCACCTCCAATCCAGCCTTTCTTCCAGTCGGAGGCTTTCATCTGCTCCATGCGGTCAATCATCATCGCCGCAAACTTATCCAGAGCGACCTGACCGGCATTGCCCGAAGCTGACGGATTGTAACTAGTTCCAGATGCCATAGTCCTCGTCATCCATTACCTGACGGTCCATCTGCTCGATGTCCGTCTGCTCGATATAAAACTCTGCAGATTCGTCCGAGGGGTCTGTATCGTGGGTACGGCACCACTCTAAATAACCCTGTTCGTTCTCACTCTCCAGAACAAAACGGAGATAACCGATTTTGCCCTCCTGAAGGAGTTCCACCAACTCCTCATGCTTCATCTTTTTGTTCATATATAGTTTTTCTTTTATCGTTAAACTGTTGTTTGATTAGTTACCTTTTCATGGATGCGGATTTCTCCACCTTGACACTCTTTGCAGCAAGCATACCGCTGATTTCCGTATTGAGATACTTCGCTGCAATCTGTTCCCGTGTGGCGGTCTTTGCCTTGAAAAGGGAATAGCCGTCATCAAAGGAGATTTCATGCTTGGTGGTGCGCCCCTTGTCGCCCATATCCACGGACACCTTCCACTTGTTGTCACCACGGTCTTTCGCCACACGCACACCTTTCGGGTCTATGCCTTCGGGAAGCCGGTACTTCTCGTAGGCTGATTTCAAGTGCAGGCGTTCCCCGAAGTTCTTTTCTACAAGTTGAGTAGGAGTCATCACCCGATCGAAGTAGGCGTTCAAGTCCTGACGGGAAGCGACAGCCGACATCTTGGAGTCACCGATTTGCGCATAGAACTTGTACTTGCCATAATCGGCACGCTGCTCGTCCTTCTCCTTATAGACATTGAACTTCTCCACGGAGATATTGCCTTCCGGTCCGGCAATGGACTTGGGCATCTTGAAGGATTCCTCCGACACCTTTGGCATCAGTTTGGTCGGATAATAGCGTTCCATCAACTGGGGCACCGTCATTTCCTTCTTCTGGTAGGCGGCTAAGTCGGTAGCGTCCATCCGTTGTGGCTTCAACTGTTTACCGTCCATCTTGGCGGTGAAATACCACTCTTCGGGGTTGGCTTTGCTTTGGTAAGCGTGACCGTGGGGCACTTTCTCGCCGGCAGCAGTTACCATCTGAGGCTCGCGTGGTTTCTTCTCCTGCTTCGCCTCGGCTTTCTGTTCACTCTTGGCTTCCGCTTGCGCTTGTAACTATTCAGCGATAGGGCATGACGGGTCATCAAGCCCCGAATAAGGCTTG
>CAYXZF010000109.1:0-4423 GCA_964469845.1 uncultured Phocaeicola sp.
TCAAGCCTTATTCGGGGCTTGATGACCCGTCATGCCCTATCGCTGAATAGTTACAGGTTTAATGTGAAAGTCAAAAAAATATTATCGGCTCTAAAAGGGGGGGGAAGAATAAAAAGAATCTCTCGAATCAAACAAAAAAGCAGTCGATTATTCGTCTCGACAACTATTTTTATTTAAATTTGTCGCCAAACTAATAATTTGAAACAAAACATCATGAGCAATAAACAGAAAAAATACATCCTGTCGGAAGACGAAATCCCTAAGTTCTGGTACAACATACAGGCCGACATGAAAAACAAACCCTTGTCGCCACTGCACCCCAAGACACACAAGCCCCTGACACCCGAAGACCTCTATCCCCTCTTTGCCAAAGAATTGTGCCATCAGGAGCTGGACCAAGAGCATGCGTGGATAGAAATCCCCGAAACGGTGCGCGAGATGTACAAATACTGGCGTTCCACTCCGCTGGTGCGTGCCTACGGACTGGAAAAGGCGTTGGGAACACCGGCACACATCTACTTCAAGAACGAAAGTGTCAGCCCCATCGGCTCGCACAAACTGAACTCCGCACTGCCGCAAGCCTATTACTGCAAGCAGGAAGGAGTGACCAACATCACCACCGAAACGGGTGCCGGTCAATGGGGAGCCGCACTCTCCTACGCAGCCAAGGTGTTCGGCCTCGAAGCGGCTGTCTATCAGGTGAAGATCAGTTACAACCAAAAGCCTTACCGACGCAGCATCATGCAGACTTTCGGCGCACAGGTCACTCCCTCGCCGTCCATGTCCACCCGGGCGGGAAAGGACATCCTGACCAAGACGCCCAATCATCAAGGCTCGCTGGGCACGGCCATCTCCGAAGCCGTAGAACTCGCCATGACCACTCCCAACTGCAAATACACCCTCGGTTCGGTGCTGAGCCATGTCACCCTGCATCAAACCATCATCGGGCTGGAGGCCGAAAAGCAAATGGAAATGGCAGGCGAATACCCCGACATCATCATCGGCTGCTTTGGCGGAGGCTCCAACTTCGGCGGCATCTGCTTCCCCTTCATGCGGCACACCCTGAACGAAGGCCGAAAGACCCGCTACATCGCCGCCGAACCGGCTTCATGTCCGAAACTGACCCGCGGAAAGTTTCAATACGACTTCGGCGACGAGGCCGGATATACGCCATTGCTTCCGATGTACACCCTCGGACACAACTTCGCTCCCGCCAACATCCATGCGGGCGGATTGCGCTACCACGGCGCGGGCGTCATCGTGTCGCAGCTTTTGAAAGACGGACTGATGGAAGCGGTGGACATCCCCCAACTGGAAACTTTTGAAACGGGTTGCCTGTTCGCACAAGCCGAAGGCATCATTCCGGCACCGGAGTCTTGCCACGCCATCGCCGCCGCCGTACGTGAAGCGAAAAAGTGCATCGAGACAGGCGAAGAAAAGGTTATCCTGTTCAACCTCTCCGGTCACGGGCTGATTGACATGGCTTCCTACGACCAATACTTGGCGGGCAACTTGGTGAACTACGAACTGAAAGAAGAAGACATCCAGAAGAACTTAGATGAAATAAAGAATATCTGACCGCATCCGACGCAAAAAAATGTCCGAAGTACTTGCACAAAGCACTTCGGACATTTTTACGTCATTCCGGCATAGCCGCAATTACGCTCCGCTTCAACGGACGATATTCAGCGTAAAAGTAAATTCCGTTCCATCGGTCAGGGTGACGCGACACATGCGCTCGCCCGGCGAAGCATCAGCCGGCATCGCAACGCGAGAGCCGCTGTGCTGTTCAGCCGCTTCAAACGAACCGTTCTTGTTGAAATCAACGGCTATTTCCGCCACCTTCGCTTGCTGAACCTTCGGAGCGTAAGTGCTTCCGGGGACGGCGTAATCGCAGAACTTGTCGCGAGCGTCGGTAGCCAATAAGCGGTCTACATAATAAGGAGCCGCCTTGTCGGGATTCGCGGAAATGAATCGGCTGAGATACTTGGGAAGCAGCGCGGAAGCCACCTGACGGGTGTCTCCGACAGCTTTGGGGCGATATGCGCCAGGATTGGAATGCGCCCAGTCCCATTCCCAACGGAACCATCCACCTTCGGGAGCTTTCATGCCGTTGTCAAACCATTGTTTCCAACGCCGGTAGTAGAAGTCTTTCAGCATGCCGCCCCATTCGCGGTAACTGTAATCGCGCAGGCCACCGTCCTCGGAAGCGACTTGCGGTCCCCACGTGGTGATGAGGGTGCGGGCATTGTCGAGTTCCAACCAATCGGCATCCGAAGCGGTCGTTCCCTCCGCTTCATCGGCTATGGCTCGCGCGGTTTCGGTCCAATTGCCCAAGGTGAGACACGCATGTGTGTTGAGCAGGCGGTCGATGTCGAGAATCAACTGAAGAAAAGCGTCGCGACGCTTGTTGAAAAGCCCGGCATCGCCATCGGTGTGCGCCTGACGGATGCCGTCGAGCAAACTTTGGGAATAATCCGTGAGAGCCTGACGCGAGATGTCGGCAAGGTCGTAACTGTAATTCTCGCCCTCCAGAGCAGCTTCAAGCAACTTATAGGCGGCCTGCGCCACCTGCTGACGATTGTAGAAGATGTGGGCGCCGCCCCATGTCGATACTCTGTCTACCGTCAGGGCGGGACGGGCACAAACGATGGCCTCGTGAGGGCCTTGCAAATCGGTTTTGCAATCGAGGGCGGAGTTGCGAAGCAATTCCCAAGCCTCTTTCGCCAAGGCGGATTCAACGCCATATCTGCTTTCTGTGTAGCGGGCCATCCACTGCGCGGCATCGGGTTTGGAAGCATGCCACGGGAGTTCAAAAAGGAGGTCGTACATCACGGGCGTTTGTTCGATAGCTTCCGGAGCGGCACCGATACCTTTGACGGACGAGGTGTTTCGAGCCTCGAAGTAACCGTCGATGACTCCGTTGAAACGTCCGAAGAAACCGGTACGTCCGCCAAAGTTGAAAATCGTGCAGTACACCGTTTCGTGTCCTTTATAGTTGTTCCATCCGGGACGTCCGTCGCTGTACAGGTCGAGCACCAGCAGTTTTCCTTCGGGTACATTGTCCAGACATTTATATTGCGCGCCGCTCCACTGCCACGACTGAATCACGAAATGCGAACCGGGCTTGGCGGTGTCCATCGCCTTATACAGGTTTTGGTAGGCAAGTTCCACGTTGGCAGGCGCAGCTCCCCCCTCGTGGAAAGGGTCGATGGAGTAATAGCGGCTTTCTCCCATCACTTCTTTCAGACGGGCGTAATACTTTTCGGCAACCTCGAAAAACAAATCGTCTGTAGCGTCAAGGATAAACGGACGGCGGAAGCCGCACCATCCGCCTTGACTCATGGCTTCGATGCCGGTTTTCTGCTTGAAATTGTCGGGCACCATGCCGGCGAATCCGGGAAGCACCGGTTCGATGCCCAGCTCGTGCATCCGGACGGTCATCTTGCGGCCGAGTTCCGCCTGCCGCTCGTACCACCAGTCGGGGTTCGGGCCGCCCCATCCCTGCTGGTTGTTCATGCCGAACCAAGCCATGAAGGCCGGGCCGGCAATGAAGTCGTCGGCCTCTTGCGCGGAGTAGCCGTAATCCTCCACCAGCAATTTGCGCCACACCTCTTCGAGGCCGACGATGTGAAGCGGCATATTGACGCCGTGCAAGGCCATCCAGTCTATTTCCTGTTGCCAGCGTTCCCACGTCCAAGGACTTGTGGAGTAGGAAAAGGTGCAGTAATTCAGATAATAACGATAATCGGCCGCAGAGCTGTGCGTCTCCTCTTCGGGCAGCGGAAGCTCTACCGATGTCAGGTCGGCGGTGAGCCGGTTCCACGTCAGGCTTACGTGTGCCGTATGGTTCAGATACCATCCCAATCCGGTGGTGAGGGCGGACAGCGTGGAGCCCTTGACGCAAGGTTTTCCGCTGGAAGAGGTGATGACGAAAGTCTCCCGTCCGTCACGTTCCAACGACTCGTCCACAACGGTTTCAAAACGTTGGGCCGTGCCTGCTCCGCCGATGCGGTTCAGCAAGTCGCTTACAGCCTTCGGATTGATTTCGACGGCATCGGCCGCAAGCCAAAACGAGGCGAACACAGCCACCGACAGAGCGCGAAATGAAGTTTTCATAGTGTAATGGAAATAAAATAATTAATTAAAAATGTCTCGGCGGGATTGGATTCATTCAATCCCGACCTTAAAAAGTTTGTAAAGATATTAAAAAGACGGCAAAGCCGCAAGGAAGAAGCGAAAAACTTCCGGGAAAAACCTTGAAAACGCCGAGGCGAATTTTTAAAACGCCGAAGAGAATTTAAAAAACATCGAGGAGTTTTTCACCCGCCTCTGCCGATTCGCCGCACGGAGTTTTGGCGCAATCAAGGGTAACTATTCAGCGATAGTATAGTGCCCTTAATCCACGACTGAAATATACTGC
>CAYXZF010000110.1:0-4043 GCA_964469845.1 uncultured Phocaeicola sp.
AGGCTTCGATGCCCGATGAAGCCGCTTTCATTGGCCAACGAAGCCGCTTTCGATGGCTGATGAAGCCGCTTTCATTTTTCCGCCCTTTACAAGGCATCCGCCGCCGCTTCCATATCCGCTTCCAATTGCCGTATGGTTCGGATGTCAGGGAGGACGGGATTGGCCTTTCGTTCCTCATAAAGTGCCTGTAGACGGATGAAATCCTCCTGATACTTGTACAGACCGAGGGTGGCGGTACGGAAGACGGCTTCCAGTCCTTTGTTCAGTTCGAGATATTGGTGCCTGATCAGGCGATACACCTCGGGATGGTACTGCCGCAGCAGGGTCTTGAACGCCTTGTGGCGCAGGACGACACGTTTGCCGTCGTATCGATAACGGGCACGAAGAGCCGGCCGGTACTGTGACAGGATGCCCCGGTTAAAGTCCATGGCGCAGAACACGACGAAGAACCACAGGTGAAACCGGAGCAGTTCCTCGGTGTCGCATCCCTCCGAGACGGCCATGTCCGTGAAGTTGAGCCATGCCTGACGGTCACACGCCAGTTCTTCAATCAGCACCTCGTCGCTCCCTTCTATCAATCGGTCTATATAATCGGTGTTATAAGGATCCGCCTTCATCTCCTCGCACATCCGTGCCATCATCTCTTCTTTGTCCTCCTGCGGCAGGGTGGGCGGTATGAGTGCTGCAAGGCGCTCTTGCATCTTGGGGTGTGCGATCAGTTCATCTTTGGTGATGAGGGAGAGTTGGTCGGCCAGCTCGTCCTTCATGTCGCGCAGCAACTCCCGCGTGGTCTCTGCCGCCATTTTTCCCGATTCGGGCGAGTGGCGGAAGATGATGTGGAACGATTCGTGCAACATGATGAAATAGAGTTGCACGAGCACCTGTCCTTGTGCCTCCTCTCGCTGTTCCGGTGTGCGTCGCTCCGGATGCAGGCGTTGCACCTCCCGGCGGAAAGCGTCCAGATGGCGGCGTGCCGCCTCGTAGTCGTCCAATTCCAGAAACGCGTGATACAGGGCATAGCGGCATACCGTTTCGCCGATGTCCGTTCCGCCATCCATGGCAAGGTTGTAGAGGGAGAGTACGGTCTGCGCCTTGGGATTGAATCGTATGGCATAGGCGGTCTGTTCCCCGGTCATAACCGTCTTGCTTTCGGGGAACAGGTCTGCTCCTCGGGCAACCTCCGGAACGGCCTGTATGCCGTGGTAATGTCGGAGCGATTCGGCTATCTGCCGGAATATGCGGTCGCGGTCAATATTCATTTTCCGCCAGTTGAATGGTTTGCGAAAGGGTGAGATGCCCGCGCTCGAATCCGCCGCTTCCCGAGGCGTAATGTATGTCGGCAAGGGAGTCGGCACCCAACCGGTCGCTTATTTGTCGAAGTGCCGCCGCCACGGTCGGGGCTGCGCCTTGCAACTGATAGAGAGGGACCGTCGTGTCGGGATGTCCGTCGAAACGGCTGACGGTGACCCGGCTCAACACCATGTCCAGTTGGTGGATGATGTCCTGCAACAAGGCGAACTTGTCGCGGTCGAACGTCACGGAGAAATTGACGGTGATGGTGTCTCCGTTGATTTTGAACGGCTTGCTCTCACGGCTCTCCTTCTCCCGCAGTTTCCAATGGTCGCGGGCGATGACGCCGTTGATGTGCTCTCGGATGTTGTTCACCGAACAGCCTTTTTGGAGACGGGTCGCCACCCCGAGGAGGATGCCGATGAATTCCTTGGTGACCACCCGGTCGGAGTTGACGCTGCCCACATCGAACATCCGTGCCACCACTTCCGCCACCTCGCGCGCCTTGGTGGCGCGTTGCAGGAGGCTGAGGGTATCTTCAAAAAGCGCCCCCTCTTTCGTCATGTCGAAGAGCTCGCGATACTTCTCTATGTATTCTTGTTCGTTCATCTTTAGATGCTTCAAGGTGCGTAAAAACCGAATAGGATTGAATGATGAGAACGATGTTCCCGAACATTCGGAAGCGTTTCCGAACGGGTATAGGGATGGGGGAAAGTCCGAACTAACTTTGCAGACGTAACCCGATAACCCGACGTTCTTTGACAACTTGACACAACAATCATAGCGAGGCGATACACCTTATTTAATTATTATATTCACTTTATTTTCTAACCCTGCCGGGCATAGTACCAACCGGACTATGTAAATACCAAGTCCCATACCGGCGATGGGCGATTGTTATGATTAATTACAGTGTTTTCCTGCTTCCCAATCCCCAAGACAGTGACGCGGCTCCAAAGGCTTACGCCAAGGCGCAGGTGTCGGAAGTGATGTCGTTCCGTGGCTTCGTGCAGCACATAGCCGACCACGGAGGCCACAAGCGCGGCACGGTGAAAGGCGTGCTTTCCGACATGTGCGAATGCCTGGTGGAGATGCTGCTGGAAGGAAAGAAAATTCAACTCGACGAACTGGGCGATTTCTGGCTGTCGCTGACCAGTACGGGTGCGGAGAACTGCCGAAAGTTCACCGCCGCCAACATCACGGGCGTGAACATCCTCTTCACGCCGGGCGCCGACTTCGATAACCTCATCGATCGTGCCGAGTTCAATCCCGTGGCAAGCCGTGTGGCACAGGTGGCCACGTTGAAAGCCGAGAAAGCCGGTATCGGTGTCGTGGACATCGATGCCGCCAAGGGAAAGAAGTCGGCAGCGGATATTGCCGGCGATACAGAAAGCGGCATGGAATAGTCTGCTGATTGTTATCTTATTAAAAACGGAATGTAACATGAAAAAGAATTGGAAAAGCGTACTGTTGTACGTAGTCCGTCTCATCGAGTTGCTGCTCACCGGTGCCGCCGGCGGCATGATAGGAGGCGACTTATGAGGACGATCACCCTGATTGTGGTACACTGTTCCGCCAACAAGGCGGGCAGTGTTCTCCGCATGGCGGATATTGACCGTTACCACCGTTCTATCGGATGGAACGGATGTGGATACCATTACGTCATCCCCACCGACGGCACCATCGAGGCGGGAAGACCCGAAGAGGTAGTTGGGGCGCATTGCAAGAACCACAACCGGCATTCCATCGGGGTGTGCTACATCGGCGGACTGGCCGCCGACGGCAAGACGCCTGTGGACACCCGTACACCTGCCCAAACGGAGGCGTTGGAACGGTTGCTTGCCGACTTGCGTCGCAGATACCCGAAAGCGTTGATTGTGGGTCATCATGATTTGGATCCGATGAAAGCGTGCCCCTGTTTTTCAGTGGCAAGTCTTCGACTTTAGTTATCTTCCTCGCTATGGTTGTTTTTTTACACCACGAACTGTATGTATTCGGGATTTACCTCCACGCCCACGGCCAGCAGGCCTTTCAGCTCTACCAACAGCCGCTTGACTTTCGAGCCGCGCGTGGTAATCAGGCAACCCTCGTAGCCGTCAAGGTTTCCGCCTACGATGCGGATTCGGCGACCATACATTTGCGGGGTGATTTCATCCGGGAAGTAATATTTGAGTGATTCCGATTGACCGGCTGCGTAGATGAAGCGTTCCATCTCCTCATCGGGCACGACTATCGGTTCATACTGTGCTCCACCTGTCCGGTAGCGGTATTGCAGCGTTTCGGTCTTCTCTACGATAGGGTCGATATGCTCCAGCGTGTCATGTACGAAGAGCAAATCGGGGATAAACGGCACTTCCGTCTTCACTCTTTTCCCTTTTCGGGTGACTATCTTCTCTTTCATGGGAGTGAAGATCTTCATCTTGTGCTCCTTTTCGAGCACCCGGTATGCCGGTTGTTTGGCATTGGGGCGTTTGAGGTCGCGCAAGGCGTACCATTTAACCAATGATGATTCTTTCTTAAAACGGTTCATTTTTCAGTATGAAGCATATCTCTTAGTCCTGCATGGTTGCAAAAGTGGTTGCAAATCATGAAGTTATGAAAACGCTCGCAAAAGTTCGGAGATTTATCTCCCTTTCTCTTCGTGCACATCATTCTTACTAAAAACCGATGTCTTAAAGTCTGTCACATAAAGGTCGTTGACATCCTCTACAATCGTTTGTCTGTTGAGGATCTCTTCATAAGAGATCTTCAAT
>CAYXZF010000111.1:0-3981 GCA_964469845.1 uncultured Phocaeicola sp.
ATTCCTTCATATAATAAAGGTTGCGAGCAGAGAATCCTTTTACGTCAGGATATGCTTCTTTAAGGTCAAGACTGATCTGGTTGACAACACCAGCTCCCCATCTCGCTTCAGCCTTCTTTTGTACGATATCACGTCCCAAGAGCCAGTTAAACTCCAAAGCTCCATAGTTGGCTTGTAGCGACACACGGCTGCGAACAGCTTGATAGCGGCTTTTAATCTCTCGCAGCCATTCTATATATTGGTTGTCTCCATGAAATTTTTCGCATTTCATTTACGTTTGACTATAATAATTATCACGGAACTATGTCGGATTGGATATTTTTACGGCGCAGCCTTCTTTTTTACTTGATTGTTTTTTCAATTCTTACCATCGGTTACTGATATTTGATGCGGTTGTTTAGGATTAAATACTCATTCTTTTTGCCGCTTTTGAAAATAATTCTACTTTTGTACTGCAACATCTTCCCTAAGAAGCGTTGTATTGTTCCGATTTTTACTTAACTTTGCACCGTTGTTTCATGGAAAGTGTTCTTGAAGCAACTGAATGTTAATGTAATAGGAAGCGTTTTTTGCTTTATCCTCATTCTTAAAATCGCCAATTTTAGACCAATGGGATAGACAATACAGACGCTCACCGATTCTATACATACAGCCCGTGCTGTATGCGTACAGAATTGTGTGGGGAAGATGTTGTTTATTATTGGTCGGGTGTTTGGCGATACCTAAGAATGAATAAGCAAGTCAGTTCCCACACTTCTTTTTTTATGTATTGCCATTCGGGGAATTGGGGCATTGAAAAGACTGATATAACCGTGTTATTCAATTCTTTTGAGTTTTTAGTATTTTTGCCGATAGTGTTTCTGCTCTATTGGTTCGTGTTCAAGTCCCTGCGTTGGCAAAACCTGTTTATCGTGGCGGCCAGTTATCTGTTCTATGGTTGGTGGGATTGGCGTTTTCTGCTGTTGATAGCTCTGACCACGTTTTGCAGTTTTGGCAGCGGGCTGATGCTGGAGAAGGCGGAGGGGAATCGGAGGAAACAAAAATGGATCAGTGCCTCTAACATTACGCTGAACCTGTTCATCCTCTGCCTGTTCAAGTATTATAATTTCTTCGGCGAGAATCTGGAAGCGTTGTTTCAAACCTTTGGCTTTCAGCTGGATTGGGTGACGCTCGACATTTTGCTTCCGGTGGGCATCAGCTTCTACACTTTCCAGGCGTTGAGCTATACCATCGATGTGTATCGGCATCAAATCAAACCGACGCATGACCCGGTGGCTTTCTTTGCCTTCATCAGTTTCTTTCCCCAGCTGGTGGCGGGACCGATTGAGCGTGCCCCCAATTTGTTGCCCCAGTTCTTGCGGGCACGTACCTTCGACTACGGAAAGGCGGTGGACGGTATGCGTCAAATCCTGTGGGGCTTGTTCAAAAAGATGGTGGTGGCGGACAATTGTGCCGTCGCGGTCAATCAGATATTCGCCGACTATCAGCACCTCGATGGCTTCAATCTGTTGCTGGGTGCCATATTCTTCACTTTCCAAATCTATGGTGACTTTTCCGGTTATTCGGACATCGCCATCGGTACGGCACGCCTGTTCGGCATCAGCTTGATGCGTAACTTCAATTTTCCTTATTTCTCTCGAGACATCGCTGAGTTTTGGCGCCGTTGGCACATCTCGCTCACCACTTGGTTTCGCGATTACATTTACATTCCTTTGGGCGGCAGCCGTTGTTCTCGTTGGAAAGTCGCTCGCAACACGTTGGTGATATTCTTGGTCAGCGGCTTTTGGCACGGTGCGAATTGGACCTTTATTTGTTGGGGCTTGTTTCATGCTTTGTTGTTCTTCCCTCTGTTGTTTGCCGGAAAGAACCGCAAGTACACGGATGTGGTGGCGAAAGGCCGTTTGTTGCCTTCGTTGAAGGAAACCTTTCAGATGTTGGGCACGTTCTTTTTGGCTGTTGTCGGTTGGATTATTTTCCGTGCCGAAACCCTTCATCAAGCTTTGGAATATCTGTATTGCATGGTTACAAAATTTCAAATCTGTATGCCCGGATACGGTAAACGTGCGATAGTTTATATCTTCTTCCTGTTGTTGGTGGAATGGTTGCAGCGCGAAAAACAGCATGGCTTGCAGTTGGATGATTGTCAAGGGGTGTTGAAGTATCGTGGAGTGAGATGGGGGATGTATATATTGCTGGCTTTTGTTATCCTATCTTTGTCGGGAACTCAAGCGGAATTTATTTATTTTCAATTTTAAATATCTATTATGAAGGCATTTATCGTAAAAACATTGCTATTGGCAGGAATCTTGATTGTATGCTTGTTAAGCATTGTATTTTTTGTACCCATTCAGTCGAATGATTATTTACAGACGTATAATTTGAAATGCAGATTGCTGGAGGAAGTTGAATCGCCGCGTATCATTTTTGTAGGCGGTAGTAACTTGGCCTTTGGTTTGGACAGCCGGCGGATTGAAGATTCTCTTCATGTGAATGTCATCAATTATGGATTGCACGCCGGCATCGGACTCAAATTCATGTTGGATGATGTCTCGACTTATGTGCGCAAAGGAGATATTCTTGTCTTTGCTCCGGAATACGGTCATTTCTACGATGCCGATGGAGAGGCGATAACAATCGCTCCGATACAATCTGTTTGTGGTTGGAAAAAGTTGCATCTGTTGAATTTGAAACAAAGCATGAATGTACTTCAAGGATTGCCTCGAATTCTGGAACACATTATACCGAGGCCTTACGGGGAAAGAAGTTATGCCCTTTCCGGTTTTAATCGGTACGGTGATGAGGTGAAGCATTGGAATTTGGAGAATATTTTGATAGCACCTCCTGTTCTAAAAGAGAAAACGTTAGATAGGGAGTTCGGACAATACTTCATTGATAAAATAGAAAAACTGACGGACGAAAAACAGTGTATGGTTGTCATGGTTCCGCCGGTGTATCGTGAAACGGCATTTAAGGTGATAAAGAGCCAGACGAAAGAAATTGAAAATTTCTTGGCAAGCAAAGGGCATCCTTTTCTTGTTTCTCCTCAATCTCATGTCTTGCCCGATGAATGTGCTTATGACACAGATTATCATATGAGTTATGAAGGAGTGAAAAGATATACTTCGTCTATGATAGAAATTTTAAAGCCAATCGTTGAATCTCGGGGCAGATAAGTTTTATTCCTTTCCACCGTAAACTTTTTGGGCGTTTGCTTTGTAAAATGTAATAAATGTGTTACATTTGCGACATGAGAATCATGATAAGAAGTACGGAATTTGATGAGTATTACAACTCGTTACCTGCGAATGTTCAGAACAAGGTAAAATATGCCATGAACATTATTGCAAATGTAAAGGTCGTAAATTCTAAGTAGGTAAAGAAACTTGTAGATACGGATTTTTACGAATTGCGTATTTCGGTAGGTAATGAGTATCGGGGTATTCTCTTTACCATTGACCATGAGAATTTCATCGAAGCCGAGCAGATACTTCTTTTGAATGGTTTTATGAAGAAGTCCACAAAGGACTATAAGAAAGAGATACAAAAAGCAGAACAAATTTTAAAGAGTTTACAGTAATGAGACCAAAGATTGACATTAACAAGCTCAAACATCTTCCTACCACAGAAGATATGTTTGTCGATGAGTACGGAGCAAAGGGTACTGCTTTGTGTGATGAGTTTGATGCGAAGTCTCGTGCCTGGTACTATGCCGAGGTGTTGAAAAACGCCCGTAAATCAGCCGGAATTACGCAACAGCAGCTTGCCAAAAAGATTGGCAAGAAGCGTGAGTATGTGGCGATGCTCGAAAAAGGCGAAACCGATATGCAGTTATCTACATTCATTATGATTTCTGAGGCGGTCGGTTTGAAGTTCGCCTTGACTTATTGATTTAGTTCTAATTTAATAATTATCACGGGCTGTGTCGGATTGGATGTTTTTACGGCGCAGCCTTCTTTTTTACTTGAGCGGTTTTCCATTCTT
>CAYXZF010000112.1:0-3947 GCA_964469845.1 uncultured Phocaeicola sp.
GAACCGGGTAAGGGGGCTATGTCGTTTATTTCGTTTTAAATGAAAGAGCCGTGTACTTTTCATTGTTCGTAGCTTTTAATCCAAATCTACTACCGTAATTCCGACACCGCCAAACTGTACATGCTCGTCCTGAAAGTGTGCCACACCCGGAACACCTGCCAGATATTGGCGGATGAGTGTCCGCAGGATGCCGTTGCCCGTTCCGTGAAGTATGCGTACCCGGCTGATGCCTAAAAGAATGGCGTCGTCGATAAAGTAGGTTACGGCCTGAATGGCTTCATCGCCTCTCATGCCTCGCACGTCGATGTCTTGCTTGAAGTCCAACTTTTTCTCGTACACATGGTCTTGCGTTTGGCTGCTCACGAAGCTGCTTTTCGTGTTTATCGCTTTCTGCGTCGGAGCATCCGTCTGTTCCAAACGGTCGAGTTTTACGTTGGTCTTAATCATGCCGAACGTCACGATGGCGGTCTTTCCGCTGATGTCGAGTACTTCGCCCACACCGGTCTGTCCTTTTATCTTTACGTAGCTTCCCACGGTGATGGGGCGTGCTTTCGGTTCGGACGGAGTGCCGGATGCTTCATTCGTGGCGCGAGGTTGGTTTTTCTTGTCCTTCTTGCGCTCTTGCTTCTCGCGCAGTTTTTCCATTTTGCGGGCAATCCTGTCTTCGGCGTTTTTCTTCTCCATCTCGTCTATTTGCGCCTTGAAGTCGTTCAGTTCCTGTCTGGCCAGACGGGTACGTTCTTTTTCGGCTTGCGCTTCCTTGATGGTACGGATGGTGTTTTCGATGCGTGCGTTCGATTCCTGGAGCAGGTGTTCGGCGTCTTCTTTCGCTTTTTTCAGAATGGACTTCCGGTTTTGTTCCAGTTCTTTGATTTCCGCTTCATAGCGTGCGATGGTGTCTTCCATCTGTTTTTCGCGCTTGCGGATGTTTTGGCGTTTGGCTTCCCAGTATCGTTTGTCGCGCACAATGTCTTGCAGGTATTTGTCGGCATTGATATACTCGCTTCCCACAATTTCGGACGCGTCGGCGATAACCTCTTCCGGCAGACCGATTTTTCGTGCGATTTCTACGGCGAACGAGCTTCCCGGGTTGCCTATTTGCAACTGGAAGAGGGCTTGCATCAAGTGGCGGTCGTACAGCATGGCGGCGTTAGCTATCCCTTCGTGGTCGTCCGCAAAGTGTTTCAAGTTCTGATAGTGGGTGGTGATGACGCCGAACGTCCGTTTGGAGTTGAATCGTTTCAACACCGCTTCGGCTATCGCTCCTCCTATTTGCGGTTCGGTGCCTCCGCCGAATTCGTCTATCAGGATGAGGCTTCGTTCATCGCAGTGCTTCATCATGTTTTTCATGTTGGTCAGGTGCGATGAGTAGGTACTGAGGTCGTCCTCGATGCTTTGTTCGTCGCCGATGTCGATGAAGATGCTTCCGAAGATTCCCGCACGACTTCTTTCGTGCAATGGGATAAGCATTCCGCACTGAAGCATGTATTGCAGCAGTCCGACGGTTTTCAGACACACGGATTTGCCTCCGGCGTTGGGACCAGAGATGATCAAGATGCGTTGGCGGCTGTCCAACAGAATGTCGAGGGGCACAACTTTTTTGTGATGTTTGGCCAACGAGAGTTGCAGCAACGGGTGTATGGCGGAAGTCCAGTCAATGACTTGCGAATCCGTAAATTCCGGTTTGATGGCCTTGATATGTATCGCGAACTGCGCTTTGGCACGGATAAAGTCTATTTCCGCCAAAAACTCATACGATTGCAGGATGGCGGGTACTTGGGGGCGCACGGTGGATGTGAACTCGGTCAGGATGCGAATGATTTCCCGGCGTTCTTCTCCCTCCAGTTCCCGGATGCGGTTGTTGGCTTCCACCACTTCGGCGGGTTCGATAAAAACGGTCTTTCCGGTGGCCGACTCATCGTGTACGATGCCCTTAATCTTTCTTTTCAGTCCCGGAGCCACCGGAATCACCAGACGCCCGTCGCGCATCGTGGGGGTGATGTCTTTGTCCACGTAGCCCTCCGATTGCGCATTGCGCAGAATGGCGTTCAGACTTCGGGAGATGCTTCCGGTTGTATGTGTCAGCTCGCGCCGGATGCGGAGCAACTCTTGTGAAGCGTTGTCTTTTATTCTTCCGAACTTATCCAGCATGTCGTTGATGCGGCTGATGAGCAGGGGGAACACCAATATGTCTCCGGCCAGTCGGTGCAAGGTCGGGTAGGGTGAAGTCCCTTCTTCGGCGTCTTTGTCCTCATTGTCGGTGCGTTGCAGAAATCGCACGATGTCTCGGATGGTTTCCAACGAGCGTCGCAGGTCAAACAGTTCCTGTTCTTCCAGGTACATTCCTTCCACGCGTATCCGTTTCAGTGAAGGACGTACGTCGAAAAAGTATTGGTCGGGGAAATCGTCTTCTTCTTGAATGATGCGTACAAATTCGGTCACTTCTTCCAGACGGCGGTTGATTTCGTCGAACGAATCGGAAAAGTTCATCTCGTTCACCCGTTCTTGCCCTAAGGTGCTGAGACACTTGTCTTTCAACAATTGCCGGATGGTGTCGAATCCTATCTTTTGTTCAAAGTTCAGGGGGTATATCATTTTTCGTCTTTCTATGTTTATTAGGTAAATGCGCTGCAAAGATAGTGTTTTTTGTTTGATTTATTTCTATTATTCCGGTTTGTGCGAGGTTACTTCTCTACGATTTGTTTGCCAAACGGGGTGAGGGCTAAAGCCGCCAGCTTGAAATGTTGCATTCCGAACGGGATGCCGATGACGGTAATGCAGAGCACGATGCCGAATGCCAGATGGGAAAGGCTGATCCAAATGCCGCCTAACAGAATCCACAAGATGTTCATGATGAGGCTCAGACAATCTCCCGACTGTGGCTCCGTCCGCACTTCTTTGCCGAACGGGCATAAGGCCAACAGACTGAGCTTCAGTGTCTGTAGTCCGAAAGGGATGCCGATGATGGTAATCATCATTCCCAAACTGCACACCACATACTCTACGGCGGTAAAGATGCCGCCCAAGAGTAACCATAAAATATTCATCACTAAGTTCATGTTCTTAACCGTTTTGATTGAGGCGTAAAGATACGTTTTTTTTGTTTACCGAAAGGACATTCCCTTGCTTTTCAGGATTGATGCTCCTCTCTTTTTATCTCCCAAAAGGCTACGGCGGAAGCGGCTGCCACGTTCAGTGAGTCCACTTGGTGCGACATGGGGATGCGAACCACGAAGTCGGCTTCGGCAATCGTTCGGTCGGAAAGTCCGTCTCCTTCGGTTCCCATGATGAGAGCCAGTTTGGGAGCTTCCTTCAAAGCGGGATGGCTGATGGAGATGGAGTTGTCGGTGAGTGCCATGGCGGCGGTGCGGAATCCCCATTCGTGCAGTTCGCGGATGGGAACTTTCAACCAAGTCCAAGGAACCAGAAATACGGAGCCCATCGAAACGCGGACGGAACGGCGGTTCAGCGGGTCGCAGGAAGTGGGGGTGAGCAGTACGGCATCCATGCCCAGCGCGGCCGCCGAACGGAAGATGGCTCCGATGTTGGTCGTGTCCACTACTCCGTCTATGACAACGATCCGGTGTGCGTCGGCGCAAATGTCTTTCACGCTTTTCGGGACGGGGCGACGCATGGCGCAGAGCACTCCGCGGGTCAGCGTGTAGCCGGTCAGCGCAGTCAGCAGTTCTCGCGAACCGGTGTAGACGGGGATGTCTCCACATTTGCGGATCAGGTCGGCGGCATCGCCCGCGATATGTCGTTGTTCGCACAGCAGAGCCAATGGTTCGTAGCCGGCATTCAGGGCCACGTGGATGACTTTCGGGCTTTCGGCGATAAAAATTCCTTTGCACGGCTCCAATCGGTTGCGCAGTTGGGCTTCGGTCAGTGTGGAGAACACTTCCACACCGGGGTGTTCAAGCGATGTTATTTCAATGATTGGCATGTTT
>CAYXZF010000113.1:0-3873 GCA_964469845.1 uncultured Phocaeicola sp.
ATTGTGCAACTTTTTCATTTATAAATAATTAGAAATTTAATTCAACCAACGAGTGTATCTTGTTGCTTGATTTTTTATCGTTGGTGATGTTAGCCATGAAGAAGCGGTTGAGTAGAGAGAGGCGTTTCGTCAAGGCCGTCCGGGCTTCTTCGCTCAGTTCTTCCTTTTGCTTGGCGAGCAGTTGAGTCAGGTTGTCCCGTTCCGTTTCTATGTCCAGACATTGCAAGCGGTATTTTTCCTTTTCTTTCCGGTTGATGTTTAAACGGATGTATATCCATATACAAATGATGAAAAGGACAAGAATGGCAATGATGGCTGCCAAAATAATTCTGTCCTGTATAGCTTGTTGTCGGACGTTTCCCAATTCTTGTTTGTGAAATTCTTCGATGAATTGGGTGTTTTTTTGATAGGTTGTTAAATCTATGGAGTCGGAAATGTTTACATAACATTGATAGGACTTCAATGCTGTTTCCGGTTGATTCATTTTTTGATAAATCTGTGTGGAAATGGCATAGAATCGGATGTTTTGGTCAATATTGGAAGCCGGATGATACTTTTGTACGCAAGAAAGCGCTTTTTGATAATTCCCGATGGCGAGATAAGCATTGGCAATGGTTACCCAATCCAACTGTTCGACAGGAATGGCTGTACGATACTCCGTTAAGGCGAATGTGATTTCCTTTTGACAGCCATTTTCGGTAAGATAAATCAGACTGGCTGTATAAAATTCATTACGTTTGCCGATACTGAGCGTTGGGAGCATCGGGTGGCACATGTCAATCGTTTTTTGGGCATTCTCCTTGTCTTTTAATAAGGTATATCCGTTGATGAGTCGGATAAGGCAGTTGGCATAGCTGTTTGTCATGCCTGCTTCCTTAAAGAGTTCAGCGGCTTGTTTGTTTTCTTCTACATATTTATCGAACTGATAGAGATTATAATAGATATTGGCTTGTGCAAAGTGTGCTCTAGCTTGGGTGCGGATGTCGCCCGACGTTGCTCCCTGGGTCAGTGCCCGGTTGAAGCAGATAATGGCAGATGTATTATTACCTTGATTGGTATAGATACGCCCTTTATAATACAATGTACGCAGTTTGTCGGTCGCGGTTCCATTATTTTTGTAATACTCGATGGCGGGTTGCAATACTTCAAAATCCGTGCGGTCTATGTAATTCTTGTCCATTGCCATAGAAAGCAATAGAGCGTATTTCGCTTTCTCTTCCTTATTTATAAGGTTTGATTGGCGGATGTTTTGTAATACAGTCAATGCACTGTCGGCATGGGTTTCGATGTAAGTTTCCACCTCTTGCAGTTTCTCCCATTCCGGGGAATGCGAACCGCAAGATATAAAGCAGAGTATTATTCCTATGATAGGGATATAATGAAATGAAATTTTCATAAAACTTATCTTTTTGGTCGCAAATTTACAAAAATATAAATAATCAGGTTACTTTAATGTTACTTATTAGCGATAAAGCAGTCTTTTTTATGAGATAATCTTTTGTATGTGTTAAAAATCTTTCGTTACGGGAAATAAGATAAATTAAGTTCCCATTCTTCTTTACTTTGCGGATAATTCTCTATCTTTGTGGCATTTTTAGAAAGTATCAGATTAAAAAGAGAAAGAAAATGGCACAAGAAGATGTTTTCAAGAAACTTGTATCTCACTGCAAGGAGTATGGATTTGTATTTCCCTCAAGCGACATTTACGACGGACTGGGTGCCGTGTACGATTACGGTCAGATGGGGGTGGAATTGAAAAACAATATCAAGCAATACTGGTGGCAGAGCATGGTGCTGCTGCACGAAAATATCGTGGGTATTGACTCGGCAATCTTCATGCACCCCACGATATGGAAGGCTTCGGGCCACGTGGATGCGTTCAACGACCCGTTGATTGACAACCGCGACTCGAAGAAACGCTATCGTGCCGACGTGCTGATTGAAGACCAGCTCGCCAAGTACGATGACAAAATCAACAAGGAAGTGGCCAAAGCCGCCAAGCGTTTCGGCGAGGCTTTCGATGAAGCGCAGTTCCGCGGCACCAACGCCCGCGTGATGGAACATCAGGCCAAGCGCGACGCGCTGCACGAACGCTTCAGCAAGGCGTTGAACGACAACGACCTGAACGAACTCCGCCAGATTATCATCGACGAAGAAATCGTATGCCCCATCAGCGGCACCAAGAACTGGACCGAAGTGCGTCAGTTCAACCTGATGTTCTCTACCGAAATGGGTTCTACCGCCGACGGCGCGATGAAGATTTATCTTCGTCCCGAAACCGCGCAGGGTATTTTCGTGAACTATCTCAACGTGCAGAAGACCGGTCGCATGAAGATTCCTTTCGGCATCGCTCAGATAGGCAAGGCTTTCCGTAACGAAATCGTGGCACGCCAGTTCATCTTCCGCATGCGCGAGTTTGAACAGATGGAAATGCAGTTCTTCGTAAAGCCCGGCACCGAGCTGGAGTGGTTCGCCAAATGGAAGGAAACCCGCTTGAAGTGGCACAAGGCACTCGGATTCGGCGACGACCACTACCGTTACCACGACCATGACAAGCTGGCTCACTATGCCAACGCCGCTACCGACATTGAGTTCCTCATGCCGTTCGGCTTCAAGGAAGTGGAAGGTATTCACAGCCGCACCAACTTCGACCTCAGCCAGCACGAGAAGTTTTCCGGCAAGAGCATCAAGTATTTCGACCCCGAAATCAACGAAAGCTACACGCCGTACGTTATCGAGACTTCTATCGGCGTAGACCGTATGTTCCTAAGCATCATGAGTGCTGCCTATACGGAAGAAAAGCTTGAAAACGGCGAGGCGCGTGTCGTATTGAAACTCCCTGCGGCTCTCGCTCCGGTGAAACTCGCCGTCATGCCGCTCGTCAAGAAAGACGGTCTGCCCGAAAAGGCGCGCGAAATCGTCAACGACCTGAAGTTCCACTTCAACTGCCAGTACGACGAGAAAGACTCCATCGGCAAGCGTTATCGCCG
Source organism: uncultured Phocaeicola sp. (assembly GCA_964469845.1). Taxonomy (GTDB): domain Bacteria; phylum Bacteroidota; class Bacteroidia; order Bacteroidales; family Bacteroidaceae; genus Phocaeicola. The sequence goes on from CAYXZF010000113.1 coordinate 2,991, forward strand.
TCAGGATGCCATCGGTACACCGTATTGCATCACCGTCGACCATCAGACGCTGGAAGACAACTGCGTGACGCTCCGTAACCGCGACACCATGCAGCAAGAACGTGTGGCCATCTCCGAGTTGAACAACATCATCGCCGACAAGGTGAGCATCACCGGCCTGTTGAAGACTTTGCAGTAATATAAAGATATAAGATGAATATGAAGAAAAGCATTCTTTGGATACTCGGATGTTTGTTCGTCGGTTCGTTGGCGGTCACTTCGTGCGAGGAGACGGACGGGGCGGTCGATCCTTATTTCAATTGGGAAGCGCGCAATCAGGCTTATATCGACTCCATAGCCCAAGTGGCGAAAGCCAATGCGGGAGATGAAGTGGGGCAGTGGAAAGTCATTCATACCTACAAGTTTCCGGAACCGGGTACGCTTGTGTCCGATGTCAATGATTATGTCTATTGCAAGGTGCTGGAGACCGGCAGCGGAGTGACGCCACTCTATACCGACTCCGTAACGGCTCATTATCGCGGCAAGTTGATTCCGCTGTACAACGGTTCCACGGTGGTGTTCGACCAAAGTTTTCAGGGGGAACTGAATCGGGAAGTAGCGATTCCGGTCGGCTTTGCCGTCGACGGGGTGATTGAAGGTTGGACTACCGTTCTTCAGCAGATGAAGGCCGGCGACCGTTGGGAAGTGCACATCCCGTACGACTTGGGATATGGCACGTATGGCAGTTCGTCCATCCCCGGTTACTCTTCGCTGATATTCGACATGGCGCTTGTCGATGTTTACGATGAACAGAAAAACGAACGAAAATAAAGACAAGAAAAAGAGGGACGTGAGCGTCCCTCTTTTTTTGATTGATAACGGCTCTGCTGACTCATTTTCTTTC
>CAYXZF010000114.1:0-3828 GCA_964469845.1 uncultured Phocaeicola sp.
GCAGTATATTTCAGTCGTGGATTAAGGGCACTATACTATCGCTGAATAGTTACTAGAATAGGCTTATTCTTTAAAAGAAGTTAAACGTGAATAGTTTTTCTTCGTTTATTATGCTATATAACATAAAAACCTTACCTTTGCACTGTGTTTTTCATGGTATTAGATTTAAGGTTAATGAAGATTGGGTGTCTGGGATAGATACCTTTCTTTTTTTTATGTACAAAGAGACAAAAGACACAGGGAGATTCCTTTCTTAATCAAGTGAAGAAATCATCTCCCTGTGCCTTTTGTCTCTTTGTGTTTCTCTCTTTTAGAGTTTTATTTTCAAAATTTTTCCGCTAAATCCTTCGAGTGCCACTTGCGTGCATCGGTCGGGAAGCAACGATAAAGTTTCGGTTGCACCTGTCAGCAATTCCTTGGCCTTGCAGCTTTCTTTGGGGACGATGCCCAGATAATCAAAGGCATGTGCCGGAATTTTTACGCACGGTGTAGCGGCGTTGGCATCGAAGTTCACTACGATGAGTAATAGTTCCTTGCCTGCCTTGCGGAGGAAAGCGTATTGTTTGTGCTCATTGAAAGCGCATCCTTCCAGATTGGCGTAGGTCAGATCGAAGAACTCGCCTTCTCGGATGGCTTTTTCTTTGTTGCATAGGTTGAGCAGGGTAGTATAGAATCCTTTTAGCTTCTTTTCCTCATCGGTGAGTTTCTTTCCGTCGAATTTACCTCCGTTTCTCCATCGGCGAACGGTGTCTATGGCCCAGTAGTCGAAGATGGTTGTGCGTCCGTCGCGTCCGCTGAATCCTTCTTCGTCCATGCCGGCTTCACCTAGTTCTTGGCCGAAGTAGATCATAACCGGATTGGTGTTCATGCAGGCCGACACCATCATGGCCGGTAGAGCCTTGAAAGCATTTCCGGCAAAGAAATCCGATGCGATGCGCTGTTCATCGTGATTTTCGAGGAAGTTAAGCATTCGTTTTTCGATGCCGTTCAGGCTTTGCCAACGGTAGGGGATGGCGGTGGCCGATTCGTGGCCGCAGGTCAGGGCGCGGAGCGTATCATAAAGTCCTACCTTGTCATACAGGTAATCGAAGTGTCCGTTGAATAGATAGTTGTGATATTCGTTCGGGTTGTACACTTCGGCGATGAATATCAGTTCGGGATATTGTTCCTTGACTTGCGTGATGGCCCATCCCCAGAACTCTGCCGGCACCATTTCCGCCATGTCGCAGCGGAAGCCATCGATGCCTTTGTTTGCCCAGAAGAGCAGGATGTGCAGCATCTTTTCCCAAGTGTCGGGCACCGGGTCGAAATGTCTGCGATGACCGTTTTGATAGTCCACGCCGTAGTTCAACTTCACGGTTTCGTACCAATCATTGATGCCGGGCCATTCGTCAAATTTGTCGTTGCCGGTGGCTTTGGCCGGATTCTCCACGTAGGGGTCGGGCGCACCTAAGTGAAGGTCGATATTATCGCCTTTCAACTCTTGTCCGGGGATGTAATAAAAGTTGTTTCGGGGGCTGAATGCGAGTGTCTTGTCATCATTTTCGCCCAAATCGGCCACACTTTCGGGTTTGGCATCCGATTGGTATTGGCGTGCCACGTGGTTGGGCACGAAGTCGATGATGACTTTCAAGCCGGCTTTGTGTGTACGTTTCAGCAGGTTCTCGAATTCCTTCATGCGGTCGGGGATGTTGTTGGCCAAATCGGGGTCTACGTCGTAGTAGTCCTTGATGGCATAAGGCGAACCTGCCTTGCCTTTCACTACGGCCGGATGGTCCGGTCGGATGCCGTAGTGGCTGTAATCGGTTTGTGTGGCATGTTCGATGATGCCGGTGTACCAAATGTGTGTTGCGCCTAAATGCTTGATTTCTCCTAAGGCTTTGGCGGTGAAGTCGGCCATTTTCCCACAGCCGTTTTCTTGCAGGACACCATTCTTCTTACAACGGATGGCGTTGTTTCCGAACAGTCGGGTGAAGACTTGATAGATAATTATTTTTTCGTTGTTAGTCATAACTATATGAATGGTTTAATATTTTAATGAAAAAAAGTTGCCGACCTTCACAGGCCAGCAACAAAAAATTAAAATTATGAATCAAATTAATAAAGTGTATAGTGAGTGCTGTGTTATACTATGCCGTGTGCGTTGGCTTCCTTGTCAATCTTCTTGATTAAGCCTTGCAACACGTTGCCGGGTCCGCATTCGGTAAAGTCGTCTGCACCATCGGCCAGCATATTCTTGATCGTCTGAGTCCAACGGACGGAGGCGGTCAGTTGTGCCACCAAGTTGCTCTTGATTTCGTTGGCATCGGTGTGGGGGAGTGCGTCTACGTTTTGGTACACCGGACACTTCGGGTTGTGAAACTCGGTGGCGTTGATAGCCTCTTCCAATTCTACCTTGGCAGGATTCATCAGCGGAGAGTGGAAAGCACCGCCCACTTTCAGGGGCAAGGCACGCTTGGCACCGGCTGCTTTCAGTTGTTCGCAAGCCTTGTTGATACCTTCGATGGAGCCTGAGATGACAATCTGTCCCGGACAGTTGTAATTGGCTGCAACCACTACATAGCCTTCTCGGGTGATGGCTTCACAGATTTCCTCCACTTTTTCGTCCGGCAGTGCGATGATGGCGGCCATTGTCGATGGGGCTGCTTCACAAGCCTTTTGCATGGCCATTGCGCGAGCGTAAACCAGTTTCAAACCGTCTTCAAACGACAATGCGCCGGCGGCTACCAGAGCCGAAAATTCGCCGAGTGAGTGACCGGCTACCATTTCGGGGCAGAACTTGTCGCCCATGCAGAGTGCTGAGATGACCGAATGAAGGAAAACGGCCGGTTGTGTCACTTTGGTTTGACGGAGGTCTTCGTCTGTTCCTTCAAACATAATATCGGTAATGCGATATCCGAGGATATCATTGGCTTTTTCAAAAAGTTCTTTGGCCAATGCGGAGTTTTCGTATAAGTCTTTGCCCATACCTACAAACTGTGCACCTTGACCGGGAAAAACAAATGTTTTCATACGTTAAAAATCATTTTTAATATTTGCCTGCAAAGATACAACTTTTTTTCATTTTAACGGCAAAACATCGGGAGATATGTGTTATTGATGAAAACTCATCCGAGTAATAGAAGGGCAAACGATAAGAAGCGTTGTTTGAACTTGAAGGTGTTTCAATCGTTTATCTCTATGGTTCTGCCCTAAATTTGTGCAGAACCATAGATTTTTCACACGTTGCATTCACTCCTTTCACCATTCGTTAATTCACTGATTATCAAAAACTCCATGTGAAGGGAACTGCAAAAAGATCCTTTCACCGTTTCACACGGACACGACAATACAACACATCCGCATAAAGATGCTGAAATGCGCATAGCTTTACTTCGGTGACACTGTTCTGCCATCACGGTGGCACTGTTCTGCCATGCGTAAAACAGCCTTGGCACTTATGTAAACATCCGGTATGGGCTTCGTAAGACATAGCGATTGCTGACTTCCGGCGGTGAATCAGGATGGAAGTGAAGGGGTGAAAGGAGATTATTCACTCTCCATTCACATTATGATGTTGGCTGCCAGTGAGTTAGTGAAGTGTGAAAGGAGTGAAGCCTTGCAGAAGATTCAATAATGATGCAGGCAATGAACGGGTGTTGCCAATCGTGCGATACTTTAGATGTGCAGACAATCTTAAGGACATCTGCGCACATCTTACCGTCTATCTTGCTATAAAATACACCTCTTCTTGCAAACTTCGACCGATATTAAATAAGTTATAGTACACATCTACACGGCTCTTTCATTTAAAACGAAATAAACGACATAGTCCCCTTACCCGGTTCG
>CAYXZF010000115.1:0-3387 GCA_964469845.1 uncultured Phocaeicola sp.
CCTGTTTCGTATCGCAAAGCTTTTCGCTTATCCCCATTAAAAAGCTACTGAGCCAAAATCATTCAAACACTCCCCTTTTTCCGGCGGTAAAGCTGTAAAGTGATCCTGCAGGGAGCTTTTTGGAGTAACCGCGTAGCGTCAAATTCAGCGTATACTTACGTACTTCCGACACCATAAACCGAATGAGTACCTCTATCTCTTTACAGACACATTCCGTTTTTTCTTTGATTAAAAGACAGGCATTTATTAAACCAATTTACTTTTTCCTTTTTACTTTCGCAAACTTTACCTATCTTTGTCCAAATTCTAGCAAGAAGTTAAATTCAATCATTAAAAATAAGAAAACTATGAGAGTAATTATCACCCCCGATTATCAAGCCATTTCGCAGTGGGCAGCTAACTATGTAGCAAGTAAAATCAACGCCGCCAACCCCACTCCGGAAAAGCCGTTCATCTTGGGATGCCCCACCGGTTCTTCTCCGCTCGGCATGTACAAGGCATTGATTGAACTGTACAAGGCAGGCAAGGTTTCTTTCGAAAACGTAGTGACTTTCAACATGGACGAATACGTGGGTCTGCCCGAAGATCATCCCGAAAGCTATCACTCATTCATGTGGAACAACTTCTTCAGCCACATCAACATCAAGAAAGAAAACGTACATATCCTGAACGGAAACGCCGAAGACCTGAACGCCGAATGCGCCGCTTACGAAGCTGCCATCGAAGCAGCGGGAGGCATCGACCTGTTCATGGGCGGTATCGGTCCTGACGGACACGTCGCTTTCAACGAACCTTTCTCCAGCCTGCAAAGCCGCACCCGTGTCAAGACCTTGACTACCGACACCATCATCGCCAACTCGCGTTTCTTTGACAACGATGTGAACAAAGTGCCCAAAACCGCATTGACAGTAGGTGTAGGTACCGTGATGGCCGCCAAGGAAGTATTGATTCTGTGCAACGGTCACAACAAGGCTCGCGCGCTGCAAGCCGCCGTGGAAGGTCCGGTTTGTCAGGAATGGACTATCTCCGCCCTTCAACAGCACCCGCACGGCATCATCGTTTGCGATGAAAGCGCAACAGCCGAATTGAAGGTAGGTACTTACAAGTACTTCAAAGACATCGAAAAGGATAATTTGTAATAAAAAGATAATATGAGAACGAACCTTAGTTCGCAGATTTCTCTCAACAGAGTTTCTACGAAGTATTACAAGCCCGAAAACGCAGTAGAGCGTTCTGTACTGACACGCTTTGAAAAAGTACCGACCAATATCTATGAAACTGTGGACGAAGGAGTACGACATATTGCCAACGAAATAGCCGGAAAAATCCGGGACCGACAACGTGAAGGAAAGTTTTGCGTGATAGGTGCCGGAACCGGTGCTTCGCTCCGTCCCTTATACACCGAACTGGTGCGCAAGCACAAGGACGAGGGACTGAGCTTTCGGAATGTAGTCGTTTTCAACTTATACGAATACTATCCCCTGACCGGCGAAGGCGTGAGCAGCAGCTATGCCCAACTCGTTGAGCTATTAGTGGGACAAGTGGACATTGACAAACAAAACGTCTTTACCATCGACGGAACCATCGCCCAAGAATCCGTTGTCGAATACTGCCGGCTGTACGAGCAACGCATCCGGACATTCGGAGGCATCGACATCGCTTTGATGGGCATCGGTCGCGAAGGCAACATCGCCATAAACGAACCGGGTTCCGGCCTAAACTCCACCACCCGACTGATTTTAATCGACTCCACTTCGCGTGCCGAGGCCGCACACAATCTGGGCGTGGACAACCTGCCGCCTTGCTCCATCACCATGGGCGTATCCACCATCATGGAAGCCCGAAAAATCTATTTGCTGGCGTGGGGCGATGACAAGGCAGACATTATTCGGGCGGCGGTGGAAGGCAAAGTGAGCGACACCGTTCCGGCTTCGTATCTGCAAATGCACAACAACGCCAATGTGTGTATTGATTTGGCGGCAGCCTCGCACTTGACACGCATCCGGCATCCGTGGCTGGTGACCCATTGCGACTGGAACGACAAACTGATACGCAGTGCCATCGTATGGCTTTGCCAACTCATCAAAAAGCCGATACTGAAGCTGACCAACAAAGACTATAACGAAAACGGATTGAGCGAACTCCTCGCCCTTTACGGTTCGGCCTACAACGTGAATATCAAGATATTCAACGATTTGCAGCACACCATCACCGGATGGCCGGGAGGAAAACCGAACGCCGATGATACCTATCGCCCCGAACGTGCCAAACCGTTCCCGAAGCGAATCATCGTATTCTCTCCTCATCCCGATGACGATGTGATTTCAATGGGTGGTACCATCCGCCGACTTGTCCAACAGGGACACGAGGTGCACGTGGCGTACCAAACTTCAGGAAACATTGCCGTAGGCGATGAAGAAGTAGTTCGATTCATGCACTTCATCAATGGTTTCAACCAGTTGTTTGACGGTGACTCCAACGAAGTCATTAAGAGCAAGTACGCGGAAATCAAGCAATTCTTGGCGACGAAGAAAGAAGGCGACATGGACAGTCGAGACATCCTCACCATCAAAGGACTTATCCGCCGGGGTGAAGCACGAACCGCCTGCACGTTCAATCAGATTCCGCTCGACCTATGCCACTTTCTCGACCTTCCGTTCTACGAAACAGGCAAGATTGAGAAGAATCCCATCAGCGAAGCCGATGTAGACATCGTACTGAACTTGATTCGCGAAGTGAAACCGCATCAGATTTACGTGGCGGGCGACTTGGCCGACCCGCATGGCACACACCGTGTCTGCACCGATGCCGTACTGGCAGCCATCGACATCGAAAAGAACAACCATGCCGAATGGTTGGAAGAATGCCGAATCTGGATGTACCGCGGAGCTTGGGCGGAATGGGAAATCGAGAACATTGAAATGGCCGTTCCTTTCAGCCCCGAAGAACTGCGAGCCAAACGCAACTCCATCTTGAAACACCAATCGCAGATGGAAAGCGCCCCGTTCCTCGGCAATGACGAACGACTGTTCTGGCAACGAAGCGAAGACCGCAACCGAGGCACAGCCTCTTTGTACGACCGGCTCGGCCTTGCCTGCTACGAGGCCATGGAAGCTTTTGTGGAATACAAACCCCTATAAATAAAACCAACCTAACCTAATTTACTAACCTTTTACAAAAAAAACGGCCACCGGGAGAGAGGGCACTGAAAAAGTGCCTCCCTAGGCAGAATAAAAGAGATGGTATGTATCCAAAAGTTTGGATATGTACCATTTCTTTTGTATCTTTATGGTAAGAAATAAAGAATCATGTTACCAGTTCAATCCATTCTTGGCTCAGTAGCTTTTTAGTGGGGATAATTTTTTTCAAGAGCCAAAAAATATCGAA
>CAYXZF010000116.1:0-3001 GCA_964469845.1 uncultured Phocaeicola sp.
GGATTTACCCTCTTTTTTTATTAACGTTTTAGAATCTGTAACTTACTCCCAATGTAAAGAAAGAATCATCAAAATCGCTTACCCATTGGTACTTGGCTTCGGCGAAGATGCCCCATCTGCTATCCAAGTCATATCGGGCGCCCACACCAAGGTTTACACCTATTTTATTGTAATCATCGCCTATTTCAGAAGCGGCATGAAACCAAAGCAAGCCGACCATGGGATATACAGTCCAGTTTTGTTCCAACTCAAAATTGTAGTGGAAGTCCGCATCAAGGGTGAATACAGTTTCGTCCGTAAAGTAGTAGTTGAAGTTCGGGGCAAAGTCAATGTTTTCCATCACCGGCATGGTAAATCCGGCACCCAAGCCGAAATCTCCACGAAGATTACCTTTCACTTCAAATGATTTGATTTGCGCCATTGCAGACATGGTCATTACACACATGACTGCCATTAAAAGGATTTTTTTCATAATTCTGTTTTTTATTAGTTAATGTTGCTTGACAAAATTAGTTTTTTTATCGCAAAGCCCATCCGTATCATAGTTAAAAAGAATGAATAGGGTTAAAAAGAGCATTTATCCCCACCATTGGAGGATGTTTTTATCCCCCCAGTACCAATGCACATAACTGCCGATGACATTTTTGTACCGATAAACAGGCAGTAACGCGTCCGTCCCCTTCAGATTGGTTATGCGCACTCTCCGTTGGTCTTCCGGTGTGTCGTCCTGCACAATGGCGGTATAGTGATATTCATATCCTTTCCAATCCTGCTCCCGAAAGCATGCTTTCCGATAGCCCGAAGTAGGACGATTCGCGACCGACATCCGGAAGTCGATGGGAAGAATGTTGCTCATGGAGTAAGCGGTTCCGTTCTCGCGAGAACGCACTGTACGTCCCAAAAAGACCATACCGCCACATTCCGCCCATACCTTCCCTCCTTTTTCCACATACTCGCGCAACGATTCCATCATTTTGTAACGACGGTGAAGCTGACGGGCAAACAGTTCCGGATAGCCCCCCGGAAGGTAAACAAGGTCTGCTTCCGGCAGTTCACAACCATGCAGCGGACTGAAGTAGGTAATGTTTCCTATTCGGGACAGGCGGTCGATGTTTTCGCGATAAATAAAGCAAAAAGCCGGGTCGCGCGCCACGGCAATCCGTATTTTCCGCTTCGGGAGCAGGAAAGATTCCGGCTCTACATCCGAGCTGTAAGGCAAACTGTATTGACAGGGAAAACTCCGATTGCAGCGATTAAGCAACCGGTCGATGTCCACCGTCTTTTCCAACCGGCAACTGACCGCCTCCGCCATTTCGTCCAAGCTCCGTTTGCCTGCCACAGACAAGGCACTGTGCTTGGAAGGCAACCTGTACTCCTCTTGCGCAGGCAGAAATCCCAAGCAATCCACACCGGCATCCGAACAAGCCTCGCGCAAGTTGGCGTAGTGAGCCGATGATGAAACTTGATTGAATATGACTCCCGCGATACGAACGCCGGCATAAAAATGCTTGAAACCATAAATCAACGGAGCGACGGAATAGCCCGACACCCTTGCATTGACTATCAGTAATACCGGCAAATTCAGCAAGCCGGCCATTTCGGCAGTACTCCCCTGCATCCGTCTGTAACCGTCAAACAGTCCGCCGGTACCTTCGGTGATGCAAACATCCGCACGCTCGCCATATTTATTATATAAATACTGTACGTGCGTGTGCGAGGACATCCATGCATCCAAATTAACCGAATCGCAATCGGCCGCCACCGACAAAAGTTGCGGATCGATAAAATCGGGACCGCATTTATAGGGTTGCACTTTCATTCCACGTTTTTTCAAGGCGCGCAACAATCCCATCGCGAGAAGAGTCTTCCCGCTGCCTGCGGTCGCCGCGCTGATGAGAATCTGTGGTTTCATACAAATAAATCTTCAAAACGAATGCAAATATAGGATTTTAAACTGATTCCCGCTTACTTTAACCTAAGAAAAGATTTTGTATCTTTGCACACTTTTGCACGGCAGCCCCATCGGCCGCCCATCTAAAACGAAGATAACGAAATGAAAATAAGATTCTTAAGCCTGGCCAGCGGAAGTAGCGGCAATTGTTATTATCTGGGAACAGAGCACTACGGTATATTGATTGATGCGGGCATCGGTGTGCGCACCATCAAGAAAGTGTTCAAAGAGTATGCCTTGCCCTTTGAAACGATATGCGCCATATTGGTGACTCACGACCATGCCGACCACATCAAGGCGGTGGGCGTCTTGGGCGAGAAGTATGGCATTCCGGTCTACTCCACCCCGGAAATTCACAAAGGCATCAACCGAAGCTATTGCATGACGGAAAAATTGTCGGCCAGTGTCCGACATCTGACCAAAGAAACCCCTCTCCTGCTGGAAGATTTCCGCATAACGGCTTTTGAAGTTCCTCACGACGGAACGGACAATGTGGGATATTGCATTGAAGCGGACGGAAAAGTATTCTGTTTTCTGACCGACATGGGACACATCACCCCCACCGCCGCCAAGTACATTTGCAGAGCCAATTACCTGATTATCGAAGCCAACTATGACGAGGAAATGCTGAAAATGGGCCCCTACCCTTTCCACTTGAAAGAGCGCATAGCGGGCTCGAACGGGCACATGTGCAATCGGGACACAGCCGAATTCTTGGCCGAACACATCCACGAAGGACTGAAGTATATCTGGCTGTGCCACCTTAGCAAGGACAACAACCACCCCGAACTGGCATACAAGACGGTGGAAATGCACTTGCAACATAAAGGCGTGATTGCAGGAAAAGACGTGCAACTCGTTGCATTAAAGCGAAATACACCTACCGGACTTTATGAGTTTGATTAATCGTTCGAAAAAAAGAGGAAAAATATATCGAAAAAACTTGTAGAATCAAAAAAAAGCCGTACCTTTGCAACCGCAAATCGGAAATGAACGCATCCTTAGCTCAGTTGGTAGAGCAACTGACTCTTAATCAGTGGGTCCAGGGTT
>CAYXZF010000117.1:0-2848 GCA_964469845.1 uncultured Phocaeicola sp.
ACCAAGGACCCTCTGATTAACAGTCAGATGCTCTAACCGACTGAGCTAAGGAAGAGTGTTTTTCTCAATTGCGGTGCAAAGATAAATGCTTTTTTTGAATCGTGCAATACTTTGACCGAAAAAAATAGCCGAAAGGCAAAAAAAAGTTTGAGAAAGGCGTCTTTTGCGTTTCAAAGACAGGCTGTAAGCGAAAAGCGAAAGAAATAAAGTTAAATAATGACGGACTTCTGCCTTTGGTACGGAATTATACGTTATTTTTGTAGTCGCAAAACAAAAGAAGTATGAAAAGAAAGATAAATGGAAAGAAAATAGGGGTGTTGGTATGCCTTTTCGCGGTGGGAAGCATATTCTTCGCTTTCAATAAGTCGGACGACCGCAATTTTCAAATCGTGAAGAATCTGGATGTGTTCAATGCCGTGTTCAAAGAATTGGACTTGTTTTATGTGGACTCCATCGACCCGAAGGAGGTGATAGAGTACGGCATCAACGCCATGCTCGCCAAGACCGACCCTTACACGGAGTATTATCCGGAGGAAGACAATACGCTGAAAGAGATGACCAGCGGCAAGTTTGGCGGGGTAGGTTCCGTCATTCGCTACTATACGCCTCGCAAGCGGGTGGCCGTCATCGAACCTTCGGAAGGCAATCCGGCGGCTGAGGCCGGTCTGAAAGCGGGCGACATTATTTTGGTAATCAACGGAAAGGATATGTCGTTGGGCGACAAGCAGCCGAATGAACTGACTTCGTATGTAAGCGACAACCTCCGCGGTGAGCCGGGAACCATTTGCGTAGTGAAGGTAGACCGACCGACTTCGGACAGCACTTACGTGCCGATGGAGTTCAAAATCACGCGCGGCACCATTCGGACTAATCCCATACCTTATTATAATATGCTGAACGACAGTATCGGCTATCTCTACATCAGCACCTTCTCGATGGAGGGCTGTGCCAAGGAAATCAAGAAAGCGTTTATCGAGCTGAAGCAGCGGGGAGCCACTTCGCTGGTTATCGACCTGCGCGGCAACGGAGGAGGCTTGCTGAATGAAGCGGTGGATGTGGTGAATTTCTTCGTACCGAAGGGAAAAGACATTGTAGTGACGAAGGGCAAGGTGAAGCAGACGGAACACACGTATCGCACTGCCAACGAACCGCTCGACCTCGACATTCCGTTGGCGGTGTTGGTGGATGGAGGTACGGCTTCGGCCGCCGAAATCCTTTCCGGTTCGTTGCAGGATCTCGACCGGGCGGTTATCATCGGCAATCGTACGTTCGGCAAGGGACTGGTGCAGACCCTCCGTTACCTGCCTTACAACAGCAGCATGAAAATAACGACTTCCAAATACTATATTCCCAGCGGACGGTGTGTGCAGGCCATCGACTACTCCAAGCGTAACGCCGACGGTTCCATCGCTCGGACGCCGGACAGCTTGACCCATGTCTTTCACACGGAAGCCGGTCGTGAGGTGCGCGATGGAGGAGGTATCCGTCCCGACATCGAGGTAAAGATGGACAAGGCTCCGAACATCGTCTTTTACTTGTTGAACGAAGACATGATATTCGATTACGCTACCCGCTATGTCATCGCTCATCCCACCATAGGTCGTGTGGAAGATTTCCGGTTGACCGAGGAAGATTATGCCGACTTCAAGGCGATGCTGAAGAAACGCGGCTTTACTTACGACCGTCAGAGCGAAGCGATGCTGAAGAAACTGAAAGAGATGGCCGAATTCGAGGGCTATCTGGAAGGAGCTTCGACCGAGTTCGCGGCATTGGAGGACAAGTTGAAGCACAACCTCGATCTCGAATTGGATCGCTTTGCCAAGGACATCAAGCCCCTGCTGGCGGAAGAAATCGTCAAGCGTTATTATTACGAGAAGGGAGCCGTGCAAGAAACCTTGAAGGAAGACCGCGACTTGAAGAAAGCCATCGAAGTGCTTCAAAGTCCGCAGACGTACAAGGGAGTACTGACAGCAGCATCGAAATAAAACAGGAATAAGATACAGTTTATATGCTATTAAGCAACCCTTACCTGCATCATTACTGTTATTTCCTCTGCAAGGGTTCACTCCCGTCACGCATTCTCAATCCACTGTCAGACAATGTGTTAGTGTGAAAGGAGAGCAAAAAATCTCCTTTCACACTAACACTTCCACCCTGATTCACACCGGAAGTCAGTAATCGAGACATCTTACGAAACCCGGAACCGGATGAAAGCTGTATGATGAATAAAACATCCGGGTAAATGGAGCGCTTCACATAAGTTGCCAAGGCTGTGCAACACGTTGGCAGAGTACTGCCACCTAAGTGGCAGAGAAATGCCATCGAGGTGGCACAACGTACATTCCGGCCTCTTTATGCGGATGCAAGAAGAATTTCCAATCGGTTTTTTCATCCAGCAGAGAGGGAAAAGGCTCCAAGCACCCAGTGTGAAACGGTGAAAGGAGCTTTTTGAAATCCCTTTCACATGGATGTTTTGATAATCAACGCATTAACGGGTGGTGAAAGGAGTGAATGCAGGGTATGAAAATCTATGAGCTGCGAAAGGAAGCGGCTGTGGAACTTTTTAAAGGACTGAAGCAAGTTTTACTGAAGCATTTCCGTCCGTAAACGCATAATAAACGGCATAACCAACGATTGCTGATATGATAATCGAGTATGTAACCAGCGTTTGGGAAGGTCGTAGGTTTCTAATGGTATTCATTTTCTTTTAGGATTTGTTTTGAGATGATTTGATATTTATCTGTTAATCAAGCGGCTAATTGAGAAAACCCCGTAACTTTAAGTTTGCAATAAAAGAGTTATGAGCAATTATCCAATCAATACGATTGAAAAACTGTGGCAAGTTATT
>CAYXZF010000118.1:0-2741 GCA_964469845.1 uncultured Phocaeicola sp.
GTATAAGTGTCGGATATGACCATATAGACATCTGACATTCTCCTTAACTCTATCAGACTGGCAAAACTAAAGCTGTCTTGATAATAACCTCTGGCTTTCATTCTTGAAGTAACCGCCACTTGTCCTTTGGCATTGAGCCACAGACGGCATACTTCATCATAGTAAAAATCCATCGGCTTCCCTTTGCTGTATAGGATGGTCAGCAAGAATACTCTCTGTACTTGTAAGTTCCCAATAACTTCAAGGGAAGAAAAGTAGCTTTTCTCTTGGTGTATGCGTTTCAACGTATCAGTCACTTGCAAACGGTGTCCGCAATGGGGGCAACGGACAGACTTGCCTTTTCCCTTATAGTCAAATTTCTTACCGCAATCGCCACACGTGCATTTGTGTTCGGATGTACGGAACGCAATATGCTTCACTACGTTTCTTACTGCCCACTCCACGGCTTTAGAGCCGATGGCGGTCAGCTCCTTGTTGGAAGCTGCCACCAATTTCTCAAACTTGTTTCTCGGCTTCATACGCTTAAAAATCAAATAGTGATAACTCGGCTTGTTGGGGAACTTTGGGTTTGCTTGGTTTGGGTCGGGAGTTTCTGACTTGTATCTTCCGAAGCTCCTCCTCTTGGTAGCGTTTGAGGGCAATGTCCCTCTGTTCTGCCTTTTCCTCTTCGGTCAGGTCTATATGATGGTTCACGACAACATTACAAGATAACGGATCACCAATTATCAATGTAGGTTCTTCTGCTGCGTGGACTGCCATAGAAAACACCTCCATATCGGAAAAACCGCAACAACCTGAATGTTGAACTTCATTGAGAATATAGGTTACTATATCATCAATACTACGTGCTGTAGCTTCATATTTCACTCGGAAGAGTTCATCCTCCTTTGCCCTGTTGTCAAGATAGTTCTTGATAATTGCCTTGAATTGCTCTGTCCCTTTCATATATGTTCGTTTTAAGTTATTATACATTGACTACCATATCGGTAGCCTCTCCAAAAGTTCCTCCAATGGAATGGTATTGATGTCCTCACTGCGGAACAACACTTCCCACTCCGGCTTAACCAACAAGCGATGGAAACTCACCACCGAAAAACCTGTATCATTGGAGTAGCAAGTAATGCAAGCGAAGTTCTTGCCGTCCTTGCGGATATGGGCATAATCGGGCGCCATACCGAAAGTACATCTGCGGATGTCCTCTCTGTTCCACAATAGGGTCAGTTCGTAAACATTCCCTCTGAGGTTTATCGTTTCCTTTCTGTCTTTAAGTGTGATGCTCATACGTTTTAATTTTTTCCCTTTTGTTTGAAGCCTTTTGGCTTCTCGCTTCCGGGTGTTTTTTACGATGCCCCACACACGGAGGGAATAAGGGGCGTAAGGCAAATGTGGCAAGCGGAAAGAGACGGAATACCCAATTTGGCACAAATTGCGGAAGGCTGCCGTCCGCTTTCCGTGCAGGCAAGAGAAACGGCATTTGCTGTCGGCACCGCCCTCCGTTACTTTGTATCGGAAAATCGAACCGGGAGCGCGGATGACCGAATGAAGATAACAGGCACAAAAATCCCCGACACCCTTGACCTCTTTGGTCCCGGATGCCGGGGATGAAGAAAAAGTATTTGCTGTATGGATTTACATCAAAGGAATCTCAAACGACTTGATGACACATTGAGCCTCCTTGTCTAATATGAACCAGTATTCGGAGTGATAAGGCTTACCGCCTGAATCCTTGCCCTCATACTCAATCTTTACTTTCCAACCCGTAAATGATTTTGTGACATTATCATTTGCCTGTGGAGTCATGGAACGGAGCACCGACATCGCCTCCATCTGACGCTCCATCAGCACGGAAATCTCCTTATCGTCAGGATTGAAATTCTCCAACCCGTCAGTAAGTTTCATCACCTTCTCGTTGACTTTCATCATCGCCATGGAGATAGACATCTTCTCGTCCATTGTAATATACTCCCTGCCAAACACGGAATCCGGCTGGCTGATACCGATAATCTTGACAGATTTCGGATTATCCACCGAAACCTTCAATGCCAATTCTGCCACCTCGACAGCACGCTTCTTCGGATTATCGCCACGGAATACCAAGTAACCGACAACACCCCAAAACAGAATAATCGAAGCCAATATAATGGCTAATCTTGTACCCGGTCTCATATCTTCACGATTTGGAGTTTGTCAGGAGAAACACCCAGACGCTTGCGGTACACCGCACCGTCCTCACGATACATTTCCAGTTCTGCAGAAGTGATACCTTTTTCACAAAGTTCCTTGGCTTCAGCCAAAGTCACCTGATGCCCACCGATGTTTCGCCAGATGGCAAACGAACAGGGTGCTTCCTGATTACTATAATTGGAGCAGTTGAAGGCACGACTCCCCACACGGATTTCACCACCGCAATGAGGGCACTTTCCGATAACCGGCTGCATATTGATATTCCCGTCATCTGCCAGTTCAAGCACGGTAGGAAAGGTTTTGCCTTCCTTACTGGCGAAACCGTCCAGTAGAACAGAACGATCGGCAAGCAGTTCCGCTATTTCGTTATCAGCCATCTTGCGGTTTCCAAGAATGGCATTGATGTTCAATACACACGAGGGATTCTCTCCCATATTATTCTCACAGCGATACCCCTTGCAGGTCTTCACTACGTTGCCGCCACATAGAGGGCAGCTACCTATAATTTTCTTTTCTGTTGTCATCATACTCTTTGAATATTGATTATTACGTTGTTC
>CAYXZF010000119.1:0-2528 GCA_964469845.1 uncultured Phocaeicola sp.
CGAACCGGGTAAGGGGGCTATGTCGTTTATTTCGTTTTAAATGAAAGAGCCGTGCCTCTTCGTAAATAAAAAGATGTGAAACATACGGGATTACGGATGCTTTTTTATAACTTTGCAGCTTGAAAACAGAGACAATAACTTTAACTGAAATAAAATTATGAGCAAGAAAGCCCTTTTAATGATTCTTGACGGCTGGGGAATCGGCGATCAAGGAAAAGACGATGTGATTTTCAATACTCCCACTCCTTATTGGGACAGTTTGTTGGCCCACTATCCGCACGCTCAGTTGCAAGCCAGTGGCGAGAATGTAGGTTTGCCCGACGGACAGATGGGTAACTCCGAAGTAGGACACTTGAACATCGGTGCCGGACGCATCGTTTATCAAGACTTGGTAAAGATTAACCGTGCCTGTGCCGACAACAGCATCCTGCAAAATAAGGAAGTGGTTTCCGCTTTCAGCTATGCTAAGGAAAACGGTAAAAACGTACACTTCATGGGGCTGACTTCCAACGGCGGCGTGCACAGCTCACTGGTGCATCTGTTCAAACTTTGTGACATCGCCAAGGAATATGGCGTAGGCGAACGTACCTTCATCCACTGCTTCATGGACGGTCGTGACACCGACCCGAAGAGCGGTAAGGGATTTATCGAACAGCTTACAGCTCATTGCGCGCAGAGTGCAGGTACCATTGCTTCTATAGTGGGTCGTTTCTATGCCATGGACCGCGACAAACGTTGGGAACGTGTGAAGGAAGCCTACGACCTTTTGGTGGAAGGCAAGGGCAAGAGCGCGACCGACATGGTACAGGCTATGCAGGAAAGCTACGATGAAGGTGTGACCGATGAATTTATCAAGCCTATCCGCAATGCGGCCGTAGACGGCACCATCAAGGAAGGCGATGTGGTAATCTTCTTTAACTACCGCAATGACCGTGCGAAGGAATTGACGGTCGTATTGACTCAGCAGGACATGCCGGAACAGGGCATGCACACCATACCGGGCTTGCAGTATTATTGCATGACCCCGTATGACGCCTCGTTTAAGGGGGTTCACATTCTGTTCGACAAGGAAAACGTACAGGCTACTTTGGGCGAATACCTCGCCGCCAACGGCAAGACTCAGCTTCACATTGCCGAAACAGAAAAATATGCTCACGTGACCTTCTTCTTTAACGGTGGTCGCGAAACTCCGTATGATGCCGAAGACCGTATCTTGGTTCCCTCTCCGAAGGTAGCCACTTACGACCTGAAGCCGGAAATGAGCGCTTACGAAGTGAAGGACAAGTTGGTGGAAGCCATTCATACCCAAAAGTATGATTTTATCGTGGTGAACTATGCCAACGGTGACATGGTGGGTCACACCGGTGTTTACGAAGCCATCGAAAAGGCTGTCGTGGCCATCGACAACTGTGTGAAGGATACCGTGGAAGCAGCCAAGGCTAACGGTTACGAAGTGATTATCATCGCCGACCACGGCAATGCCGACCATGCTTTGAACGAAGACGGTTCTGTAAACACCGCCCACTCCTTGAATCCGGTTCCGTTTGTCTATGTTACCGAAAACAAGAATGCCAAGGTAGAGAACGGTGTATTGGCTGACGTGGCTCCGTCTGTTCTTCACATTCTGGGCATGCCCCAACCGGCTGAAATGACCGGACGCGACTTGATTAAGTAATAAGAAATAACGAGGGATACGGATTACATGGATTTCACGGGAAGGGCGGATGGATTCATTTGCTGAAGCCCCGTGCCGGTCTGTGTAATCCGTATCTTTATTATAGAAGCATGAAAAAAGATGATACAAATAGATGATGTGGTAGTCAGCCTCGATGTACTGCGCGAAAAGTTCCTTTGCGACTTGAGTGCCTGTAAAGGGGAATGTTGTATTGAGGGCGATGCCGGAGCACCCGTGGAATTTGACGAAGTAGAGAAACTGGAGGAAGTGCTTCCGGTCGTTTGGGACGACTTGGCTCCCGAAGCGCAGGCGGTAATTGACCGACAGGGAGTGGTTTATACCGATGAGGAAGGCGACTTGGTGACCAGTATTGTGAACGGCAAGGACTGTGTGTTTACTTGTTACGATGAAAAGGGCAATTGCCTCTGTGCCATCGAAAAGGCTTATCGTGCCGGTAAAGTGAATTTCTGCAAACCGGTGTCGTGTGCGCTTTATCCCATCCGCGTAGGCGATTACGGTCTTTACAAGGCGGTGAATTATCATCGCTGGAATGTATGCAAGGCGGCGGTGCTGTTGGGACAAAAAGAGAATCTCCCGGTGTATAAGTTTCTGAAAGAACCGTTGATTCGCAAGTTTGGTGAAGCTTGGTACGGGGAATTGGAAATTGCCGCCGAAGAACTGAAGAAGCAGGGGATTATCGACTGACGGACGATTGTCTTTTTACGCAAGCGCGAATGAGTATTCTCGGATTTGATAGGCTTGCACTTTAGTCGTTTTATTAAACGTTTTTTTAAGGGATAGTTATATCCTTGATTATGAGGGATATAGCGTAAATTAAAAGTTCCGTTTCTTA
>CAYXZF010000120.1:0-2123 GCA_964469845.1 uncultured Phocaeicola sp.
CGGTTCATCGGAGCAGGGACGGAAACTGCTGAAGCGGGAACTGGAGGAGTTCAACAAGTTGTTGCCTATGGGGTACGTGGCAGAGGACGACCAACAGTTTTGGAGTTGGGGCGAGAAGGACTACAAGCAGTATGCTTTGTTGCTGATTGTGATAGCCATCATCTTCTTTACCACCGCCATTCTGTTCAATTCTTTGAAGCAGCCGCTGGCCATCATTTTTGTCATCCCCGTTTCTTACATCGGGGTCTTCCTGACGTTCTACCTCTTCGGGCTGAACTTCGATCAGGGGGGCTTCGCCTCGTTCGTGCTTTTGTGCGGCATTACGGTGAACGCCAGCATCTACATCCTGAACGAATACAATGCCGTCCGATGCCGTTTCCGCCGTCTGTCTCCGATGCGTGCTTACATCAAGGCTTGGAACGCCAAAATCGTTCCCATCTTTCTGACGGTTGTTTCCACCATCCTCGGGTTCATACCCTTCATGGTAGGCGAGGGGAAAGAAGCGTTTTGGTTTCCGTTGGCGGCCGGTACCATCGGCGGACTGTTGATGTCTATATTCGGCATTTTTGTCTATTTGCCCATCTTTACGCTGAAGCGGAAACGGCCGGCGTCGTAAAGGAACCGACCGAAGATGAAAAATAGTATGGAAAAATGGTTGGAATTGATTTTCTTTTTCTACTTTTGCACTTTTACAGAATAAAAACATTCTAATACATATCATTATGCTGACTCAAATTATTAACGGTAGGATTTTTACCCCTCAAGGCTGGATTGAAGATGGCTCCGTCCTGATACGGGATGGCAAGATATTGGAAGTGACAAATTGCGATTTACCCTTGACGGGCGTGTCGCAGGTCGATGCGCGCGGCATGTTCATCGTGCCGGGCTATGTATGTATGCACGCTCACGGAGGCGGCGGACACGACTTTACGGAGTGTACCGAAGAGGCGTTCCGCAAGGCGGTGGTGGCGCACCGCAAGCATGGCGCTACCACCCTGTTCCCCACACTCTCTTCGTCTTCTTTCGATGACATCCGCAAGGCGGCGGCCATTTGCGAAAAACTGATGGACGAGCCGGGCAGTCCGGTCATGGGCTTGCACCTTGAAGGCCCGTACCTCACTCCGAAGCGTGCCAGCGACCAGTTTGGCGACAAACTTTGCGAGCCCGATGTAGAGGAATACACCTCCTTGGTGGAGTCTACCCGCTGCATCAAGCGTTGGGACGCTTCGCCCGAAGTGCCGGGGGCCTTGGACTTCGCCCGTTACCTCAAGTCGAAAGGAATCCTCGCGGCCATCTCCTATACCGAAGCCGAATATCCGTTGGTCAAGGCGGCTTTCGAAGCCGGCTTTACGCATACTTCCCATTTTTACAACGGTATGCCCGGTTTCCACAAATGCCGCGAGTATAAGTACGAAGGTACGGTGGAGAGCGTATATCTGACCGACGACATGACCATCGAACTCATTGCCGACGGGCATCACTTGCCGGCTACCATTCTCCGCTTGGCCTACAAGGTGAAGGGGCCGTCAAAGACTTGTCTGGTGACAGACGCCTTGGCGTATGCTGCGGCGGGAACCGAAACGGTCAAGGAGTCGAACATCATCCTCGAAGACGGCGTGTGCAAGACCAAGGATCATGAACAGCTGGCAGGAAGCATCGCCACGATGGATGTGCTGGTGCAGAACATGGTGAAGGCGGGTGTGCAACTGGAACATGTACTCCAAATGGCGACCGAAACTCCCGCCCGCCTGATGAACGTGTACGACCGCAAAGGTTCGTTGGAAAAGGGTAAGGATGCGGACATCTTGATACTGGACGACAAACAGAACGTCCGTGCCGTGTGGTCCATGGGCAAACCTTTGGAAGACAGTATTTTCCATGCTTTTTAAAGCGTTCAACTTGTCGATACATTTCTTTGTGGAAAGAAGAAACAGAAAAGAGGCTGCGCCGTAAACCTTAATTACGACACAGCCTCTTACGTCTCTTATGGTTAGAAAGGCGCGGTCAAAGTAGAAGCATATTTTCTTGATATCGGGATGATTGTGTGTCGTGCTTCTTTTAAAGGATTGGGTAACTATTCAGCGATAGGGCATGACGGGTCATCAAGCCCCGAATAAGGCTTG
>CAYXZF010000121.1:0-1919 GCA_964469845.1 uncultured Phocaeicola sp.
GCCTCCTTTTCTTATGCTTTATTCTGTCAGATTCAATGCCAACTGCAACTCGTCCAACTGCTTTTGGTCGAGGGCTGCCGGTGCATCCAGCATCACATCGCGGCCGCTGTTGTTCTTTGGGAAAGCGATGCAGTCGCGTATGCTGTCGAGTCCGGCAAATAACGACACCCAACGGTCGAGCCCGTAAGCCAAGCCACCATGAGGAGGTGCGCCGAACTTGAAAGCGTTCATCAAGAAACCGAACTGTTCCTGAGCCTTTTCGGGTGTAAAGCCCAAAATCTCGAACATCTTCGCCTGTAGTTGCGAATCGTGGATACGGATGGAACCTCCGCCCACTTCTACCCCATTGACCACCATGTCGTAGGCATCGGCACGAACCGCTGCCGGGTCGGTATCCAGCAAAGGAATGTCTTCGTCTTTCGGGTGAGTGAACGGGTGGTGCATAGCCATCAGTCGGCCTTCTTCCTCGCTCCATTCAAACATCGGGAAGTCCACTACCCACAAACAAGCGAATTGGTTCTTGTCACGAAGTCCCAATTGACGACCCATTTCCAGACGGAGTTCGCAAAGTTGCTTGCGCGTCTTCATCGCGTCGTCACCGCTCAGAATCAGAATCAAGTCACCCGGTTTGGCGCCGAACGCTTCCTTCATCTGCTGCAACACTTCCTGCGTATAGAACTTATCTACACTCGATTTCACGTTTCCATCCGCTTCCACCCGGGCGTATACCATTCCCTTGGCACCGATTTGCGGACGTTTTACGTAGTCCGTCAGTTGGTCAAGTTGCTTGCGTGTATAGGTGGCTGCCCCTTCCGCACAGATACCGCCGATGTAGGCCGCATTGTCAAACACACCGAATCCGTGTCCCTTCATGATGTCCATCAGTTCCACAAACTTCATGCCGAAACGGAGGTCCGGTTTGTCACTGCCGTAATACTTCATGGCGTCGGCCCACGGCATACGGATGAACGGTTCGGTCAGTTCTACTCCGCGAAGCTCTTTGAACAGATGCTTGGCCATGCCTTCAAACAAGTTGATGACATCCTCCTGCTCCACGAAACTCATTTCGCAGTCTATCTGTGTAAATTCCGGCTGGCGGTCGGCACGCAAGTCTTCGTCTCGGAAACACTTCACTATCTGGAAATAGCGATCCATGCCCGAAACCATCAGCAACTGCTTCAGCGTTTGCGGTGACTGGGGTAAGGCATAGAACTGTCCCGGATTCATACGGCTGGGCACAACAAAGTCGCGGGCACCTTCCGGTGTTGAGCCTACCAGCATCGGCGTCTCTATCTCCAAGAAACCTTTGCTGTCGAGGTAACGGCGAACTTCCATTGTCATCTTGTGTCGCAACTCCAAGTTCTTGCGTACCGGTGTACGGCGCAAGTCCAGGTAACGGTACTTCATGCGGATGTCGTCACCGCCATCGCTGTTATCTTCGATGGTGAACGGAGGCGTCAAGGCACTGTTCAGCACATTCAGTTCCGAAGCGATGATTTCAATTTCTCCGGTCGGGATATTCAAGTTCTTATTCGAACGCTCGTTCACCACACCCGTCACTTGGATGACAAATTCACGTCCCAAGTGATTGGCTTGTTCGCACAATTCCGCATTCGTTTCCGTGTTGAACACCAATTGTGTAATACCATAACGATCGCGGAGATCCACAAAGGTCATCCCTCCCATCTTTCGTGCCCGCTGCACCCATCCGGCCAGCGTCACTGTTTTTCCTGCATCGGCCAGTCTAAGCTCGCCGCAAGTATGACTTCTGAACATATTCTTTCGTTTTTTAATCTTTTTAAAGTGCAAAGGAACAAATTTCTCCGCAGAAATCCTAATAATAGGCATAAAAAAAGGTTGCGGCGGCACGGCTCTTTCATTTAAAATGGCTGTGGGCATTCAAAAAGGTTTTTTATTTT
>CAYXZF010000122.1:0-1687 GCA_964469845.1 uncultured Phocaeicola sp.
CGAATGTCACGTAAGCACCTTCGGTGGCGGGATTCCAAGTGGCCTTGGCGAAAACCGGGAGGCTGAACGCGTCGGTTATCTTGATTTCCTTTGAAGCTGCCACGCTGATGTCGCATACGGTAAATCCGTCGGCATCGGCATAGTAGTCCGTAGCCCAAGGGGTGGCACCTATTTCGGCTGTCCACTCCAGCCCTCCCAGATTGAAAGGAGCTGCGACGGACACGTACGAAGAGTAGGCTCTGTCGCCGTCTTTGTTTACTCCGTCCGCACCGGCGAAGTTTGTGTACCAGTTGACGGCCAGCGGACCGAAGTCATAACCTATCTGTGCTTCGAACACGTGTGCCGTGGAGTGTGCTCCGAAGTGGAAGAATTTTGTGCTTTCTCCGGCCGGTGCCGTCCAATAGTCGGTCACCGAGATGCTGAATCCGCCCGTTTCGTACGCCAGAGTCAGGTCAATCTCCTTGTCGTCATCGCCATCGATGCCGGCCGAACCCCATGCGGTGAGTGAAAGACCCTTATAGGCTACGGAGAGTGAGGGCTGGATGCTGACGTTGCCCAAGTCCTGACCGCGCCAAATGTATCCGCTCACCAAGTCGGCGCCTACGCTTGCCTCTACTTTGTCCTGTGCCGCGCCGGTTACAGGAACTGCCATTGCCATTCCGAACAGCAATGCCGCTTTTTTCATGTGTTTCTTCATTTCTTCATCTTTACTTTTCCGGGCGTAAAAGTAGAACAATAATTTCAAAAAGACCTATATGTTTAAAAAAAAATCTTTAGGTGTTTATGAAAAAACTCTTAGGAAAGTTTTTCTTTTGCTTTTCGCATGTGCCGAAGCCGGTCGGGATGGGTCGGCTTTGGCAGGCGTATCTTCAGGTTTCTGATAAATCGGGTTATCGCCAAAAAATAGGACGAAAAGTCATCGGCGGAAGCAATAATTGACTAAATTTGCGCCTTGAATGGAAAAAACAGCAGAATATGACAACGAAAGTGAGTAAGATAGATGCAGCCGAAGCCATAGCGCGGGTGAACGGGGCCTTATCGTCCGAAAGTCTTCATGCGTTGGCGGGCATATTGGTGGGGAGGAAGTACCGCAAAGGCGAACGTGTGTTGGACGCCGATGCCGTGTGCCGCTCGATGCTTTTTATCGAACGGGGCATGACGCGTCAGTTTTACTTCAAGAACAACAAGGACTTGACGGAACACATCGGTTACGAAAATTCCATGATAATCTGTCTGGAGAGCTATTTCAACGAAGTTCCCACCCGTCTGATGGTCGAAGTGCTCGAACCGTCCCTCATCTGGGAAATTCCGAAAGCGGACATGGAGGCTTTGGCCGTCAGGTACTGGGACATCGAACGGATGTATCGCCGGATTTTTGAATTGTCTCTGCTCGAATCTCAATTCAAGGCGGATATTCTTCGCTTTGAGCCAGTGCAGGAACGTTATGCCAAGTTGGCGCAAAAGCATCCGGAAATCACCCGGCGCGCTCCTTCGCAATACATTGCTTCGCTCCTCCAGATGACGCCCGAAACATTGAGCCGTGTGCGCGCCACCTTGTTACGCCGAACTTGAAGCCGAAGTTTCTCGTTTGTTTGAATGCGATTTTATTTTTTTTAAGGCGGGAAAAAAATGTCGTAACTATTCAGCGATAGTATAGTGCCCTTAATCCACGACTGAAATATACTGC
>CAYXZF010000123.1:0-1660 GCA_964469845.1 uncultured Phocaeicola sp.
TTCATTCAGCCGTTCAAAAGCCAAAGCTATCCTGCCCCTCTCTTCTTCTAACTTATGCCTTTCACTTCGCAAATGGCTGATAACCATTCGAGATTTTTTCCTGTATTTCCGAAACAACCGGACAAACACATACACAAGCACGACAAACAACAAGAGGAAAAGAAGAACGGAAACCAAAGTCAAGAGTTTTCCCATACGATTCCGATATACCTCAAGTTCCAGTTTTTCCGACAAATAATCGCGTTGGGAAGTCAAGACAGGCTGCCGCAACACTTGACGAACGCTTTCATTTTGCATCGTAACTCCTTTCATCATCTCCTGATAAGATACCTTTCCGTTACTCTGAAAACTATGTACTTCAGCAGACGCCAGATACAAATTGACAGAGTCCGTCTTACTTTCGGCAAGTTTCCATCCTTTTTGCAGACATCGATCCGCCAATGGAAAATTCTTTTCCGAAGCATACATTATCGCCAGTTTTCCCATAAACGAAGAAGAACCGTAATCTTCACCCGCCAACGACTTCAATTCCGAATAAAGCGTCTGAGCTTCCGACATCCTGCTTTCTTCAATACACAGCATCACCCTGTCGCCTATGCACAATTTCATCAGATTCAGGTCGGCATCCTCCTTTGCCAAAGCCAAGGTTTCTTGAAGCAACCGCTCACTTTCGACCAACCGATTCAGATTCCGACAAATGTAACTTTGGTTGTACAGCATATAGTTTCGATGACGAAGTTTTCCGACTTGTCCGTAACACTCCGCGGCTTTCCGGTAAGCCTCCAGACTCTTGGAATAATCATAACTAAAGCGGTATATTCTCCCAAACTCCGAATAAAGCAAACCGACAAGATAACCGTCATTTACCGCATCAGCCAATTGTTCCGCTTCCATATAATAAGACATGGCGTTCAGATGGTTTCCACCGTTGAAAAGCACCTTACCTTTATAATAACAGGAAAGGAAACGGCGGCGCACATCATCGGTGTGACGGTAGTAGTCCGCCGCCACGCTGATGAGCGAATCGTCGGTTTCGTCCATGTAGTTCTTGTCTTGCATTTGGGTGTAAAGCAGGGCGTAGCGGGCGCGGTTGTCACTTTGCCTGATTTCATCGAAAGAAAGAGCGGAAAGTGCCGCACGGGCAGAGTCGGGATGTTCCTCCATCCATGCCTCGGCACGGTTCAAGCTGTCGGTGATGAGCCGACTGTCCCGACACCCCGCCAAACACAGCAGTGCCGGCAATAAAAATATATATAATTTGTTTTTCATGCCATTTCAGATATTAAAAACGCAAATATATAAATTCAAACCAACAAATTTGCTTTTTTTGATGACATATTTTCTAACAAAAAGTTATTCGCATGAAACGAGCAAGCGCCTAAAAACATGACATACCCATCCGGAAGGCCAACCAAACAGACTCTGTATATTATTGACAGATAAAGGGTTCACTCCCGTCACACGTCCTCAACCCGCTGACAGCCAGCGTCTTAATGTGAAGGGAGAGTGAAAAATCCCCTTTCACCCCTTCACACCCGATTGGAGAGCACTGTGCCAGCGAATGTTACATGGTGGCAGTACACTGCCACCTTAATGGCAGAGTTCTGCCACCGAGGTGAAGCGACGCGCATTTCAGCATCTGTATACGGATGACAACGCT